>NZ_JBFUCY010000015.1:0-182060 GCF_056404995.1 Mucilaginibacter sp. P2_A5
TAATAGTGTAATAGTGATGAAAAAAATCGTGGTTACGACCAGCCCGATCAAAAACTGATTGATGAGGCCGTAGCGCTTGCAAAAACCAGCGATGTCGCCATTTTATGTATCGGGTCCAATCGTGAATATGAAAGTGAAGCCCATGACCGTAAAAGCCTGGAACTGCCTTTTGGCGAACAGGCACTGGTTAACGCGGTCACGGCCGTCAATGCCAATACCATTATTGTAATCATGGCCGGCGCCCCATATAATCTGAATGAAATCAAAAAAACTAACCATGCGGTTGTTTGGTCGTGGTTTAACGGCTCAGAAGCCGGCAATGCACTGGCCGACGTATTAAAAGGTGTCATCAATCCGTCGGGAAAGCTGCCGTTTACCTTCCCGGTTTCGTTACATGATTCACCCGCGTTTAATCTGGATACATATCCGGGCAAAGGCGCAACGGCCGAATATAAAGAGGGCATACTGGTTGGATATCGTTGGTACGACACTAAAAAAATAGAACCACAGTTTCCCTTTGGTTATGGGCTTTCCTATACTGATTTTTCTATCAGCAAACTTTCCACAGATAAATCAAGCTATAAAAAGGGTGAAATCATCCACGCAAAATTCACTATCAAAAATACAGGCAGCCGTTACGGGGCCGAAGTTGTGCAATTATATGTAAGCGATCCGGTTAGTTCGGTTTTGCGCCCTGAAAAAGAATTGAAAGCTTTCCAAAAAGTTTTCCTGCAACCAGGCGAAACGAAAACAGTTGAGCTGGATGTAAAAGTTGGGGATTTGGCTTTTTATGACGAAACAAAAAAAGGCTGGAAAGTGGAAGCCGGCGAGTTTATTCTTCAGTTAGGTAATTCATCACGTAACATCATTCAGAAACTGAAAATTTCAGTTAAGTAAATATTGAGTGGCCTCACAGCTAATGTTATGTTAATAGTACTAAGTGGTAAGTAAAAAGTTAAATTTATTCTCTTTTGACTTAGTGCTTAAGACTTTTGGCTAAAGACTACATTGAAATGCCTTATTCTATAATTCAAAAACACGCTCATTTTTATGAAAGCGATATTTATGGCCTTCTTTTTGCTTTTGGCCGGCAGCACTTTTAGCCTCGCTCAAAATCAAAATAGTGTTGAACGAAAGCAACTATTTGATTATAACTGGAAATTTACCAGGGGGCGATGAAGCACCAGCCAAATCAAAAGATTTTAATGATGGAGGGTGGCGTAGCCTCGATTCCGTGCGAACAGTTCTGCAACCTTAATGAGGTCGGGGTGTCTGTCGCCATGTCCCCGGGCCACTTTTTGCGCTATCTCCAGGATAAAAGCGGTGTTCTCCCGCAAGTATCAGTCCGAATCTCATAAACTTTTCGCCTTAAAATAATTCAATGCTGTTTTTAAGCTATCCAACCTTGCCGGGCTCATGTGTTTTACCGGCAGCTCAATAGCGGTAGCCATCGAGTCCAGGTCACCCTTGGGGTCTTCGTAAGTTTGTACAATAATATCGTCGGTTAAGGTGCTTAGTTTAAGGGTTCCGGTGGTGTCGCTGCCCTGGTATTCCACGTTGTTGAGGCGGTGTAAACTGAACGAAAAATACTCTTGCCGGTCATGTTGATAAGTTTTCCTTAAACGCAAAAAATAATCGTTGGTAAGTGTTAATTCCCACTTTTTCAATGCGATATCCGGCGGCGGGTTAAACGACTCTGTGAGGCATTTATTACTCCAGGTTAGCCACTCCTGGTCGCCAAAACCTGGTTTAAAACCGTAAATTAAGCAGCTGGGGGCCAAAATCGCCATAACAACTGCAACTTTTTTTATTAACCACAAGATTGATGTTTTCATGACAACAAAATGTTACCCTAAGTTAATAAATTGATATTTTTGTAAATGGAATTTTCTCAACATTCAAGAGTTTGGATCTACCAGGCTGACAAAAAATTAACCGACGAAGTGGTACAACAAATTCAGCAGGAACTGGATAAATTCACCACCGGATGGACTGCGCACAACAACCAGCTAAAGGCTAAAGGCGAGGTGCGTTACAACCGTTTTTTGATACTGATTGTTGACGAAAGCCAGGCGGGCGCCAGTGGTTGCTCTATTGATAAATCGGTGCATTTTATGCAGAATATCGAACAGCATTTTAACATCAACCTGTTCGATAGGTTTAACCTGGCCTACCGCGATGGCGAAGAAATTTTATCCCTGCCCCGCCACGCGTTTGAAGATATGCTGAAACAAGGCAAAATAAATACCGAAACAATTGTATACAACAATATGGTACAAAACCTTACCGAACTGGAAACCAAATGGGAGGTGCCATTTAAAAACAGCTGGCATATCCAGTTGTTCAGGGATTTGGTTAATGGTTGATAATCATTAAATTTGTATATGACAACTTTCACTGTACAAGTAAAAGATAGCGATGCAGAGATGCTGCTAACGATCTTGAAGAAATTCAAAGCAAAAGTTATTGAGTTGCCAAAAGAAAGTGAACTTACTCGGGAAATAGCTACAGCATTAAACCAAGTAAAACAGATCCAATCCGGCGAGATAGAACCACTTAGCCTTAAGGATATATAAGATGTCTAATAAGATATACGCCTATTTTCATCAAAAAAGCTAAGGATTTAAAGAAAAAGCACCCGTCTCTGTCTGAGGATCTCGAAAAGCTTCAAGAGCAGCTAATTAATAACCCAAAACAAGGTGCTGATTTAGGCGGAGGATTATTTAAGATGAGATTGGCCATAAAAAGTAAAGGCAAAGGGAAAAGTGGTGGATATAGAATAATAACCTATCTTGTTAGCCAGGCTGACGAAAACATATTTATCAATATGCTTACGCTATATGATAAAAGTGAAGAAAGCACTATAAACAAACAATTCCTGTTGAAGCTAATCAAAGAGCTTTTCTGATGTAACCCTTAATACACGATTTATCGGTTTAACATAGGCAAATGCTCTGCCAAAAGCTGTTCTGTACCAAAATCGCTTTCAGGCTGAATTTGGCATCAATTAACCCTATCCAGTCGTACCGGCTTTTCACCTGGAAAGTTAAATACTAAATACTTTTTGCCATTTTCTGTTTTGAAGTTAATGTCGGCTTTTTCATCCTCATACATAAAAAATGAATCTTTGGCATAAGGTGCAAATTCCTGGGGTAACTGGTCATTTTGTTTAAAGTAAAGTTTACCTCCCGACAGGTACACTTTAAACGTGTCTTTTTCATCGCCGGCTACCTTGTAATTACCGCTGTACGGTTCAAGTTCTTTTGCAGTTAGCATGATTGCTTTATGTTTTTGGCAATACGCAAAGGCTATGGCGTTTTGCATTACCTGTGCCAGGGCTGCGCCATGATTTGCACCCGGGGTAATTGCAAAATCAATATTCAGGTTTTTACAGTTTTGCTTTTTCATGTAAGCGGTAAACTGCTCAACGTTTTTTGCGTTTTCGTGCTCATATGATCCCACGCCTAAAAACACCTGGCAATTAAGGTCGGTATGGGTTGTAAAGTATTTTTGCGCCGATGGTATGAGCTCCCTCCCGGTATTACCGGGTGCGCCTATAAATATCATATTAAACAAACCGGGATGGCCAAATAATACCATAGTGGTAAACATGCCCCCGAATGAATAGCCATATAAAGCCTTATTATCATTAACCCTGTATTTGCTTTGTATAAAAGGTATTACTTCCTGCTCAATAAACGATATGAATTTTGATCCACCGGTCTCGGGGTTAAGGTCGCGGTTACGTTTGTTGGGGCGGTTGCCGTAACCTATACCAACTATCAGGGCTTCGGTAGTTTTATAGTCCTGCCTTAGCATGTTAAAGCAATTCATGGCAACGGTCATGTTCCAGTCGCCATCGGTCATGTACAGTACCGGGTATTTAGTTTTCGTGGTATCATACCCCGGCGGGAAATGTACATAAATGGTATAATCTTCGCCAATGGTTTTTGAGCCGTAATCCCATGAAACCATATCCTTATCAGTAAACGGACTGGGCGAGGTGGATTTTACCTGGCAGTAACCGGTACTGATAGTAAAAGCCAATATTATGATTCCTGTGAATAACCTGAATACTCTTATAGCCATGGCTTTATAAGGTTTTATGTAACGAAATTATCTGCTTTAGCTAAGATGCAAATTATCTCTTAAACGTTGCAAGCGGTTGCGATTTAACAATTTGTTACTAAATTTATTTTATGGAACAATACGATAGCCGGGTGGATGCTTTTATTGAAAAGGCCGCCGATTTTGCCAAACCAATCCTGGAATACATCAGGGAAATTGTACATGAAACGTCGCCTGTATTGATGGAAACAGTAAAATGGGGTTTCCCCTTTTTTGATTATAAAGGCCCCGTATGCCAAATGGCGGCTTTTAAAGAGCACTGTTCATTCGGTTTTTGGAAGGCAACGTTATTGAATGATCCCTATAACGCGCTGAGTATTGGAGATGGATCTGCCGGCAGCTTTGGACGGATAACTAAAATAGACGATCTGCCGTCAAAGGAGATATTACAGGATTTTATCCGGCAAGCCATTGCCTTAAACGAAAGCGGCAAAAAAACACCCGAAGCAATAAAAAAGGCATCGGCCCCCAAAACCGAATTGGTTATCCCCGAATACTTCACCGAGTTTTTAAAGGCTTACCCCAATGCCAGCCTAAACTTTGATCGTTTTAGCTACTCGCATAAAAAAGAATATGTAGAGTGGATTGTAGATGCTAAAAGCGAAGCTACCCGCCAAAAGCGTATGGAAACTGCTGCCGAATGGCTGGCTGAAGGCAAATCCAGGCATTGGAAGTATAAATAAAAGCGAAGCCCCTAGCCCCCTGAAGGGGGAACGAAAGTTCATAAAAGGCCATGTTAAATGTAACTGTTGTTCCCCCTTCAGTGGGTTAGGGAGCTAAAAATCCAACGGTCCCAGCCTCTTCATGTTTTTCATGATCAAATATTGCCTGTGTTTTAAATACCGGGTAGGTTTTGTTGCCGACCATTTAAGCGGGCTTGGGAATATCACCGCTATAGCAGCAGCTTCGTGCCTGGTTAGTTCCGATGCATGCTTGTGAAAATAGGCCTGCGAGGCAGCTTCGATGCCGTATATACCATCTCCCATTTCAATTTCGTTCAGGTACATCTCCATGATGCGTTTCTTGCTCCAGAAAACTTCTATCAGCACGGTAAAATAAGCCTCGATGCCCTTGCGTAATAGCGAGCGGCCTTCCCACAAGAAAACGTTTTTAGCTACCTGTTGCGATATGGTACTACCGCCTATGAGTTTTTTGCTGTGCGCGTTTTTTTCGATTGCCTTTTCAATGGCGTGGAAATCGAAACCATGGTGTTCCAAAAAGCTTTGGTCTTCGGCAGCTACGGCGGCGCGTTTCATGTTGTCAGATATCTCGTCGAAACTTACCCATTGCTTATCTATCTTCCAATCAACGCCACGAGCCTTTTGCTGAAAGCCTCGTTCAATCATCAGCCAGGTAAAAGGTGGCCGCACAAACCGAAACAGCAGTACGCCAAATAAACTAAGCCCGAAAAAGAGGATAAATCCCAACTTAAAAACCCGGAAAACAAGTTTAAATATACCGTTAAACCTGCTTTTTGATACCGAACTTCTTTTACCCGGCTTTGAATTGGATAATTTGGATGAGTTATAATTGCGCTGCACTATTATAATAAGTTTTCTATAAATGAAAAAGGTGTTTTGCATTGCAAAACACCTTTTAAAATTCTAAAAATTAACTCAGAATCCGAAATCGAAAATCCGAATTCCGAAATATAAATTACTCAGCTACTACCGAGAAAGGAACTTGTACCTTAACTTCTTTGTGCAGGTTAATGTTTGCGATGTAATCACCAACAAACTTAGGCTCCTGATCAAAGGTGATACGGCGACGGTCAACCTCAAAACCTTCTTTTTTCAATGCATCAGCAACCTGGATGGTATTGATAGCACCGAAGATTTTTCCGCTTTCACCGGCTTTAGCGCCAATGTTCAATTTAACGCCTTCTAAACGGGCAGCAATTGCATCGGCATCCTTGCGGATTTTTTCTTGTTTAAACTGAGCTTGTTTCAAGTTTTCAGCTAAAACTTTGCGTGCACTTGGTGTAGCTAATATGGCGAAGCCTTTAGGTAAAAGGTAGTTACGGCCATAACCTGGTTTAACGTTTACTACATCGTCTTTATCACCCAGGTTTTTTACATCTTGTTTTAAAATAACTTCCATTTCTTAAATCTCCTATTATTTTAATGAATCTGTAACGTAAGGTAATAAACCAATGTGGCGTGCACGTTTAACAGCCTGGGCCACTTTACGCTGGAATTTTAATGAAGTACCAGTTAAACGGCGTGGTAATACTTTACCCTGATCGTTAATGAACTTTAATAAAAAGTTAGCGTCTTTGTAGTCGATATACTTAATACCATTTTTTTTAAAACGGCAGTATTTTTTACGGTTATCCTCCACCTTTGGAGCGGTAACGTATTTAATTTGTTCGTTTGCCATTATTTTGAAGCCTCCTCTGTTGCTTTAGGTTTCTTGTTAAAGGCACCGCTGCGTTTTTTGTCGTTGTACGCTACAGCATGCTTATCTAAAGCAATGGTCAGGAAACGCAAAACACGCTCATCGCGCCTTAATTCAACCTCCAATTTGTTAATTAATTCACCCGGAGCCTTAAATTCAGTTAAGTGATAGTACCCTGTAGTCTTTTTTTGAATAGGGTACGCTAATTTTCTCAAACCCCAATTATCCTCCTGGACAATTTCGGCTCCGCCATCAGTTAAGATTTTGCTGAATTTGGCGTTAGCCTCGGCAGCAACTTCTACTGATAACAACGGGGTTAGAACGATCACGATTTCGTACTGTTGCATTATTATACTTTGATTTTTAATTAATTACCCGCTATTACGGGGCTGCAAATGTAGTGATAATATTTAAAAAAGCAATGCGCATACAGTATTATTATCTCCTGTTTTTATTAAACAAAAAACAGGGGAATTTATGATCCTGCAACCGGCTTAAATAGATATTTCACTTAAGTTAAAACTTTCTTAAAACAATAATTTAAAAAAAATCTTGTTATGATATAAATTTCGATTTCTATCGATAGGATTGATTTTTTCGTTCTTTTAGTTAAAAAAATGGCTTAAACGTTATTTTTTTGTTAATGCATTCATTTATAGGATGTAAAAGTTGCAATTGAAAGTTGTGTTTTTATCCACCCCCTTAAAATAATCAGACATCGTAATATGAAGAAAGTATTTCTATTTGCAGCTTTTGTTTCCGTTTATTCGGTAGCCCGGTCCCAGGAAAAAGATGTTCATATTAGCTTAGAAGCCCAGGGTATTGAAACTACCAACGGCACCGTACCTTTTTGGTTAAGATCAAATCAATTTGGCAGTATTCCGCTTTCCGGTACTTCTGGCAGCATAATTGGCAGCATCCGAAAGGATTATGATACCACTAAGACGTTCGGCTGGGGCGCTTCGTTTCAAGGTAGGGGCAATGCAGGCAAAACAAGTCAGTTCATACTGATTGAAGGATTTGTTAAAGCCCATGCCGGTATTGTCGAGTTAAAAGTTGGGCGCTCAAAAGACATCGTGGGATTGGTCGATTCTACTTTGTCCTCCGGATCATTCCCGATATCCGGCAACGCATTAGGCATCCCCAAAGTAAAGATAGGAATACCAGAATATTATAGTTTACCCATCTTAGGTAAATTATTTGCTTTGAAAAGTTCATTAGCCGTTGGCTACGTTGGTAACGTTGGAATTGAGTATAGCCATGCCCTAACTAATAAATCAAATGCATATTATGCTGAAAGTCAGATATATGTACAAATAGGGAAGCCGAGCTGGCGATTTAACTTCCAAATTGGTTTTAATCACGAAACCTTGTGGGGCGATGAAAAGGAAATATTCCCATCATATAGCCTTTCCGGTTCCCAAACTTTATGGTACGTGTTATCAGGTAAGGTTTATCACCACTCTAAAGTGGGTAATCATTTAGGGTCATTTGATATTGGGGCAGGGTATAAATTTGACGGCGCTAAACTGTTGATTTATCGCCAAAATTTATATGACAAAGGTGGACTATCATCTCTTGCCAATATTGCTGATGGGTTGAATGGCTTGAGCTTAACGAACTATAAGGAAAACGATGGTAATTTTAATTGGAGAAAAATAGTTGTCGAGGTTTTATATACCGGTAATCAGGCTGGGGGACTAAGTGCTAAAAGCACAGCTTCCGGATATGAAAATTACTACAACAATTACGAATACAGCGAAGGCTGGTCATATAAAGGATTAGGATTAGGTACTCCAATTATTACAACAGTTAATGATGCCCGTGCGAATTTAGCCTCGTATGAAAAAGAGTATTTTATAAATAACAGGGTTACAGCTTTTCATGTGGCGGCACAAATTGATGCATTTAAATGGACCTACACCATAAAGCTATCATATAGTAAAAACTTAGGTAATTATATGACGGGAGCCGATAATTTTAGAGGATCTGGGGGGGATATAATTACACCGGGCAGCTTCGGTTTATTTAAAAAGGTAAATCAACTTTCCACCTATATAGAGGGGACAAGATCTTTACAAAATGGTTATAATATAGGTTATGACATTGGATATGACCGTGGAGGGTTACTATACGATTCATTTGGAGTTATATTGAAGGTGTCAAAATCATTCCTATAAATAAGTTGTTAAATTGGCACGTTTTATGATACTTTGATGGTTATTAATATACCATCCGTCAAATGTTAATTATGCAGTATATTGTAAGTGATATTTTAATTGATGGTGTAATTTCATTACCGCCCCGGGACGATGATGAGATTGAAGGTGACTGGGATGATGAAGACGACGAAGATTTTGACGACCAACTGGATGCCGAAAGTGATCTGCATGAAATACCGGCAGGCGATAATATTGACGAACCCGACCCGGAGGACGACGATCATCTGCCGGATGATGATTTGCAATAGTGTTGGTAATTTTATCTTAACAATAGCCCGTTTGTCTCTTTAACATAAGGCATTTTCTTGTTAACTTCGTGCTGTGGATAATTTCATTGTTTCGGCCCGTAAGTATCGCCCGGCTACTTTTGAAACCGTTGTTGGTCAGCAGCACATAACCAATACGCTCAAAAACGCTATTAAAAACAACCAGCTGGCACAGGCATTTTTGTTCTGCGGTCCGCGTGGTGTGGGCAAAACTACGTGCGCCCGCATCCTGGCTAAAACTATTAACTGTACCAATTTGCAGCCCAATGGCGAGGCCTGCGGCGAATGCCCATCATGCAAAGCCTTTGAAAACGGCAATTCTTTTAATGTGCATGAACTTGATGCCGCATCCAATAACTCGGTAGATGATATCCGCAGCCTGATTGAACAGGTGCGTATACCGCCACAGGCGGCCCGTTACAAGGTGTATATTATTGATGAGGTGCATATGCTATCGCAGGCAGCTTTTAATGCTTTCCTGAAAACACTGGAAGAGCCACCCCATTACGCCATATTTATATTGGCTACTACCGAGAAGCACAAAATACTACCTACTATATTATCCCGTTGCCAGATATTTGATTTTAACCGAATCAGAGTTGATGACATGGCCGCGCACCTGGCATCCATAGCCGGCAAGGAGAGTATTAGTTACGAACCGGATGGCCTGCACATCATTGCCCAGAAGGCTGATGGCGGTTTAAGGGACGCGCTATCGATGTTTGACCAGATTGTAAGTTTCTCGGGCGGCAAGGTTACTTACCGCTCGGTTATTGATAACCTGAACATACTTGATTACGATTATTATTTTAACATAACCGAAAGCCTGCTCAAAGAGGATACGGCCAAAGTGCTGTTGTTTTTTGACGAGATCTTGTCGCGCGGTTTTGATGGGGCGCACTTTATTGCCGGCTTAAGCGAACACTTCCGTAACCTGCTGGTAAGTAAAGATCAATCAACTTTAAAGTTATTGGAAGTAAGTGAGGGTATAAAAAACAAATATCTGCAACAATCGCAGGCGGGCTCGGTATCGTTCCTGCTATCGGCCATGAATATTGCCAACCAGTGCGATATCAGTTATAAGCTAAGCAAAAACCAAAGGCTGCAAGTTGAGCTGGCCTTGCTCAAAATGTGCCACTTGCCATCGGCCTTTAATATGGCCACCACGCCGCCTGCAGCAACGTCCATTACAGATGGGGGATTAAAAAAAAAACCTGATACCCCAGCAATAGCGCCCACGAAGGCAAGCAAAGTAGTTGATGAAACCACGGTTTTGAGCGATGCGCAGCCAGTTTACAATAAAACTCCGGGAACCAACGGCCCATCCGCTCCTCCAAATCATCCGGAGCCGGTAAAAGAAGTGGTGGCTGTTGCTACGGAGAAGCCCAAGATCATCATGCCGATCCGGAGTACATTAACCCCTTCATTAACTGACACGGGTAAAACGGAAGAGGAAATACTGGAGGAAGAAGATCCTTACTTAAAGGGAGATGCCCGCGAAGATTTTACCATGGATAGCTTTTTAAAATACTGGAGCGATTTTGCAGCTAAGGTAAAAGCGGATGGTAAAAAAAACCTGGTAACCATTTTTACCTCAAATGCGCCACGGATGATAAAGCCATACGAATTTGAAATTTTGGTGGGCAATAAAGTACAGGAAAACTTATTCAGGGAAGAGCGCCCCGGAATGCATAACTTTTTGCGCAGTAAATTAAATAACTTTACTATCGAAGTAAACGCCCGGGTTGATGAGCAGGAAGTTGTACGTAAGCCCTATACATCAATAGAAAAATTTCAGTATATGGCCTCGCGAAATCCGGAGTTGATGGAATTGAGGAATCGCTTTAATCTCGATTTTGATTAACGTATTGTGAGTTGTGAGTTGTGAGTTGTGAGTTGTGAAAAATGATCCATCAATATAGTCAAAATTCTCCACTATCTTTACACGCTCTTCACTACTCACAACTGTTCACTCACCGCTCAAATATTCTCGCTCAAATATTCTTAGGATATCCTTCTTCGTCCAGGTCGTCGCGGTCATCCTCTGGTGTGTGCGACAGAGCGGCATCGGCGGCATCTACTTCTACAATATCGCCATCGTCAATATGCATGCCTAAATCATCCACATCTGTTTCAATTGACCTTTTATTGGCATATTCGCCATCGGCTGCGTCGTAAGGATTGGCTTCGTCATAAGTGGAGTTCATATCTTCGCCATTTTTTACCGATGTTTTGTAAGGATCGGGATGATCGTAGTCCGGATCGTCGCTTTTTACATCATACTCAAAGCTATCCTCATCTTCATTATAATTCAGGTCCTCCTTGTCTATAGTTTCACCAAGTTCATCTTTTAACGCTAGGTCGCGGTCGCTGGCATCATCGGTTAATGCATCGTCATCTTCATCGCCGGGGTTGATATTTTGAATGTTCATAGGTTTTGTAATTTGTAATTAAAGATACAGTAAAAACCTTGCCAAAAAAACAACAAAACTTAAGAAATCACAATCCGGAATTAAAGAAACTATCTTGTAATTTTAAAAAACGGGCAATGCAAGGAATGCAATTATGCACTCCGGCCGCCTCAATATTTTTAATAATGGATTTGTTTACGGTATGATGTAACGCCGCCAATGGCAAATTTAACGCCGATGGTAAATTGGGCATAAGCATCGTTGTTATGTGCCGATGTATAACCATCTAAATTATCGCCAAATATAAAATTGTATTGAAAGCCCAGGTCTATTTTAACGCTTGGCTGGCTATATTGATTATACAGCTTAAATTCATACCCAATTCTTGCAGGCAAAAAAGGCACCTGGGCATTATTATCACCCGCAGGTGTGTATTGAAGGCCCCGTTTATCATCGGTTTTTGACACAATATGGTTTGAAATATAACCGATACCGGCCGAGGCATACCAGTTTTTCATCACATTCATGAACTGGCTTGAAGAATAATCCAGAAACTCGCCGGCCTGTAACTGTCCCCTGAATGAAAAGGCAGTAAAGTGGTTTTCAAACTTCCTGCCCGATGATGACTCCAGCGTGCCTCCTTCTAAACGGCCAACCTGTAGTTCAAAAACGTAATTAACAAAAGGGCTTTGGTTGTAATTAAAATTAAAATGGACAGACGGGGTAGCAGTAATTGTATTTACATCGGCCATAGCAGCAGCGTTAACACCTACCGCCGTGCCAATGTCATATTGGGCGTAATCATATCCCGCCTGGGCTTTAGCAAAAAACGACATTGTACAAAGGGCTATTATCAGGGCGGTTTGAGTGATGAATTTTATCATAATACAAGTAACAGGGCGTTGGTTTGCCAGCCCGTTGAGGTAATAACGTTTAATTTTATAAAAATAGCATCAAAGTTTATAAAAACAATAAACTGTTACAATAAATCGTCATTATACAGCCATCAATTATTTTCATATGCTATTTAGTTAGTTTGATAAACTCAAATTAATATATTTGAAGCCATTAAAATAAAGAAAACAACGTCAGCTATGTCAAAAATTAAAGTAGAAAATCCGGTAGTTGAGCTGGATGGCGATGAAATGACCCGGATCATCTGGAAATTCATCAAAGACAAATTAATAATCCCTTATCTTGATCTGGATATCAAATATTACGATTTAGGTATTGAGTATCGTGATGAAACCAACGACCAGGTAACCGTTGATGCCGCAAATGCTATTTTAAAATATGGTGTAGGTATTAAATGTGCAACTATCACTCCTGATGAAGCACGTGTTGAAGAATTTGGCTTAAAACAAATGTGGCGTTCGCCAAATGGTACTATTCGTAATATTTTGGATGGTACTGTTTTTCGTGAGCCTATTGTTATGGCAAACGTACCACGTTTAGTACCAAACTGGACAGCCCCAATATGTATTGGCCGCCATGCTTTTGGCGATCAGTACCGTGCTACCGATTTTGTTACCAAAGGAAAAGGAAAACTAACAATCACTTTTACCCCCGAAGATGGCGGTACAGAGCAATCATTTGAAGTGTTTAACTTTAAAGGTGACGGCGTAGCATTGGCCATGTATAATACTGATGAATCTATCAAAGGCTTTGCACATGCATGCTTTAACCAGGCATTGATGAAAGGCTGGCCTTTGTATTTATCAACCAAAAATACCATCCTCAAAAAATACGATGGCCGTTTTAAAGATATTTTTGAAGAGATTTATCAAAACGATTATAAAGCAAAATTTGCTGAAGCAGGTATCACTTATGAGCACCGTTTAATTGACGACATGGTTGCATCGGCCTTAAAATGGAATGGCAACTTTGTTTGGGCTTGTAAAAACTATGATGGCGACGTACAATCTGATACCGTAGCACAAGGTTTTGGTTCATTAGGTTTAATGACATCAACCCTTGTTACGCCCGATGGTACAGTTATGGAAGCCGAAGCCGCACACGGTACGGTTACCCGCCATTACCGCGAGCACCAGGCTGGTAAACCAACATCCACCAACCCCATTGCATCTATTTTTGCATGGACAAGAGGTCTGGAGTTTCGCGGCATATTGGATAAAAACCAGGAACTGATAGATTTTTGTAAAGCTTTGGAAGAGGTTTGTATTGAAACTGTAGAAAGCGGTAAAATGACTAAAGATTTGGCCATCACTATTAAACCAAAAGTTGAGCATGGTACAGATTATTTATACACCGAAGAGTTTTTGGCAGCAATTGACGAAAACCTAAAAGCTAAATTGGGTAAATAAGCCTGATAGCTACTGGTATTGAAAGCCCGTTCTTCAAAATGAGCGGGCTTTTTATGTTTGAGCCCGAAAATTTATTGCAATTATAAAAAACACGAATACTTTGATTTGAATCAAATTAGGGAAGGGTCAATAGCAATTTGTAGCTTTAATAATGACTTTAAATGCTTTTTTTTAATTAAGTAAAAACCCTGATAATAATATTTACGTAACTTTATAAAGTTATCCAACTATACTCCGCTTAATTACGGGCCTAAAAATTAATTCAGTTATGAAAGGTTTTACTCAAATTCAGGCAAACATTTTTGTTGAGCCTTGTAAAGATTGTGGTGCAAGGCCTGTGATTGAGCAGGAAAGAGGGTCCTTTATAGTCAGGTGTCCTAAATACAACAATCACTATCAAACCAAACCCGGATTAGTTGACATTGATGATTGGAACTTAAAAAACAAAGTCCGCAATTCATTAGGCACTAAGGATGTAAGCCCGTCAAAAGAGGCATCCTAAATTTGTGCATCACGCGTATTTCACATAATTTAACAATTAACCGGCGTAACATTTAGTAAATAAGCTACATCTTAGTGTAAACTAAACTAAATGAAATTAAGCTTACTGTTAGTTCTGTTTATCGGTTTAAGTATCCGTGTATTTTCACAACAGTTTAGTGTCAGCGGTAAAATAACCGATGAGCGCAACCACTCCATCCCATTTGCTTCTGTATACGTAAAAAATACCACTAAGGGCGTTTCGGCCAACAGCGAGGGCACATATATCCTGCAATTGGCGCCAGGCAATTATGAGTTGCAGTTTAAAGCCGTAGGTTATGGGCAGCAAGTTAAACAGATAGCGCTTAGCCAAAACCAGGTTATCAATATCAGCCTTAAAACGGAAACTTACCAGCTTAAAGACATCACCATACACGCAGGCGGCGAAGATCCGGCTTACGCCATTATCCGCAAGGCTATAAAAAAACGAAAAACCTATTTAAACGAGGTAAAAGCTTATACCTGCGATATTTACATCAAAGGCATGCAAAAATTATTGGCCGCCCCTAAAAAGTTCATGGGCTTTGATGTACAAAAAGCAACCAGCGAGGCTGGGCTTGATTCCAGCCGTACCGGGATAGTTTACTTGTCGGAGTCTGAATCGAAATATAGCTTCATGCAGCCCGATTTGGTGCACGAGGTACAGGTATCGTCAAAAGTATCGGGCTATAACCGGGCCTTTAGCTTTAACCGGGCCTCAGATATGCTGGTGAACTTTTACCAGAATTTTGAAAATTGGAAACGCCTGAGCAACCGCCCGCTGGTATCGCCAATAGCCGAAAATGCTTTATTTTACTATAATTATAAACTGATAGGGATCACTATTGAAAACGGCGAAACTATTAACAAAATCCAGGTAACGCCAAAGCGTGGTTACGATCCCTGTTTTGAAGGCTATATTTATATTTTAGACGACAGCTGGCGCATTGCCTCACTTCAGCTCTTTATCACCAAAAAATCCAATATCAATTATGTGGATACGCTGAAGATAAGCCAGCAGTTTTATCCCGTTAATAACAAAGTATGGATGCCGGCCACCATTAAGTTTGAATTTACGGGTGGTGTTTTTGGCTTTAAGCTGGGTGGATATTTTATAAGCGTATATAAAAACTACGACCTGGCGCCGGTACTCAACAAAAAAGACTTTGCAGAACGCATCAACATTACCAAAGGGCATGATAAGGATTCGGTTTACTGGGCACAGGAACGCCCTATTCCACTTACCGACGAGGAAAAGAAAGATTACGAAGTAAAAGGAAAACTGGCCATTAAACGGGAGTCAAAACCGTACCTCGACTCGTTGGACAAGGCCAACAATACCTTTAAACTAACCAACCTGCTATTAACCGGTATCGATACGCGTAACCGTTACAAAAAAGAATACTTCCATTACAACAGTGTGCTAAACTCGGTATTGTACAACACCGTAGAAGGCTTTGTTATTAACTATGGCGTTGGCTTTACCAAAATGATTGATACGGTTGATAACCGCTTTATAGCCGTAAATGCCCGGGTGCGTTACGGCTTTGGCAACCACCTGTTTGGGGGTGTTGCCAGTGTTTCCCTCCCGGTAAAACGTATGACGTTGAGTTTTAACGCTGGATCAGACGTTACCGATCTTAACAACCTGCAGCCGGTATCAGCATTTGTAAATTCGGTTTATACGCTTTTCAGGCGAGAGAATTTCCAGAAACTTTACCAAAAACAATTTGCATCGGCATCACTTGCCGGCCGTATTAGTGGTGGCTGGCAGGCCGGTGCCTATGTAGAATGGGCTAACCGTAAATGGCTGCCCAACACAACCGATTATAGCTTTTTTAATAAAAACGACAGGCAGTTTACTTCAAATAATCCGCTATTACCAACACAGAATGTGCCGTTGTTTCCCCAAAATCAATCTTTTAAAATAAGCGCCCGCACCAGTTACGATTTTAGCAACAGGTACGAAACCTACCCTTTTGGCCGCAGGTACCTGCCCTCAAAATATCCAACCATCGGCTTTAATTACACTAAAGGGATGAGCGGCGTGCTGAGCAGCGATGTAGATTACGACCAGCTAAGCGCCGATATATCTAAATCGGATATCGACCTTGGATTTTACGGACAAAGCTCCTTTTTTATTGGTGCAGGCAAGTTTATCAACGCAAACAAAATCTACTTCCCCGATTATAAACACTTTGATGGCGACCAAACCCACGTGTACAAACCATCGCTCAACCGTTTTTTGTTGTTAGATTACTACACCTTCAGCACAGCCGATAAATACCTGGAAGGCCACCTGGAACACAATTTTTCGGGTTTTATAACCAACAAGATTCCCATTTTAAGAAACCTGAAGTTGCAGGAAATCATCAACGTAAATTACCTCTCGACCCCGGCCCTTAAAAACTATACTGAACTGGGCTTCGGCATCCAGCGCGGCTTAATACGCGTAATGTACGGTCGAAGCTATAATACCGGCAGTAACATCAGGAATGCGTTGAGGGTGGGAGTTGCTCTTTAGTAGCAAGTATAGTATCAAGTATCAAGTATCAAGTATCAAGTATCAAGTATCAAGTATCAAGTAGTAAGACAGCTGCGGCGTGGGAAGTAGTAAGTATCAAGTAGTAAGTATCAAGACAGCTACAGGGGAAAAGCCAGAAAGCTTTTTGTCCGATAAGCCGAAAGTCCGATAGTCCAACAGCCCCAACGTCCGATAGTCAGAAGGCCAACCGTCCAAAAAAAGTCTTGCTACTTGCTACTAACTACTTGATACTAAAAAAAGATACTAACTACTCAAAACTAACTCCCTATATTAGCATCCTTTAATTTAACTCATGAATATATTTTACGGAACAGGGGTAGCCATGGTGACCCCTTTTCAGGCGGATGGTCAAGTTGACTACGAGGGGTTGCGAACCCTGATTGAACATTTGATTGATGGCGGGGTGGAATACCTGGTATCATTAGGTACAACCGGCGAAAGCGCCACATTGAGCGAGGCTGAGCGAAAGCAGGTTTGGGCCTTTACCGCCGAAGTAGTAAACAAGCGCGTGGGTTTAGTTGCGGGTATTGGCGGCAACAATACGCACGAGGTTGTTGAGCAAATAAAATCATTCAATACTGCCGGTTACGACGCTATTTTATCATCCAGCCCGCATTACAATAAACCAACACAGGAGGGTATTTACCAGCATTATAAAGCCTTAGCCGAAAATGCGGCTTTGCCCATTATTTTGTATAACGTACCCAGCCGTACAGGCAGCACCATAAGTGCCGCTACAACCGTGCGCCTGGCAAATGATTTTAAAAATATAATTGGCATTAAAGAAGCATCGGGTAATTTCGATTTGTTTAACCAGCTGATGAGGGATAAGCCCGAAGACTTCTTATTCATATCGGGCGATGACCCGGTTACTTTGCCTATGATGGCTTTAGGCGCCGTAGGGGTAATATCTGTAATTGGCAATGCCCTGCCCCGCCGGCTATCAGATATGGTGCGGCTGCTGCTTAATAACGATTATAAAGGCGCTCATAAAGCCCACTATGACCTGATAGAATTTACCCGCCTGATGTTTGCCGATGGTAGCCCGGCCGGTGTAAAAACAGCGTTAAAGGAGTTGGGTATTTGCGGTGATGCCGTAAGGTTACCGCTGGTGCAGGTTGGTAGTGCAACGGCAGAAGCGATAATTAAGGAAACGAAGAGTTTAGCTTAAAAATATAGCACCACTAATAAAAAGAGCCATATCAGTTTTGATGTGGCTTTTTTGTTGGGATATTGTATATGATAATTTATGATCGCTGCTTATTAAGAGAATGAAAAGTTATAGGAGATGAAGAAGCCATCAAAGGGCTGGGGATTTACTTTTCTTTTCTGAGGGCTACAACGCCTGGGCGCGTTCCTTTTCAATATTGATAATCGTTTATATCGACAATCCATTTAGAAATAAAAAGCTACATATTATTTGTCCCTGGATCGTTTATTTGGAACAAGAATTCTTATTTTACATCACTTAAACTAATATTATCACTATGTCGAATGATCTAAAATTAATCAAAGAACTAACTGAAATTTTAACAAAAAAGGATGACGAGCCTGCGGTTTTTCTTAGAACTGACTTAGCAGCGATAATTCCAGACGGGTCTTTATCTGCATATTCTCTGAATGACAATGGTTGTGTTGACGGATTGAAAATTGCTGATATTGGAGCATATCAGTTTAAAAATATTTTCGATATCATTTTGCGTTTCATTTACCTGGAACGGCTTGTGTTTTATTTAGCAGGCACAAAGGCCGCTCATGAATTGCCAAGTGAAATAGGTAATCTATACTATCTAAAATATATTGCTTTGAGAGGGTTTTCCAAATTACCGGAAGAATTATTTAATCTGGATTTAAAAATGACAGCCTCTTATAGATTACCAAGACATTTAGATTCCCACGCAAATGAGAATGATAAACACGTATTACAACGTATTGAGTTGTTTAGGTCATATAATCCCAATATAAATTTCGAGGTTTCACCCGACATGTTGAAGAGTCCTATACGTGTTGCGGCGGCTGAATCTGTCAAAATCAAAGCGTTAAATGAATTTATGAAAGACTTTCATGGTGAAATGGCTAGAGAGATGGACATCTTTTGCAAATTGGACGATGAATCGACAAAGTCAGTGCTCTCAGATAATTGCATCTTTATAAGTGATATTAAAGAGATTCAAGATCCTCCTTATGAAATCGTCGAGCAAGGTACCGAAGCGATACTGAAATATTTTAAAGAGAAAGATATTCAAGGTTCAGAAAGGCTTTTTGAAGCGAAGATAGTGATAGTAGGTGCCGGAGAATCAGGAAAAACTACACTTATCCGAAAATTGAAAGATCCGAATCATCCTGTACCTAATGCCGAAGATAAAAGGACAGAAGGAATAAGAGTTACAACCTATCCGTTTAAAGGATTAACAAAATACGGTGAAAAATCTATTAGGGCCCACGTTTGGGATTTCGGTGGTCAAGAACTTTATCATACTACCCACCAATTGTTTTTGACGCCCGATACCCTATATATATTGTTAAACGATAATCGAAAAAATGACACGGATTTTTATTACTGGCTCAACATAGTGACCATTCGTGCAGGGAATAGCAGTCCCATTTTAATGATTTTTAATGCAAAAGATAACGCAGCCAGGCAAATTATTCCGGGAGAAGAATTGTATGACACATTTCCCAACCTAATTAAAAAAAGTATTGACGTAAATTTCGCTGATAAAAACCTTTCTGCGATATTAAATATGAAGCAAATCATTGAGCGACATTTTACTGGACTCGAGGTTTTAGGTAAGCCGTTTCCTGCATATTGGGTAAAAGTTAGAGATGCGCTTACGAAGCTTCCTGTAGAACATATTGGTTGGCTACAGTTTAATAAAATATGTGAAAAAAATGGAATTAGCGACAATGCGCAAATACAAATTTTGGCAACGACACTTCATAACTTAGGTGTAATTCTGTACTTTCCCGAGGTTTTCGGTCTCAATGATCTCATTATATTAAAACCACAATGGTGTGTTGATGCGATATATTCAGCATTGGACATTAAAAATATAGCTGATAATGGAGGACGTTTTAATGAGAATACGCTTGCCAAGAGATGGTCGGGTAAACGCTTTGCCGGTAACCATTTACAACTGCTAAAGCTAATGCAACATTTTGATCTCTGTTACAAAGTTGAAGGTAGTAGTGATTATATAGCGCCACAACTGTTACCCATTGAAGAAAATCGATTACCGATGCCTAATCGTGGTTGGGCAATAGTTTTTCAATTTGATTATATTTTTATGCCCGCGGGGCTTATCACAAGATTAATAGCGAGAATGAGTCCTTTTATTAAAAGTCCATACGCATGGAGAGCTGGCGTAGTATTAGAGTGGGAAGAGGGCACCATAGCCGAAATAATTGAGCATCAGCTAACGCATAAGATTGTAATAAAAATAAACGGTCCGGAACGAAAGCGTAGATTATTGGAGATAAGAAAGTGTCTCTGCGATTTGCAGAAAGATTTTAAGGGGCTTAAATTTAAACAAGGTGTTTCTTGCAATTGTGCTGATTGCTCAAAAGGCGGTGAAGTAACAATTTTTAACATCGCTGAACTTGAGGAAGATGCTGTACTTGAGGAAGATGTTTTGTGCAGAAATGGAACGAGAAAAAAAATACCTGCCAAAAATGTATTGGAAGGTATAGACTTTGAGGATAAGCCACGGATTTTCATATCTTATTCCCATCAAAATGAGGATTTTAAAAAAGAGTTCCGAACAATGATAGCCCCCATGGAAAAAGGAGGACATTGGAAAGTTTGGGATGATAGGTGGCTATTACCAGGTGATCGTTGGAATACTGAAATTGCAAAGCATTTAAATGAAGCTAATGTGATTGTTTTAATGCTTACGCCTAAATTTTTTGATTCATCTTTTATCTACGATATTGAACTTCCAAGGGCTATTCAGCGCCATGAGGAAGGCGAGGCCTTGATTATTGGGGTAATTGTTAGCGATTGCATGTGGGAAGATACTCCTTTGGCCAAAATACAAATGTTGCCTGTGGATGGTTTGCCTGTAGAAAGACATCAGCATCGGAGCGAAGTTTGGAAAGCCGTTGCCACTAAAATTAAAGAAACAATACTTGTAAGGCAGCGAAAAGGTAATCGGACAGGGGGCTGGAACGGCTAACTATGATTGCTGTTATTTGTCATTTTTGATTTAATAAAAAACCCGGTTATTGATTGTAACCGGGCTTTTTATTAGGGGAATTAGATTGATCAAAATTCTTCCTTAGCTTTCCTTGTTTTTCGCCTCCTGAACCTCAAGGCGGATAGCCTGTGCCAGGTTTTTAAGATCTTGCATGCCTTTGCGAACGCGGGTTCCGGCAGCGCTGTTTCCTTTGTTGTAGAATTTGTCGGCGTCAGCCTCTAAAGAAGCTACAAGCTCCTTTACTTCGGTAAATTTTTTCATTTAATTACTCCTTTTAAATTATGAGGTCTATTGTTTTTAATTAAAGCTAAGCTATAAGGTTTTTTTTTAATTAAAAATTTTTATAGGCGAAAAATAGTGCCTTTACAGTGGTTTTTTTCCACATTTTGAAGTCTGTGCAGGTATTTAATGCCTAATTATATAGTATTAAAGTAATGGTTTTTTCTTAGTATATTATGATTATGCTTAATTGATAAATTGCATATCTTAATAATATGTATTTAAAATATTATTAAAATCAACTTATAGTATCAGTTCGGTATATTATTAATTTATTGAGTTTATTAATTGAAATTATCCAATCTATTTGATGTTCCCGGATTTATCTGTCGGCAGTTAATTAATTGGTACGTTTCTTTTCATATTTCGGGATGTTGTTTTTTTGGAGGATTTTTTGCCTGCCCTGCAATGTATGCCGAAGCAAAAAGATACCGTATCATCCATAATATCTGCTTTATATTTTGACAATGAAAATTTAAAAGCGATTTGCCCATAACCATGCTCCTTAAATCAAACAGCCGGTTCAATTATTCATGTATATTTGACCAAACAGTTTTTCAATAAAATTTGGCCGCCGGCAAGCAGGTTTTACCATGTACGAAATCATCACCCAATCATTACGCGCACTGGTTGATTTTACCGACGAGGAGCTTTTTTTATTTATGCAAAGGCTTAAGCCGTTAAGCTTAAAAAAATATGCTTTTTACTTAAAACAGGGCCAGGTTTGCAAAAGTATGGTCATTGTATTCAAAGGCGGCTTAAGATATTTTTCGCGCAACGAGAAAGGCGACAATACTTTAGGCTTTGCATTTGAGGGGGAATGGATTGGCGATTATGAAAGCTTTTTATTGCAAACCCCATCGCATGATTTTATTGAAGCCCTGGAAGATTGCGAACTGTTTACCCTGAGCTATGCCGATATGCAGGCGTTGTATAACCATAGCCAGCGCTTTGAACGGTTTGGCCGCATCATAGCCGAAAGGTTATTTATAGACACTGCAAAAAACAATCGGAATTTAAAACTACAATCAGCCGAAGACCGGTATCTCGACCTGCTTACCAAACAGCCTCATATATTTGAAAGGCTGCCCCAGCATTTAATTGCCTCGTACCTGGGTATTCAGCCGCAAAGCCTTAGCCGCATCAGGGCCAGGCTGGCAAACGCTAAAAGTTAACTTAGGTTAATAAATCAGTTTCCTTTTTTAACCCCATATCATTTTTGGGCTAAGCTATTAGCGCCAGTTTTGTGCTGTGCTTTACAAAGCTTAAAGCAGAATGCACAAAGCTTAAAGCTCTTGCATTGATTTTCAATTCAACAGATTGATGTATAGCGCATTTGATTAATAGATACAACTAAATCAAAACAAATATGAATCCGGCACAGGTTTTTTCTATCGTTAGCGCCGTCGCGGCTTTGCAATGGCTGTTGTTAATTATCATTCCTCAATGGAAAATTACGCAGTGGTTAGTTAATCACACCGCTGTCCCCTTATTGCTTTCGGTAATTTACTGCATTTACATTGCCGGCTTTTTTAGTATCAACGGTGGTGGCTTTGGGTCGATACAGGAAGTTCGCATACTTTTTAGTAATGATGGCCTGTTGCTTGCGGGCTGGGTTCATTACCTCGCTTTTGATTTACTGATAGGTTTTTCCATCGTTAAATCGGCCAGGGCCTCGGCAGTCCCGCATTGGCTGGTTATACCCTGCCTGGCGCTCACCTTTATGTTTGGCCCTTGCGGCTATTTGCTTTATCAAATCATTTACAAAATTAAATCCTCAAAATGAAAACCTTATTCGCCCGTATCAGGACCATCAGTCCGGCTTTATACTACTGCGCATTAGGGCATTTGGCCTTGTTTGCCCTGATGTGCATTATAGCCCAATTTGATCACCGCCAGCTAATGGGTATCAACCTATGGACAAAGCCTATCAAATTTGCCATTTCTATCGCCATATATTGCCTAACCTGGCCCTTGCTGTTACAATACCTGCCGTTTGAGCGGCTTAAAAAACGCTTTGTAAATTTTACGGTTTTCGCCATGACGTTTGAAATGCTGGCCATTGCCACGCAAGCTGCAAGAGGGCAGCTATCGCACTACAACACGTCGGGCGCCTATAATGCAGTGGTATTTAGTGCGATGGGGATAGTGATTGTATCGCAAACCCTGTTTGCATTATATATGGGTATAAGGTTTCTTAAGGTGAAGGCGGTACAATTAACGCCCGCTTTGCTGTGGGCCATCCGCCTGGGTATAATCATGGCCTGCATCTTCGCACTTGAAGGTGGTTTAATGGCATCGCGCCTTGCGCATACCGTGGGCGCTGCCGATGGCGGCCCGGGCCTGCCGCTTTTTAACTGGAGCCGCATAGCCGGCGATTTACGGATAGCCCATTTTATGGGCCTGCATGCCCTGCAAATTGCGCCCCTGTTTGTGGTTTTTACCAGGGTTAAAAATGCCAGACCGGCGGTTATTTTTGCCTTAATTTATTTTGTGCTGGTTTCGTTGTTGTTTTATAATGCCATGTTGGGGAGGCCGCTATTTTAGAAAAGTAAATTTAGTCCGAAGTCTGAAGTCTTAAGTCAGTTTTGCTTTTCTGACTTCAGACTTGGTACTTGAGACTTCAGACTTGGTACTTATGCCTTAACACTACATATATTTTCCGTTTACCAGCCATTTGGCTATTCTTAATATGGTATGTTCGTTTTTATCTACCGAAGCAGATGAAATAATGGTTTTACCAAATCCATCGGGCGCAATGGTATAAGGCATAATTTGGTTATCCTTTTTTGTGTTTATAATAAATTTAGATGCGCTGTTACCACCTGTAAAACTCACCTTGGCAACTATCAAACCATCGGGCAGGCTAAATTCATAAGTATCACCCTCGGGCCCCGATGAAATATTTTTAAACTTACCAATGGGTTCCATCCCTTGGTAAATCATGTTGTCGTCTTTTATCATAACAGGAAACATCATGTTTCTTTTTACAATATTGTATTCTGTTCGTACAATAGGATTTTTGCTTTTCAGCGCTATAAATTCGTTTATTTTTGCCTCGTTAAGCTTATCGTCAACTATTATCCCGCTTTGGCCTATCAGTTTAGCAAAAGATTTTTCGGCACTTAATATACTCAGTGTAAATAAGCCTACCTGGCTGGTTGTTAAAAAAGAGAAGCGATAGTAAAAGTCGGTATTGTTTTGAGGATCAGGTGGCAAATCGCTGGCCAAAACGGCTATGATCAGTTTTTCACCGCTCATGGCATATAACTCATAGTTGGCAGGCTGGGCAAACCCCGCTTTAAGTTTAACTATTTTGGCAATCTCTTTGCCATCAACACTAAGCATACCCGATTTGTAGGAAACCGACTGGGCTGCCAAAGGGCCGACTAACAGCAATAACACCACCGATGTGATTACCGCTTTAATTGTTTTTCTCATTTTTTTGATTTAAGGTTAATTTTGATAACTGTTTAGGTTTATGGGCTTGAATAACAGGTTTGTTAAACCAGTTTTAAAGATAAGGATATTTAATAGATATATTATATTAATTATATGTTAAAATATAGCGTCGGTAATTAAAAAAAAAGCTGCCACTTAAAAAGTGACAGCTTCTGCATTTTAATTTTATAGTTTTTTTAAAAAATCTTCTGCAACAAATCCGGGTGGTGCGCGTGCAGTTTCACAATCAGTTCGCCAAACAGCGTATTGGCCCAGGCAAACCATTTGCGGGTAAAGTTGCTGGCATTGTCTTTATGGAAACCTTCGTGCATAAAACCTGTACCGGCATGGGTGTTTTTAAGCATATGCAGGCAGCGGGTAATCTCCAACTTATCTGTCGAGGTAAGGGCGCGCATGGTGATAGCCATAGGCCATATAAAATCAATCCCTACGTGCGGGCCGCCAATACCTTCGGCAACTTTGCCTTTAAAAAAGTAGGGGTTATCCAGGCTTAACACAAAACGGCGAGTGTTTTGATATAATGGATCGGTAACCGGCAACGAGTCCAGGTACGGTAGGGCCAGCAGGCTGGGTACATTGCTGTCGTCCATCAGCAACTGGTTGCCATAACCATCCACCTCGAAAGCCAAAATTTTGCCGTATTTTGGATGATTTACTACCGCGTATTTTTTTAGCGCGGCATCCACTTCGGCGGCAAGGGCTTTGCATTCGGCGGCTGTTTTGGCATCCTTGCCTATCACACTATACATTTCGGCCATTTGCCTTAAGCTGGTAACCGCGAAGTAATTTGAGGGGATAAGGAAAGGATAAATGGTAGCATCATCCGACGGACGGAAAATACTGCAAATCAATCCAACCGGTTTCACCGGGTTGCCGTAACCCCTGTTTGGCGCGGTATCGCTGGCGGTTTCTGTTTTACGCTGAAAATGGTACGGGCCTTTGCCGTTTTTGCGTTGCTGTACCTTAAAGGTATCCAGTATGGTTTTACCTGCCTTTTGCCAGGTTTCGTCAAAAAAGCTGGTATCGCCGCTTATTTTCCAGTAATTGTAGGCCAAACGCACAGGATAGCAAAGCGAATCAATTTCCCATTTGCGCTCGTGCAGTTCGGGTTTCATATCGGTTAAGTCGCTGTCCCACTCGCTGCCGGTTGGGCCTTGGTTAAAGGCGTTGGCATAAGGGTCAATCAGCACGCATTTTGCCTGGCGGCTCAACACACCCTGGATCACTTTTTTAAGCGCCGGGTCGTTTTTTATCAGCGGTAGGTACGGCCAAACCTGTGCCGATGAATCGCGCATCCACATGGCAAAAATATCACCTGTAATTACAAACGTATCGGGTTTGCCGTCTTTTTCTGAATAATTTACCGTGGTATCTAAAGTATTTGGGTAGCAGTTTTCAAAAAGCCAGGCTATTTCCGGGTCTTTAATATCCGCCTTAACTTTTTGGATGGTGGCTTCAACCGCTTTGCTGGTGAACTTACGGTCGGCCGGTTTGGGGCGGTGGCTTTCAAATACCGGTGCGGCTTTGCCCAGCCAGCTTGTTGCAGGTATAACGCCAAGGCCTAAACCGGCGGTAGCCACGCTGTTAATTTTAATAAAATGTCTCCTGGTAATCATAAGTAGTTTAAATGGTAGCTGTAAAAATATAAAAGTGTTTTACAATCCGAAAACAACGTGCTAAATTAATTTACCAGTGATATTATCGGGTAGTTAGTACCAGGTACCAGGATTAATTTTCGGTAAAAAAAGCGAAGATATATTCAGGGCAATGCCCGCGGCACCTATCAGCGGTGCAACCTTTGCTTTAGCTTGTTGTATAAGGCAGCATAAAACATGCGTTTGTATTTTAAACTAAACGGAGGTACTAAAAATGTCAGGATATTTTTGGTGCTAAATAGTGGTAGTTTGCTTATCCATTCGTCAATTATCCATTTGTGTTTGCTTGTTTCGGGTTTTAGCTCAAACTTATTTTGGATGTAATTAATTATAGTGAAATATTCTTTAATTCTCAGTATTTCATCGTTAATTGATTTTAATGAGCGGGTGGTTGTATTATGAATCCTGAAATAGTTCAACTTTTCGGCCACATAACCAATTGTTCCCTGGTTGAGTAAATTAACCCATATCATCCAGTCGCCGGCATATTTTAAGTTGGTAAACAACGCCGGGCTGATGGTTTCAAAGGCCGCCCTGGTAAATATAACGGCGCTGGCATTAACGATAATGTTTTTGTAAGCCAGGTAATCTCTTATTTCGTCGATGCCGTTATTTTGATAATCCTTTTCCCATTTTGTTAAATTCAATTCTTTTCCCCACTGCTCAAAATCCAGTTTTGTATTTTCTTCGTTTACTACATTGCTGCCACAATAAACCAATACGTTAGTAGTATTTGCCATCATACGTGCCATCATGGTTTCAAGAAACGCCGGTTCGCAATAATCATCACTTTCGGCAATCCATATAAAAGGGGCCGTTGTGGCGGCAATTCCTTTTAACCATTGTTTAAAAGGACTCTTGCTATTGTGATCATTATAAATAATAGCACCCACCAGCGGATGATGCCGGAATTGTTCAATAATAGTACGACTATCGTCGGTAGAACAATCGTCGAGTATAACCACCTCAAAGGCAGGGTAGGTTTGATTTAATACAGATTCGATCCTCCTTTTAAGAAAAGCAGAATGATTATAGTTAGGTATAATTACCGAGACTTTGAGGTCCATTGTTTGAGAAGACTTAATGGCTTCAGCAAAAAATTACCCAAACGATAACTGTTTGAAGCTTTAACACGGTTAATAGCATCATTGGCAACCTGCTGCCAAACATCGGCATCGGGGAAGATTGACGTGCCTATACGGGGGAGTGTAGCGTTTGACGCAATGGCGATGTTATAAACGGCCTGGAAATCGGCTGTTGATGAGACATTTTCATAGTCGCCAAAAAAGTGTGTGCAACCGGCTATTATTGCATCAGATATAACAAGCGAACCGTTGAGTATACGCTGATAATAGATATCCAGGTTTGCAAAGTATTCTTTCAGCAAATTCCTGAACTCATCAGTATAAAGTTCTTTAACATGAAAGGGGTTGTTGTATCCGGTAGCATCCGAGTAATTTTTTTTGTCGGGCGTCGAAATTATCAGTATACCATCAGGGCGCAAAACACGCTTTATTTCGCTAAGCATTTTCTGGTGTTCGGCATGATGTTCAATGGTTTCAAAACTAACTACTACGTCTACACAATTTTCGGGCAGTGGTATGTCGTTGCATGAGCCGATGTGGAAAGTCAGGTTTGGGGTATGATACTTTTTCTTTGCATCCGATATAGCTTTTTCAGATATATCCACACCCGTAACCGATGAAGCAACTTTGGCAAGTAAATTGGAACCATAACCCTCGCCACTTGCAACATCCAATACCTGTTTGCCCAAACAAAGTTGCTGTGCAATGCCATAACGGTGCAAATGTTCTATCGCGGTTGATCCCGAAATAAATGTTTCCAATCTTTCGCCATCCCAGTCAGGTGTTTTTTCTGCCATTGTTCAATATTTTTTACGAAGATAACATTTGGAGTATTACCAATACTGATAAAACAAATTGATCCTTAATAATCTTTTTGTTTTGCCCACGGAAGAAGCACAAAGTACATTCAGGGCAATGCCTGCGGCCCGGGCACATTCATAGGCGCACAGGCCTTAGCCACATTGGCCGGTATCTCTGTCTGCCGACAGACAGGCATTTCCATCCCTATTGCGGGGTGGTAAGTTGCTAAAACTACCGTATATTATGCAGATTTGTAGTTATGTGACGAATCAACCGGGCTAAATGCTTTAAACAAACCCGAAAGTTTATCTTCGGTGATTAAATACAAGGAGCGTTCAATTCAGCGATAGCGTTTTTGCTTAAATGAAAGATTAAGACTTCTCAATTCACCGAATCCAGTAAAGTTGTTGCCACCAGTTTGCCATCCTTGCCATAGGTTTCTGATTTGGCAAAACGGCCAAGTTTTGGCGCAAACCATTCAATAACTTTTATTTGAAAGGGGATGGATGTGCCCATCATACTAATCCTGAAAATGATATCGTTGGTGATTTTAAAACAATCAAAGCTGCCGGCTTTGGTTGTTACCTTCTCCTGCTTTTCAACCTTGCGGTTATTGATATTCAATTGTACCTGCCCCATTTGCGTGCCATTGCTCCCAACGTTAATGTTAAGGGCACCATCGTCAAGCTTTTGCCCGGTTTTAAGGTTGATGGGGTAGCTGAGGTATTTGGTGTCGCCGGTCATCTCCATATTGCCTAATTGCTTTAAGGATGCTGCCGGGATAAATGTTTTCATGTCAATTTTTATGACCTGGCCGGTACATATAATTTCGGAATTTCCAGTACCCATTGATTTGCCTGTTTTATCAAACAGCTCTATCCTGGCGTTTACGGTAGCAGCATCCTTTTTGCTGGTATTGCACACCATCGACCCCATTGGCTTGCTATCGCCGCCCTGGTTAACGTAAGTGAATTTTTTGCCGTTTACGTTACTGATGAAAGGGCTGCAGTTTTGCGCCGATACCTGGCAAATGAACGAGGTAAAAGAAATTATAGCAGGAATTAATTTTTTCATGTAATTGATTTGTTGAACATTAAAACTACAAAACCATTGTCATATTGTATAAGCCCCCTCTAAATCTCCCCCGGTAGGGGAGACTTTCAATCTTTTTTTAAGTCCTCCCTACCGAGGGAGATTTAGGAGGGGCCTTGCCGGCAATGTTGGCTGCCCCGCATCTACCCAGGCCGAATACCAAAAGCTGCCTACCGATAATATGGATGCCCGCATTTGCCGCTCTACCATGCCTTTCAATGCTTTTTGATACGCGAAGCTATAGGCTTCCGAGTAGTCTTTAACCTCTTTTTTGCCACGCAACACCATGGCGTACCTTTTACCGGCCGGGAAGCTTTTGTTCAATATCCTTTCGAAACGTAAAACCGTATCCACGCTTTTAAATGATGTCCTGCAAATCCGGAAGGCTTCGGCCAATGGGTTTTCGATGTAGCGGGCCTTGCCTACCTTTAAATTGTACTTATCGGCAAAAAGTTCGGGTATGCGGCTTTCCCATAACGCATGGATGCCGGTTTGGTTGGTAAACTGCCCGTTGTAGTTGATGGTAAGGTGCAAAGGCACATGAGCATCGGCAATATAATGCCCAAGGTTGGCCGATGTATTCAGGACAGCCAGTGTGTCACGGGCCTTAAACGCCCTTACCAGTTTATAGTACTGGTATTGGATGGTCCATGGAACGGTGCCGTATTTGTTTAAGGTATCGGCGGTATATTTTGCGGCGGCGTCCTTCCACTTTTGCGGCATCGCGGCCCATGGTTTTTTACCATAATAGTCGGCATCAAAAAAATGGCGGGGAGCTTCTGTAGAGTCCACGTAGCGGCGTTTATCGGCGCTTATGGCGTGTTCTGTAATGTAATCGATATTTGCCTTGTAAAAACCTATCATGCCTTTAGGCAGGGTATAAACGGCCAGTCTGTTGATGCGGTAATGCGCGAAGAAACCCCAGGAGGAGCACAGCAATATTAAACCAATACCCGATAAACTTAAAACGATGGCCCGCTTCATGACGGTAAATATGGGTTTAAGTTTTGGTTTTTTTGGGCGGTGCTTTTAATTTTTTGGGCAAAATCTCCCCACATAAACCTTCGTATCATAATTAATAGTAATAAAACCATCCAGTTGATATCTGTCGAAAAGGATTTTCAGGTCGTTCATCATTGGCTCGTAACCGGCCTCGTCGCGGGTGGGCATGTATGATGATGACAGCAGCCGGCCGGCCAATCCTTCAAAATCAAAAACCTGTTTGTTTTGAAATACTTTGAGCAGGAAAGGTTGGGGAGCGAAAAAGGCTTCGATCTGTTCGTCATTGATATTCCGGTGATCAACCTGCACATAATCATTGCCATGCTTAATGATAAGCTGGTCGTACTCCAGCTCAAAATCCGAAGTTGTTTTTCGCTCGTTCCATATCAGCGCTACAATCCCGCCAGGCTTTAGCACCCGCTTAAACTCCGCCCTCGATTTTTCCCGGTCGAACCAATGGAAGGCCTGGCCGGCTATGATGAAATCGATGCTGCCGGTTTCCAGTCCGGTATTTTCGGCGGTGCCGTTCATGGCCTTAAAGCCGGGATAGTTACCCAATAGTTCAACCGATTTAGCACGCATCTCCTTGTTGGGTTCAATGGCGATAACTTTATATCCGGCATCCAGGAACAGGGCGGTAGAGATGCCGGTACCTGCGCCAATATCGGCGATAAGTTTGCCGACCGACAGCTCATAATTGTCTTCCAGAAATTCCACAATTGTTTTGGGGTAGTGCGGCCGGTACTTTACATAGTCGTCTACCCGGTTGCTAAACCTGGTTGTGCTGTTGTTGGTCATTGTCAGGTTGATTGGGTTGGATTAAGTTGATTGAGTTGATTAAGTTGGATTGAGTTGATTAGGTTGATTGGGTTAGATTGAGTTGGATTGTTTTTTTAAAACAGTTGAACACTAATAATAATGTCAACAGGAGTAGATTGTTTTATCTTTTTATAGCCTTATAACAGTAACTTAATCAACTCAATCTAACCCAATCAACCAATCAACTAATTTGCCTTATAACAGTAACTTAATCAACTCAATCTAACCCAATCAACCAATCAACTAATTTGCCTTATAACAGTAACTTAATCAACTCAATCTAACCCAATCAACCAATCAACTAATTTGCCTTGTAACAGCAACTTAATCAACCTAATCTAACCCTATCAACTAATCAACTAACTTGCCATATAACCCCAACTTAATCAACCTAATCCAACCCAATCAACCAATAAACTTTTTTAAAATAGCATTTGCAATAATCAAAATATCGCCCTATATTTGCAGTCCTTAAAATAAGTAGAAAAAAGAATAACAAGCTATACGATGGCAAATCATAAATCATCTTTAAAAAGAATCAGGTCAAACGCTGCGAAGCGTCTGCGCAACAGGTACCAGGCAAAAACAACCAGGAACGCTATTAAAAAATTAAGAACCACTACAACTAAAGCTGATGCTTCTGCATTGTTAGGTAAAGTGATTTCTATGCTTGATCGTTTGGCTAAAAAGAATGTTATTCACAAAAATAAAGCTTCAAACAATAAATCGAAGCTTACTAAATTTGTAAACGGCTTAAGCTAAACTTAGCTTTTAACGATATAAAAAAGGGATTGTACCATTGGTATGATCCTTTTTTTTGTTTCCATCCTTTTTCATACATTAATGCCGTGGAAAACTACGAAACTAAGATCGGTATAAAATCATGGGCCGAGGCCGACCGTCCGCGCGAGAAACTCAGCGGCCAGGGCCGCCGCGCGCTAACAGATGCCGAACTGATTGCCATCCTGATAGGTTCGGGCAGCCGCAATGAAACCGCCGTTGAACTGAGCAAGCGCATCCTGCACCATTACGATAATGACCTGAATAAGTTAGGAAAAGCTTCAATATCAGAACTTTCTAAATTTAAAGGGATAGGTGAGGCCAAAGCTATCTCCATTATTGCCGCCCTTGAAATTGGCCGCCGCCGTAACGATACCGAAAGCCTGGCCCCCGATTATATCAACTCCAGCCGCGATGGTTACAACATTATGCGCCGCCATCTGATGGATTTGAACCACGAAGAATTCTGGATCATATTATTGGGCCGTTCGCAAAAAGTGTTGGGTAAAGAGCTGATTAGTAAAGGCGGTTTGGCCGCCACCATCTGCGACCCTAAAATTATTTTCCACGCCGCCCTGCAATACCAGGCCAGCGGACTGATCCTGGTTCATAACCATCCATCCGGAAATCTGAAACCCAGCCAGGAAGATATTATGCTCACGAAAAAACTATCTGCCGCAGGCAGGATGCTGGATATAAGTGTATTTGATCATTTGATTATTACGGATAATGGATTTGTGAGTTTGGCAGATTCGGAGATGATGTAAATTTGATTTGAAAATTTGAGAATTTGAAGATTTGAAAATGGATTCACATTTCAGTTCTCGTAAAAAACGGTATTTAAGCATTTTCAAATCTTCAAATTTTCAAATCCTCAAATTATCCCAATTCCCACATCCGAAATCTTTATATCTTTGCCGATTATCATTTCTGAATAATGAAGATATCGTATAACTGGCTTAAAGAATTTATTGATACCGATAAAACTCCGCAGGAAATTTCGATCATCCTTACCGGTACCGGTTTGGAGGTAGAGAGCCTGGAGAAAGTACAACCCATTCCCGGCGGCCTGGAAGGCCTGGTGATTGGTTTTGTAAAGGAGAGTATTGCCCATACCAATTCAGATCACCTGCATGTTACCAAAGTTGACGTAGGCGGTCCTGAAGACCTGCAAATTGTTTGTGGTGCCCATAACGTGGCCGCAGGCCAAAAAGTGGTTGTAGCTACCGTAGGCACTACCATATACCCAACCGTTGGCGAGCCTTTCGCTATAAAAAAGTCGAAAATTCGTGGCGAGGTATCCGAAGGGATGATCTGTGCTGAGGATGAGATAGGCCTGGGTACCGATCATGCCGGTATTATGGTGTTGGATGAAGATGCTGTAGTAGGCACGCCAGCCAAAAACTACTTTAAGCTGCACGATGATTATATGTACGAGATAGGCTTAACACCTAACCGTGCCGATGCTGTATCGCACCTGGGTACGGCCCGCGATATTGCCGCGTTTTTGAAAATAGGGGTCAGGAAACCCGATGTAAGCGCATTTAAGGTTGATGACACCAGCCGCACCATCGAGGTTGTGGTAGAGAATGAGCAGGCAAGCCCCCGTTATGCCAGCTTAACCATCAGCGGTGTTGAGGTTAAAGATTCGCCAAAATGGCTAAAAGAGCGACTGGCTGTAATAGGCATCCGCTCCATCAATAACATTGTAGATGTTACCAATTATGTATTGCACGAATTGGGGCAACCATTGCACGCGTTTGATGCTGATGAAATAACAGGCGGTAAAGTACTGGTTAAAAACTATCCCGAAGGAACGATATTTAAAACGCTGGATGATGTTGACCGCAAACTATCAGAAAATGATTTGATGATTGGCAACACCGAAGAGCCCATGTGTATTGCTGGTGTTTTTGGCGGTGCAAAATCTGGTGTTAAGTCATCTACCAAAACAATCTTTTTGGAGAGTGCTTATTTCAACGCGGTATCAGTACGTAAAACGGCCAAGCGCCACGGTTTAAAAACCGACGCGTCGTTCCGTTTTGAGCGTGGTACCGATCCGGATATGCCTGTGTTTGCTTTAAAGCGTGCCGCTTTGCTTATTCAGCAAGTTGCGGGAGGTAAAATATCGTCGCAAATCTCTGACCATTATCCAACCCCCGTTGCGCCTTTCGCTTTCGAGGTTACTTATAAAAATATCGACAGGCTCATCGGCCAGCAAATTACCCATGGCGAGATCAAAGCGATCATCGAGGCACTTGACATTAAGATAGTGGGTGAAACTGCGGACTCATTATCATTGGAAGTTCCTCCATACCGTGTTGATGTAACCCGCGAGGTTGATATTGTGGAAGAGATTTTGCGTATTTACGGCTATAACAATATCCATATTCCAACCCAAATCAGGGCATCGCTTAACAATTCGCAAAAAAAGGAGAAGGACACGGTTCAAAACCAGATTTCGGATTTGTTGAGTGCCAATGGCTTTAACGAGATCCTGTCAAACTCCTTAACTAAATCGGCCTATTCAGATAATCTGGATGTGGCTGTAAAAATCCTGAACCCGTTGAGCAGCGACCTGGATGTAATGCGCCAAAGCCTGCTGTTTTCAGGATTAGAAGCTATCGCCTACAACCAAAACCGCCGTGCGGCCGATTTAAAGTTTTATGAATTTGGTAAAGTGTACAGCGTTAAGGACGATAAATATAGCGAGGTACAACGCTTCTCGATATTCATCACCGGCGCCGATGCTGCCGAACAGTGGAACCAAAAGCAACAGCCGGTTTCGTTTTATAACCTGAAGGCAATTGTTGATGGTATTTTGCAGCGCCTGAACATTACCGATTTTGTGGTTGAAGATGCTACCTGCAGCAAACTGGCCTTCGGTTTACAATACTCGCTGAATGGTAAACAACTGGTTAAGTTTGGTCCGGTTGGTGCTAATGCCCGGAAAAAAACCGATGTAGATAAGGAGGTTTTTTATGCGGACTTTAACTTCGATATGGTGCTGAACGCCGTACGCAAAAACGTGATTGTTTACCAGGAAGTTTCTAAATTCCCGGCCGTAAGGCGCGACCTTTCCATGCTGATAGATAAGTCGGTTTCGTTTGGTCAGTTAAAACAGATTGCGCAGCGTACCGAGCGTAAGCTTTTAAAGGAGGTAAGTGTATTTGACGTTTACCAGGGCGATAAATTGCCTGCCGGTAAAAAATCATACGCGCTGAGTTTCATCATCCAGGATATTGAAAAAACGCTGACCGATAAAGCCATCGACTCGGTAATGCAAAAATTAATTTATAATTTAGGAAAAGAAGCAGGAGCGGAGATAAGGAAGTAATTAGTGAATTGATGAGTTAGTGAATTAGTGATTTAATACAAAAGTTTATTAATTAATTCAATCATTGATTCACCGCTAATTAAAAACTCACTAATTCACTAACTCACTAATTCACTAAATAAAAAATGCCTTCAGTAGCAGAACAGTTAAACAAAATAGTTGATAAAACCGAAAGGTTAATTGAGCTTTGTGCTGCTTTACAGGAGGAGAATGACCTGTTGAAGCTGGAGAGTGAGGCGCTTACCGTTGCACTTGATGCAAGTAAAAATAAGACGAAGGACCTGGAAGAAAAGCTTCGTGTATTGAAACTTGCAAAATCATTTTCAGAAACAAATGAGAAAAGTGTTGACATTAAGCAAAAAATTAACGACTTTGTGCAGGAAATAGATAAGTGTATTGTATTATTGAAAAAATAGTACAAAAAGTGAAAAGCTCAATGGGAGAAATCTCAATAAAAATAAATATTGCTGACAGAGTTTACCCCTTAAAGGTAAACATGGAAGAAGAAGAAATAATACGCAGGGCGGCTAAACTAATTAACGACCGGATAAAAGAATATCAGGAAAATTATGCGGTTAGGGATAAGCAGGATTTGCTTTCGATGTGTGTGTTGCATTATGCCACATCATCGTTAAAAGCAGAGAAAAAGGTTAGCAACGAAGATACCGATGTTGCCGAAAAGGTATACCAGTTAGACCACTTGCTGAACGAATTTTTTTCGAAGTAATAAACGTTCTTTACATAATATACAGAGCACATTTAAGATTTAACCGCAGTTAAATTTTAGGTTTCACTATTAAAAACTTAACGCTTCAATATGAGCGGATCAAAGAGGCATGCGTTACTACAAGTATTAGCGTAACCCATGATTCCAATATCCGAAATGAGGTTTTTAAATACATGATACTTGAAAATTAGTTGCGGTTTTTTTTATATACATACATACCCAATAAACCTAAAATGGACATATTACTATACGGAATAATCGGGCTTTTGCTTGGTGCCTTTATTGGTATCGGTATTGGCCGCTTCCTGTTACGGAAGCTTTTTAAAGACCAGGAAACATCGGCACAAAATAAAGTGAAGAAAATATTAAAAGATGCCGAAAACAATGCCGAGATCCTGAAGAAAAACAAGTTGCTTGAAGCCAAAGAGAAGTTTTTGCAAATGAAAGCAGAACATGAGCAGGAAGTAACCAACAAAAACAACAACATTAACCAGCGCGAAAACGGTGTAAAACAAAAAGAGCAATCATTAAACCAGCGCCTGGAGAACATGAACCGTAAGGAAAGTGAGCTGGATAACACCCGCAAAAACCTGGAGAAGCAAACCGAAATTGTTGTTAAAAAACAAGAAGAGGTTGATATTCTGAAAAACTCCCACCTGCAACAGCTGGAAACCATTGCCGGCCTATCGGCCGAGGAGGCTAAAAACCAATTGGTTGATAACCTGCGCGAGGAAGCCCGCAGCAAGGCCATGATCCAGATAAAAGATATTGTTGACGAGGCTAAACTCACGGCTACCAAAGAGGCTAAAAAGATAGTTATCCAAACCATACAGCGTACCGCTACCGAAAGTGCTATCGAAAACACGGTATCTATTTTCAATATCGAGAATGACGAGATCAAGGGCCGTATCATCGGTCGCGAAGGCCGTAACATCCGTGCTTTGGAAGCTGCAACCGGTATCGAAATTATTGTGGATGATACCCCGGAAGCTATCATCTTATCGGGCTTTGACCCGGTAAGGCGCGAAATTGCCAGGTTGGCCATGCACCGTTTGGTAACAGATGGCCGTATCCACCCGGCGCGTATTGAAGAGGTGGTTGCCAAAACCAAAAAGCAAATTGAAGAAGAAATTGTTGAAATAGGCGAACGTACTGTTATCGACCTGGGTATCCATGGTTTACACCCTGAGCTGATCCGTATGGTTGGCAGGATGCGTTACCGGTCATCGTACGGCCAAAACCTGTTACAGCATTCGCGCGAGGTTGCCAATTTCTGTGCCACCATGGCGGCCGAGTTAGGCCTTAACGTAAAAATGGCCAAACGTGCCGGTTTGCTGCATGATATAGGTAAGGTGCCTGATGATAACCCGGAACTGCCACACGCTATTTTGGGTATGCAATTAGCCGAAAAATATAAAGAACATCCTGAAGTTTGTAACGCCATAGGAGCTCACCACGATGAGATAGAAATGACTTCTATGCTGTCGCCGATAATCCAGGCTTGTGATGCTATTTCGGGCGCCCGTCCGGGTGCACGCCGCGAGGTGGTTGAAAGCTATATCAAACGCTTAAAAGAGTTGGAAGAGCTGGCTTTATCATACCCAGGTGTCGAAAAAACATTTGCTATCCAGGCCGGCCGCGAACTGCGTGTAGTTGTTGAAAGTGAAAAAATCAGCGATGCGCAATCAGAAGTTTTGGCTGCCGATATTTCAAACCGGATTCAAACCGAAATGACTTATCCCGGCCAGATAAAAGTTACCGTAATCAGGGAAACCCGTTCGGTGGCGTTTGCCAAATAATTAAAATAAAAAATCAATGCAAACCCTTTCGGCTTATACCCGGAAGGGTTTTATATTTGTACCGTGACCAGCAAAAAAACAGCAAGCAATAAAGGTGGGGCATCAGCGGATGCCAAAGCTAATGAAAGTATTGCCCGGCGGTACATCGATAGGTATGCTTTAAGCCACCAGGACCCAGTTAATCAGGTGATACATTACATATGTGTGCCGCTGCTAATGTTTAGCATATTCGGGTTACTATGGGCAATTCCCTTTCCCCACTTTAAATTTTTAGGAACATACAACGGGTATTTTAACTGGGCATCATTTGCTATCACGATAGCGGTTTATTATTACCTGCGTATTTCGCCGCTTATTTCATACACCATGCTTTTCGTACTGTTAGGGTTTAGCTATCTTATCATGATGTTGTTAAGCTGGCAGGCGTTAGGCGGCCCTGCAATGTGGCTTGTTTGCCTTATGATTTTTATACCGGCTGCCGGTTTGATATTGATAGGTAACTCCCGCGAAAAAACTTCTTCTCAATACGGGCTCAATATAAAGTCGTTACCTGTAGCCCCTGTGGTGCTGATATATGTACTTTTAAAGAAGCTTCGTATTAACAGTTAAGCTCTCCCGGCACGGCTTCTGCACTGCAGGTGCTTGCCAGGTTGTGTATTCCGTTAAATAAGTAGGCGAATCTGCATGCCATTTGTTCAAATAAATGCGCGTCCACATTGTATTTTATGTTGCCTTTATGGCCGGTAATATTTATTATTCCAAGGGTTTTTAATTCGGAGAGATGCTTGTTTATAGTCTCATGATGAAACGGTATCTCGCAAAAATTATCTTTGGTTATGGCATTGCCGTTGGCAATTATCATCCGGATGATAGCAACCCTTACCGGTAAGGCAAGTGCTTTGGCGAAGTTTGCGAGTTCGTTATCCGTATTTGAAAATTTTGAATCGATAAAGGTCATGTTAGATAATTTGACAATGGTGAACCCGATAATTGTTTAAAACCTACATTTCGTTAAAAAATGTGAAATCAATATGTTTATACTGTAGTTACAACAATGCGGGCAATTTTAACGCTAAAACAAATTGAAAATTGAACTAATCAATCTCTTGATTTTTGCAGATCAATAAATCCGGGGAATGATCAAATTTTCCAGGACTGGAAAATGGAAAGGGCTTTGCCCTTACAAAAAAGTTTGTTAACCAAACAGAAGCCTTCAAGGGGGCTTTTATATATTAATTGCTTTGTGGGACTACAAAAAAGATTAATAAATGGAGCTTTTAATAAAATAAAAATATTTTTACTAAAAATAACCCGCGGTCTTGACAGAAAAGCTGCGGGAGTAGATTTGTCGTTTTTATGTTTTGAGATACTACCATTATTTAACTCCCCGGTACCGGAAATTAATTCAATATCGCTTTTAGTATTGGTGGTTTGGTTAAGGTTTGGGCACCTTGTAACATACAAGCATGAAAAAATGAAATATAGCCAGGCTATAAATAAACATAAAATCTTTGTGCCCACTTTGACCTTAGTCATATTACTATACGATGTATTCGGTTTAAAGCGGTAAAATTATATAGAGAACATTAGCTTTGTGTTAATTTAAAATCACCATAACATGAACTTTAACAGGGCTGCAGGCCCAGGTTTATCAAGCAATGCCAATATTGCCGGAGACCGAATTAAGATTGAATAATAGAGGTGTACATTTAACCGTTAATAAACGAAATATTAACAAGGCCGTGATTTTATGGGTTTAAATTTAGTAATACATTAAACAGGTGTTAATATAATAATACAGTGTTAATCTTAAATTAACATTACAGCTTCACCTTTGTGTTCAAAATAAACACAAATGAAAAAGCTATACTTTATTCTTTTATCACTGCTGCTTATTGGGGCTGTTAATGTTGCCAGCGCGCAGATTACCACCTCGTTAGTAAGCGGAAAAGTTACCGACCAAAAGGGCGTTACGTTGCCTGGTGTAACCATTACCGTACTTAACACAAGCACCGGTACCCGTTACGGCTCACAAACTAACTCCGAAGGCCGTTACACAATTGCCAACGTTAATCCGGGTGGCCCCTACACCATCACTGCTTCTTTTATCGGGTTTAAAAAAGATGAAAGAGCAGATATCAACTTAAGTTTAGGTACAACAACCTTAAATTTCGCCCTTGCCGAAGAAACTACAACTTTATCGGAAGTAAAGATTAAGGGCACTGCAGGTGGTACCAAAACTGGTGCAAGCACCCGCATTAACCAAAACCAAATTAAAAACCTGCCCACAATTAACCGTAGCCTGCAGGATTTAACCAGGTTAACGCCACAAAGCAATAACAACTCTTTCCAGGGAACAAACTATCGTTACAATAACGTAACGCTTGATGGAGCCATCAATAACGACGCGATTGGTTTTAGCCCTTCATTAGGCGGCCAAAGCAATGCATCGGGCCAGGTAGGCAGCAGTACCCGTACAAGCCCGGTATCATTGGATGCCATCCAGGATATCCAGGTGTTGGTTGCGCCTTATGATATTAAAATCGGTAACGTATTGGGTGGTAGTATCAATGCTGTAACCCGCAGCGGTACTAATGATTTTTCAGGTGCCGTTTACGGCTATGGCCGTGGTGCTTTTCTAGTGGGTCCTAACAATGCAGCTGCTGCTGCCGGTGGCGATGGTTCAAAACTACCTTCAAGCTTTCATGATTACCAGGCTGGTATCCGTTTAGGTTTCCCTATCATTAAAAATAAATTATTCTTCTTTACCAATGAAGAAATTGCCCGCCGCCAGGATCCCGTTATCCGTGGTGCAGATGCAAGCGGCTCAACTCAGATATTGAGCAAAGAGGATGCTGACAAACTGGTTAATGCATTCATGCTATTTACAACTGATGCTAACCATCCCAAAGGTATTGATCCCGGTACTTATCACGATACATATATCTACTCGCGTTCAAACAAATTCTTTAACCGTTTGGATTGGAATATAAATGATAACAACCAGTTAACTATCCGTAACAACACCATCAGTTCAACGGCTACTAACTTAGAGCGCGACCAGCAAAACTTCCGTTTCGGTGGCATCGATTACGTATCGCATAATAACTCAACTTCTACCGTTGCGGAGTTAAAGTCAAGGTTTTCAAACAGCGCGAGTAACAGTTTAGTTATCGGTTACTCAAACGTACATGATTACCGCGATCCGACAGTTGATCCGTCATTGCCACAAATCGAGATCACCGGCCGCACACCAGGCACCACCATATTTATGGGTACCGACCGTGAGGCTGCCATATTTGATATGCACCAAAAAACTGCCGAGTTTACTGATAACTTTACTTTAACAAAAGGTAAACACACCTTTACTTTTGGTACACACAATGAGTTTTATAATATCACTTACAACTTTGTAAACTCATGGAACGGCCGCGTTGCTTACAGCAGCATCGAAAAATTTATCGCTAACAGTCCCTCACGTGTACGTACAAACTTCAACTACACCAACAACAGCCGCGATTATATTTTAGATAATCCATCTGCTAAGTTTAATGTTAACTTGTTAAGTTTATATGGCCAGGACGAAATTCAACTGACAGATAATTTTAAATTGACTGCAGCCTTACGTCTTGATTATGCCGGTATACCAAACAAACAACCTTTAAGCGACAAAACAACAGGTGCAGTGGCAGATCCCCACTACGGTAATACCTTTACCTACACTAAACCACGCGATATCAAACAAAACTATTTGAACAATATCGAGATTAACCCGCGTGTATCATTTAATTATGATGTAAATGGCGATCAGAGCCTGATTGTACGTGGTGGCAGCGGTTTCTTTACAGGTCGTGTACCGTTTGCATGGTTTGGTTACGCGTTTTACAACAATGGCGCAACTTATGGCGCTTATGATAGCAAATCTGCTCAAAAAGCAGGTACAAACCCGGTTTCTACATCTCCTAACGGCCGTTTAGATTATGTTAACGCCCAGGGCTTTAATACAGCAGCTACAGGCCCAACCCAGGTTGACTTAATTGACAACAAATTTAAAATGCCGCAAGTTTGGAGAAGCAGTTTAGCTTTTGATTATACAACAGATGATCAGTGGAAATTCACATTAGAAGGTATCTACACCAAAACAATCCACGATTTAAAGTTTCAGCAGGTTAATACTACAGATAGTGTAACATATTATACTTACGATACCAAAAAACAACAGCCAATATTTTTAACCGGTACTGCGGCAAATGGTTCAAATCTAGCCAAAGTTAGCCAGTCATATACCAATGCTTACGAGTTATCAAACACAAGCCTGGGTTATCGTTACAGCATTACAGCACAGGTTGGTAAAACCTTTCCGTTTGGCTTAAGTGGTAATGTTGCCTATACTTATGGTCATTCAAAAGATGTAACCAATGGTATCCGTAACTCAATGGAGTCAAACTGGCAGTTAAACCAGGCTTTAAACCCTAACAACCCGGGTTTAGCCAATTCAAACTTTGATATCCGTCACCGTATCGTATCCAACCTTAACTTAAGGCACGATTGGGATGCTGCTAAAAACTATACTGCAAACTTTACCTTCTTCTTTAGCGCACAATCTGGTAACCCTTACACTTACGGTTTTTACCCAAGTGCTATCGACGGAACAGGACAACAAGTTAGCTTAGCTTATATCCCTAAACAAGGTGAAACTGTAAACTTCTTTAGCGATGTAGTTGGCGGACAAACAGCCGCTCAGCAAGCTGCTGCTTTTGATGCTTTCATTGATAAAAACAGCTACCTGTCGTCACGTCGTGGTAACTTTACCCAACGTAATGCAGCCTTTACGCCATGGAATAATCAATTAGATTTCCGTTTTTCGCAAGACTTTAAATTTGGTGGTAAACACAAACAGGTTATTACATTTACCTACGATATTGTTAACCTTACCAACTTGCTGAATAAAAAATGGGGTCAGTATTATTTCTCGGCCAACACATTCAATTCAACATCAAGCATCGGCTTAACGCCAAAAACAACGCCGTCATTTGCTAATATGGCAACAACTTATCCTAAATATACATTCCAGGATCCAGGATTGCCTTATTCGGTTGATTTGTTTGCTTCACGCTGGCAAATGCAATTTGGTATCCGTTATGGATTTTAAAAGCCAAACAACATAGTTAATATACAAAACGTCCCTGCCGGTTACCTGGCAGGGACGTTTTGTATTTAAGTACCTTTTGTATGACGCAGGCATCTTTAGTTGGAGCTTGTTGCCTACATGATCTTTCGGGCATTTCAAAGCGGTTCATCCGGGGCATTCGGGGCATAATTTTGCTGCAGGGCAACCATGTATTAAACAAAAAACACTCCACTGGAGGCCAATGGAGTGTTTGAGATGGATAGTATTATGAAATGCTACCTTACAAGTTTTTACCCAGCTTTTCCAATATATCCTGCGGCACCTGTTCCAGGTCAAGCACCAGGAATCCATCCAGGCAATCGGCAAATTTAGGGTCGATGTTAAAGCTGATGATCTTGGCGTTGAGCGCGATATACTGACGTAGCAGTACGGGAACTTTCATGTTCCGGGTTTCTACTTCGGATATCAGGTTATCCAGGCCCTTAAAGCTGTCTTCGCCGGCCATGAGCAAGTCGGTATCGATGCTCGAAAAATCAACTTTGAATTTTTTGCGTGGCTTTACATATTGCGCCAGCTCATGATCAAAGTGGTTGCGGTTAATGTAATCAACGATGAGCGATTTGGAAAATTTAGAGAAAGAGTTACTGATACTTACCGGCCCTATCAGGTAGCGATACCTTGGGTTATCGATGAGGAATTTCAGGATTCCTTTCCAAAGTAAAAACAGTGGTAAGGGCTTAGTCTGGTATTCCTTGCGGATCCATGAACGCCCAAGTTCTAAACTTTTGCGCAGCACGGGGGTAAACTGGGCTTTTAACTTAAACAGTTCGTTAAGGTAAAAACCTGTTTTGCCTACACTGTAAAATATCTCGTCGCCCAAACCAATACGGTAGGCCCCCACTATAAGTTTGGCCTCAAAATCCCATATAAACAGGTGGTTGTAGTAAATATCGTATTCATCCAGGTCGATAGCCTTGTTACTGCCTTCGCCAATTTCCCGGAAGGTTATTTCGCGCAGGCGGCCAATCTCGCGGATAACATTCGGAATTAGTGAAGTAGGCACAATAAATACCTCATAGTTTTTTTCAGTCCATACCTTATAATTTTCACGCAGGGGCGCAACCTCTTTTTCAAGAATATTGGCGCTTATTTCGGGTACAATATCCTTTGGCTGCCGTTTTATTTTAAAAAGGTTACGGGGGCTAAAAATCTTCTTTTCCTCTTCAAGCCCGGTACCCAAGGCATAGGTGCGGGCCCGTAAAAAATTGAGCAGTTTGGCGCTGTTGTTATAATCGGGTACACCCAATATATTGATAGGCTTGCCTATGCGCAGTTTAATGGTATGGCCGTGCTTGTTAAATAATTCGGACGGGAGCTTGGCGGTGCGCAGGGCAGGGTGTATCAGGCTAAGCAGGTTAAACAATAAGCCGTTGTTACCGTGGAAGTAAATGGGGACAACGGGCACCTTGGCCTTGGCTATAATTTTACCTACCACGGGGTGCCATAAACGGTCGGTTACCTGCTGCTGCTCTACCTTAAAGGTAGATACCTCGCCGGCGGGGAATATGCCTATCGGCGTACCCGTGTTTAATAGTTCGAGCGTGTTTTTTAGGCCGCTGATGCTTGATGAATGTTCAACATTTTCAAACGGGTTTACGGCAATAAAAAAGTCGCTTAGGTTTGGGATTTTTTTGAGGAGGAAGTTGGCCATCAGTTTAGCATCCGGCCTTACGGTCAATAACATTTTTAACAACACCAGGCCTTCAATTCCACCGTAAGGGTGATTGGCGATAGCTATAAAGCTGCCTGTTTTGGGAATGTGCCTCAGGTCGCGCTCGTCAAATTCTATATCGATGCCGCAGCCCGCTAAAATTGCATCTATAAACTCGATGCCTTGCTTGGGCTGGGCCTGGGCAAAAAGCTCATTAACCTGGTTAATTTTCATTATTTCCATCAATAAAGCGGCCAGGCCAGGCATTTTCAGCTTATCCAGTTTGGTGGCTTTGGCGAACTCTTCGGTGGTTATTACTTTCATTTTTTAGATAGATGAATTAATTATCAAATAGGTGTCCTGAAATTTTTATTAATTTACGGTTTGATAAATGCTGTAAATGAAGGCACCTATAAAAAACTATCTTTCGGTAACCAAAAAAGAATGGAACGGAATGGTAGTATTGATTATTTTAATAGCATTGATCTTAGCGGCGCCTTACGCTTATCAAACCATCCGCAAAGATAATACAATAAATTTTAATGAGTTTGATAAAGCCGCTGCTATGCTAACTAAAGCCGCCGGCGCCGACGGCGAAGATAATGGCCCGGCAAGCTATAAAAAGCCATTGAATGCTACACTGTTTACATTTAACCCCAATAATTTGCCCGAAGCAGGTTGGGAAAAGCTTGGGTTAAGTCCGCATCAGGTTAAGGTCATAAAAAACTATGAGGCCAGGGGCGGGAGGTTTTATTCGAAGGAAGATGTTAAAAAAATCTATTCCATAAGCGATGCCGATTATCAGCGCCTGGAACCCTATATTAACCTCCCGGCCGGCAATAATTACACAAAGAAAGCCGCGCCCGGCGAAATTATAGACATTAACAGCGCCGATTCGGCTAAGCTTACCATGGTTAGGGGGATAGGGCCATCGTTTGCCCGGCGGATAATCAGGTACAGGGAGCGGCTTGGTGGTTTTTACAGTAAAGAGCAACTAAAAGAAGTATTTGGATTAGACGAAACCAAATATGCCGAAATAAAGAACGGCGTAACCGTAAATGGCAACCATGTTACCAAACTGAATGTCAATACCGCCACCTTTGACCAGTTGAGACGCTTTCCGTATTTGAGCTTTAAGCAGATGAATGCCATCATAGAATACCATAACCAGCACGGCGATTATGAATCGATAGCTGATATGAAAAATATTGCCATACTTGATGACGGAATTTTGCGTAAAATTGGGCCTTATTTAGTTTTTAAATGATTACCGAGCAAATAAAGAAAGCCATCCGCGATATTCCCGATTTCCCGAAGCCGGGGATAATATTTAAGGATATAACCCCGATTTTAAAAGACCCTGCCCTGTGCGATAATATTATTAACGCTTTTGTGGAGCAATTGAAAGGTACTAAAATAGATGTGATTGCGGGGATAGAAAGTCGCGGGTTTTTATTTGGGCTTACGCTGGCTTCTAAATTGGGCGTTCCTTTTGTGCCTATACGTAAGGCAGGCAAGCTGCCATATACCATAAAGCGTAAGGCCTATAAACTGGAGTATGGCGAAGCGGTAATTGAGTGCCATACCGATGCTTTTGAACCCGGCCAGCACATCCTGATTCATGACGACCTGCTGGCTACCGGCGGTACCGTAACTGCTGCCAGCGAGCTTATTGAAGAGATGGGTGGCATAGTAGCAGGCTTCTCCTTTGTGGTGGAACTGGGCTTTTTAAAGGGCCGCGAGCGGATAGCTTCTATCAGCGACACCCTGGTGGTATTAGCGGAGTATTAACAACCAAAGCGTTCCACCGGAACGGGCGGAACGCATGGAGCGGCTGGAACACTATTTGTGTTGATAATCAATTACTTAGCGTTTGTAAAAATGAGATAGTGGAACACCTATGTTGTTGATAATCAATTGTTTGGTTTTTAGTGACTTGCAGATGAGCTTTTTTCTGAACCCGGATTAAGCAGATTAATGGATTTGTCAGATTTTCAAATCTGTCTCGTCCTGAAAAAGTTTACACTTTTTTATTGTAGTCCTATATGTTGTTTACAAACATGCAAATCAAATCCAAAAAATCTGATGAATCCGACAAATCCGAGTTCAGACAAATTTTTGCGTTAGGGATCGGCGCGGATACCGGCCAATGCGGCTAAGGCCTGTGCAGTATGAGCATAGAGCCCGGCCGCAGGCAACGCCCTTGTCAAGTATCAAGTAGTTAGTATCAAGTATCAAGACTTTTGCCTAAAGAAAACTACAAATAATTTCAAAAAAGTAACAAAATTTACAATATCCGATCGACTTATGGTTGCTGCCTCCCTAAGCGTCTCTCCAGTGCTATTAATTAAGCATTTTCAACCCCATAGGGCTATAACATTTGTAGAAAAGATAGAAAAATAAGTTCCGTGCCAGAGGTACGGAACTTATGTAGCATACCTACGGCATGCAAAAATGTTGAATACAAGTATCTACAAATGTTTTGCTCCGATGGAGCAGCCTGTCAATTCCTTAATTAATAGCATTGAAGAGACCCGCGAGGACGGAATTGAATTTTTTCTTAAAAATATTTTTGCCTCCTTTTCGCCCCCCAAAAACTACCCTATTCAAACTAAACCTATTATTCATACCGGATACCATTTTGTACTATGATTACGCGGTGTTTTTGATGAAACTTTACCTATAATTTAATCGTTTATTTGTATAACCAGTTATATAAATTAGTATGGAAACCTTATTTACAGACGATCCGGCGATGCATGGATTCGACTTTTCTACAAGCGAAAATCAACGTATGGTGGGCCAGATGGCCAAAGATTTTGCCGAACGCAATATTAAACCTCATGTTATGGAATGGGACGAGGCGCAACACTTCCCCATTGAATTGTTTAAACAACTTGGCGAGCTGGGCATGATGGGCGTGCTGGTGCCCGAGCAATACGGCGGATCGGGCTTTGGCTATTTTGAGTATGTAACGGTTATTGTAGAAATTGCCAAGGTTTGCGGTTCGATAGGTTTATCGGTAGCCGCGCATAATTCGCTTTGTACCGGCCATATCCTCGCTTTTGGCAGCGAAGAGCAAAAAATGAAATGGCTGCCCAAACTGGCTACCTGCGAGTGGCTTGGCGCCTGGGGACTTACAGAGGCCAACACCGGATCGGACGCGCTGGGCATGAACACCACCGCCGTTTTGGATGGCGACCATTATATTGTAAACGGATCAAAAAACTGGATAACCCACGGTAAAAGCGGCGATGTGGCCGTGGTAATGGTACGCACCGGGGCCAAAGGCGACTCGCACGGTATTTCGGCGCTGGTTATTGAAAAAGGCACGCCGGGCTTTACCCATGGAAAAAAGGAGAATAAGCTGGGTATGCGTGCATCTGAAACTACCGAGCTGATATTTGATAACTGCCACGTACCTAAAGAAAACCTGCTGGGTGTTGAAGGCGAAGGCTTTAAGCAAGCCATGAAGGTGCTGGATGGCGGCCGAATTTCGATAGCAGCTTTATCATTAGGCATAGCTAAAGGCGCCTTCGAGGCAGCCGTAGCTTACTCTAAAGAACGCAGGCAGTTTGGCCAGCCTATAAGTAACTTCCAGGGCATAGCCTTTAAGCTGGCCGATATGGCTACGGAAATTGAAGCATCGGAACTGTTGATTATGCAGGCTGCCGACCTTAAAAACCGCCACAAGCCGGTTACAAAACAATCGGCCATGGCTAAATACTTTGCATCAGAAACAGCAGTACGTGCAGCCACCGAGGCGGTACAGATCTTCGGCGGCTACGGTTATACCAAAGATTTCCCGGTTGAAAAATATTACCGCGACGCCAAACTATGCACCATAGGCGAGGGCACGAGCGAGATACAGAAGATTGTGATAAGCAGGGAAGTTTTAAAATAGTATCAAGTAGTTAGTATCAAGTATCAAGATTTTTTGGATGCCGGGTGGTAGGGCTTTTGCTTCGTTACCCGGCGTTTGACATTAAATAAAGGTTGGAAACAATTTTGTTGATCTGTAAATGGTTGTCCCGCAACAAAATTGATTGTATGATCCAGAGGATCAAAAGCTTTGTAGCAACCAGATAAACCCTATTTTAGAGCTCCAGAGGAGCTCAACTTAGTCACAATGGCCACAAATAATACATATCCACAATTATATATCCATTTTGTATTTGCTTTTAAGTATCGCGCAGCTTTGCTTAATGAAAATTGGGATGGGCGCTTACGGTTGTATATGACCGCGATTATTCAAAATAACGGACATAAAATGATCGCCATAAACAATATGCCCGACCACATGCATTTGTTTATCGGCCTAAATCCTAAACAATCCATTGCTGATTTGATGAACATGGTAAAAAGGTAGGTGGTGCTCCTCTGGAGCACGGAACTTTGCTTTTGGCTACAAAGCTTTTGATCCTCTGGATCATGGGAAGTACACTTTTTAACTCGTGGCGATAACTTTAAAATAGGAATGCGCTTGATTAAATATCGCAAGGTAGACCTTGTTATTTAACATTAAATAACATTTCACGTTTAAAAACGCTTTTCCAAACCTTTATATTTAAGGATTGAAAAAGCGTTTTCTGATAGGCTTCGTTTTGCTGGTATCCGTTAATCACGGATATGGTCAGAGTTTAAGTTTATTTTCCAGGCCGAAAGGTACCCATGTTACAAATTTAACTGCTGCCGATTCTTTACGGCCGCACAGCAATATTGCGTATTTTACATCTCATCAGGCAGGAGGTGGTTTTGTATTATCTGTAGATCAAAGTAAAGTTGAAGTACTTCATGGCCGTCTTTATGACGGTGCAAGAGAATATTATGTACAAGTGCCGGTAAAATTAACCAATACATCCGCCGATACTTTACGATATCTCTGTATGTCATGTTCCTGGTGGGATATTTACCGAACCAATAATCCGAATCTAAAGGTTTTTGCCCCTGGTATCTGCTATAAAAACTCAACGGTAACTTGTATTGTACCGCCTCATCAGTATATAGTAAGAAACGTTGTTGTTTTGGTTCCTAAAAAAGGAGATAGCCCTGTGATTTTTAAAATAGGGATGGTGCTGCAAAAAGAATCAAATAAGAATTATCTTAAGAATAATAAATTATCTCAGTCAGCTTCATTTACACCAACAGAGCAACACATTATATGGTCTGGCTATGTAATGGTTTTGCAATGGAAGGCTATAAAAAGCGAAAAGATATAGCTTGTTGATAATCTTGCTGCAGTCAGGGCATTGCTGTATGGAATAGATAACTTTTTTATGCCGTTTACCTGAATAATGCATTCTTAAATTCGGGGTGCAGCAAAGTCGGGACGAGGTTACCTTGATTGATAAAGGATAATTAAGTATTTGCTACATCCACTCAGCCAGGTTTTTGAGCATACATAGTGTATTATTTACTTGTTATGCTACGTAGCCACGAAATGTTTTTTTAGGATAGGCCGGCCTTTATGCATTACGTAAGGAAGAAGCGGTTGATTGAATTAACAATATGAGTTGTTGGATATGGAAAACCGTAAAACAATGCATTAATTCAATTGATTGTTTTTTAGTTATTTATGGCCGAATATGGGTGTGGAAATTATAACAATGTTTAATTGTTATGGTTTCTTTATTATATTAGCACAACTTTATCAAATCCTTATCACTACAGTACTATGTTGAAGAAAGTTCTCGCTTTAATTGGTGTTTTTACACTCATCATCACCAACTTTGTTTTCTCTCAAAGCTTTGTAAAAAAAATGGGATCTGTGGTGGGGCCTTTTGCCAAATTGGGTGATATTACAATTTTTATCGGCGATGATGGTAACGGAGGCTCGGGGATCTGGAAAACTGACGGCACACCCGGCGGTACCACATTGGTGAAACCAATTGATGCTTTTGTAAATTCTCTTACTGTAAGTTCAATTTTCACGTTTAACAATAAAGTATACTTTGCCGGTAACGACGGTATTAACGGCGCCGAGCTTTGGCAAACTGACGGTACGGCAAACGGTACTGTTATGGTTAAGGATATTAACCCGGCACATTTTTTTAACCCCGGTTCGCAACCTAATAATTTCGTGCTATACAAAGGGGCTATGTATTTTATAGCTACCGATGATGGTAATAATTATGGTATATGGAAAACTGATGGAACCGCGGGCGGAACTGTTAAGGTGTTCGACTTTGGTTATCCAACCGGCGCACAGATGGTTGTGGTGGGTAATACCCTATATTTTAACATTGGCAGAGGCGCGATATGGCGCACAGACGGCACTGCCGCCGGCACAGCCAAAATTATGGTTGATGATTATAGTGTTGTTGAAGGCTTGCATAATGTAAATAATGAGCTGGTTTTTTTTACGAGCTATACTTATGAGCATTACAAGATAAGGTTATATAAAATAAATCCGGCAAATAACACGCCTGTATTGCTACATGATTATAATGGTATTACCGAAATTGACAATATAACAGCTGTTGGTACTAAGCTTTTTTACAGTATCAGAGCCCGTAGTGTTGATTATGGTAACGATGATCAGGACGGGTTGTGGACCAGCGACGGAACCGCAGCCGGCACCGTGGCCGTAAAATCATTTAAGTGGACCAGTCACCTGACCGGTGCAAACATACTGAATTTTGTGGCCTATAAAGACAAGCTTTATTTTGCCGGAAGCGACAATCATACTTTATGGACAAGTGATGGCACCGCAGCCGGTACTTTACAGGTTTCAACAATCGCGATGAATTATGATGTAAAACCTATTGTTTACAATCAAAAATTATATTTTAACGGTAATAATCAATTATGCAGTTTTGATGGCAGCAAAGCTATTGTGGAGTTGCAGCAGCCTGCCGGGCCCGATCAGCTTTTTGATGGAGGCAAGCAGTTATATTTTATAAATAGCCCCGCGTACCGGGCAAACACGCTTTGGAGCAATGCACCTGCCGCTCAAATGGAGGTTACTATAAATTATCAAACAATAACCACGGGTGGCTTAAGCAACTTTGCCTCAAAAGCTGATAGCACCATTACTGTGCCCCTAACTGTTAAAAATTTAGGCAATAAGGAGCTGGAGTTTGGCGAAATAAGTATCGCAGGCAATTCCTTTTATGTTAACGGCTCGCCGGCTAAAACGCTGTTGCCCGGTAAAACAGCCAATATGAACTTATTATACTCACCGGGAAAGGAGGAGCATGTAAGCGCTACACTCATTATAAAAAGTAACGATAATAGCGGGCAAACAAATTTTACCGCAAATTTAACGGGTATTGCAACCGGTACGGCAAAAAAAACAAATACACCCGCAAATGGGCTTTTTAAAGCAATTGTATTTAAAGATACTATCCAGGGGTTTACGCTAAGTCAAAACACAATTGCCGAAAATGCCGCCATAAATACAATTATAGGCTCATTTAAAATAGCAAATGACACAGCCAAATACGTGTTTCAGTTAACAGCCGGAACCGGCGATACGGATAATGCCAGCTTTAAAATTGAAGGCGGGCAGCTTAAATCAACATCGGGTTTTAATTATAAAAACAAAAGCACGTATACTATACGGGTGAAGGCTGCAGGAACAACATCATCTACTGAAAAGATATTTGCTGTGCAGGTTACCGATATTCAAAATGCGGCACCTGCCCCCGCGTGTGCCCCTGCATTTCAAAATATGGTATACTCTTTAAATGATGCAGCGTATATTGGCTCACGGCTGTTTTCGGTTGGTACATTGGGTAAAATCTTAGTTTCTGATGACGATGGTAAAAACTGGAAAATTGTTAAAAGCGGCGTTCTGACAGATTTTTACCATATACAGTTTACCGATAGTAAAACAGGATATATTTTAGGCGGTTACAATACCATACTCAAAACAGAAGATGGCGGCGATAGCTGGTTCCCATTGGTGCCGCCAAGCAATAGTTATCCATATGTAAGTAATTTTTATTTTCCTTCATCAAATACCGGTTATGCGTTTGGTGGCGATGGTGTTTACAAAACAACAGATGGTGGCCGCAGCTGGCAAAAAAACTATTCAACTTATAATGTATTAAACAGCGGCTGGTTTCTTGATGAAAATAATGGTTTTATATGTGGTACATCACAAACATTAATTCACACTACCGATGGGGGTAAAACCTGGGAAGACATTACTTTGGCATCCCTGGGCTTTAATACCGCGTTAAGTAGTGTTGTATTTGTAAATAACAAAACCGGTTATATTAGCAGTACTGTCGGTGATGTGTTGCAAACAACCGATGGCGGGAAAACCTGGGCTCGCATAAGTACAGTAAGTACAAGCGGCTGGGGAAACCGGCTTAACTTTATAAATGAAACCACTGGCTATATAGTAGGCGGAAGCATGTCTAAAACAACAGATGGTGGAAAAACCTGGGCCGTAGAAGGCAGTAGCAGTACTGGTAATGGTTTCGTGGCAGGTTTGGCAGTTAATAAGGCAGGAAATAAGTTTTGTGCGGTTGGGCATGGTACAGATTTAGGCTATACATCTGAACATGGGAGCCTTATCTTACTAAAAAAGGATGCGGGAGACTGGGAAACCAGGTCGTCAATAGGCAACTACGATTATTATGGTGGCAGTTTTTTTGCATCCGGGACCGGCTACGTTATAGGCGAACAAAGTTTTAAAACAACAGATGGGGGTATTACCTGGAAAAATTTAAATATACAGCATGAGTACTACTACCCTTCTATAAGAAGCTATTTTATTGACGAGAACACAGGATTTTATGCCGATATTCATAGTGTATACAAAACAACTGACGGGGCGGCAACGTGGACTAAAATAAGCACGGATAGTACCATGACCATTCGTGGTATTTATTTTTATAACCGGCAAATTGGTTTTTATTTCAATGACCAGAATTTGTATAAAACCGCTGATGGTGGCAATAGCTGGAATAAGGTATTGCAACCAGCCCTGAATCCTACGGTTAGCATAACTTTTCCTGACCAGCAAACAGGATATATTGTTGGCATCGGATCGAAATTTTTAAAAACAACAGATGGCGGTACATCTTGGAAAGATAAAGACATTGGCAACGATATAATTTTAACCTCGATTGGCTTTTTTGACGCTAAAACCGGTATGGGCGGCAGTATTGACGGCTCGTTATACCGCACTACAGATGGTGGTGAAACATGGAGCCCTGTATATACAACCATGAGGCAAACAACAACGGCATTTCAGTTTATAAGTGCCACCCGGGCATATTTGCTGAATGAAACCGGTACAGGCGCAGTAAGTGAAGTTTACGAATCGACGGATGCCGGCTTAACCTGGCTGCTTGTTTACCAGTCATCGAGCACGATATGGGGATTTCGTTACAATGACGGGCATTTATTATTAACCGGCGTAAGAGGCAGTATAGCACAGTATAATAATTTGCCCCAGCTACCTGTAAATGCAGGATATATAGCAGGCGATACCACCATAGCGGCTGCAAATAAATTAATTTATTCGGTACCGGCAATTAACAATGCGAAATACCGGTGGCTGGTATCCGGCGCGGCAAATGTGGAGTACCAAAACAACCAGGTTACGGTGGCCTGGAAAAAGGGCGGACAATATGCTTTACAAGTTACACCTTATAACAATTGCGGCGTTGGCGAAAGCCGCACTTTAAACGTAAATGTGGAAGATATGCCTGAGCCTAAGGTGACAGGTCCGGATACAGTGCTTAGCCATGCCATTAACGTGGTGTATGCCGTAACTATACATGATGGTAATACTTATGGCTTTACCGCGGCTAATAGTAGTGCTGTTAAACCTGCGGCCAATACAGCGGCTATAAACTGGGGTAGCTCAGGTACAGGTACGGTTACAGTTGTAGAGTCGAACCCTAAGCTCAATCTTAAAAAATCAGCGTCGATGAACGTATTTATTAAAAAGGAAGAGTTTACCCTGCCCGAAAATAATTTTACAGTGCTCATAAATGCGGTTAGCTGCAAAGGCAGCAATAACGGTATAATTAGCGTAAAGGCGTTGGCGTCGCTCAATTATAAAGCTTTAGTTACGGGGCCGGGTGGCTTTAATAAAAGCTATTCTTTTACCGATACCCTCGGTATTCGCAATTTAATACCAGGCGCCTATAACGTTTGTTTAAGTGTAACCGGCAATGCTGATTACCAACGATGTTATAATGCCAATATCACCGAGCCTAAAGACCTTTCGCTATATACCGCTGTTAACCCGGCCACCCATATACTTACTTTAAATTTATCGGGCGCCGATAGCTTCAACATTGAATTAAATGATAAACATTACCAAACCAACAGCACCCAGATAGACCTGCCATTAAACACAGGTATAAATAAACTTAAAGTTTATAGCGAAAAACCTTGCCAGGGTATAATTGAAAAGATTGTAAATTTCAATAAGATAACGGTGTACCCAAATCCATTTACCAATAATGTAAACATCGACCTGGGCGGAAGTGAAGAAACCAATATTAAGGTTGAGATAAGCAATGTTTTTGGTATGCGGGTATACAGCAAAGACCAAACAAATAATGATGGAGGCAAAATAAGCATCAACACGACCGCTTTGGCTAAAGGGGTATATATATTAAGGCTAACCCTTGGCCAAACAAACGCTGTATTTAAAATTGTAAAACAATGAAGTATTTAATTTATACCGCAGGTGTGGCTTTATTGCTGCTTACAGGCTGCGGCAGCAAGAAGCCCGATCCAAAACCCGAAGTAAAACCTCCGGTGGCTGCTGAATTGGTTTTTCCGGCTCAAAATTCAACCTGTATATCGGGCGATGTAATATCGGCAACACAAAGTTCGGTTGTATTAAAGTGGAAAGCTGCTCAAAATACCGAAAGCTATGATGTTACCATAAAAAACCTTTTAACAGCCGAAATCACAACGCAGTCATCAACCGTATCGCAGGTAACTGTTACCCTGGCAAGGAATACGCCTTATTCATGGTATGTTACCTCAAAATCAAGTGCGATAGCAACCACGACTAACAGCAACGTTTGGAAGTTTTATAATTCGGGCGATGGCCTGATATCATATGCCCCTTTTCCGGCCGATAGTTTAAGTCCGGCAAGCGGCCTATACATTACCATGCCGGCTACCGGTGCTATAAAGCTTAGCTGGCAGGGCAGTGATACAGATAACGATATTGTTGATTACGATGTATACTTTGGAAAAACAGCCTCGCCCGTGCTTTATAAAAAAAATGTTACCACTACAAGTTTAGATGGCGTTCCTATAGTGGTAAAAACCCAATATTATTGGAAAGTTGTTACCCGCGATAGTAAAAACAATACCTCAACATCGGCTGTAGTTCAGTTTAATACCAATTAACATTTTCGAGCTTAAACATGGCAACACATGACACAATTGCCTGAAATTGATAGCGTTTTGCTAACATACTTTATCCGGTAAATGGAACTGCGACAGATCTCAATGGTGGCTCATTGTTTTCTGACAGAACTTTTGACTTGCGGAGCAAGCCAGGCATGATTAGGACAAGCCAGCCTTAGATATTAGATAGATAAGACAATAACGTATAAGCTTTTTAATATGTGACGGCCAAAATCCCAAATCGCCAGGCATGCAGAAATTTACCTACTTAATCAACCCAATCAACTATTTTATCTTCCCCCTTTGATTTTCAAAACTTTGTGCTTAACTTTGCCCTCCCTTGAAAGGAGGTATTTAGGAAATTATGATCATTATTAACGTAAAAGACGGCGAATCATTAGACAAAGCATTGAAACGCTTCAAAAAGAAATTTGAAAAAACAGGTGTTTTAAGAGAACTACGCAGTCGCCAGGCTTTTGAAAAAAAATCTGTAACCCGTCGTCATGTTGTTAAACATGCCATCTACAAGCAAAATATGAACTTAGAAACTACTGTTTAATTCTGTCAAAAGAATTTTTCAGTTTTCTTAACACTATATTAAAACTATTTGTACATTCAATCTCTGGATGTTCAAATAGTTTTTATGTTTTTAGAGCGTTTTATCCAATATATTAAGTTCGAAAAACGGTACTCTCCGCATACCGTATCGGCCTATCAATCAGACCTGGATCAGTTTATGCTCTTCCTCAACAACCCTGGTAATGCCACCGTTGTTCCCGAACCCATAATTACCCATCCCAGCCAAATTACGTATCATGACATCCGCAACTGGATGGTGAGCATGATTGACCACAAATTAACCGGCCGTTCGGTTAACCGCAAAATGGCCACCCTGCGCAAGTATTTTAAATTTTTACTACAGGAGGGCGTTATTACCCAAAACCCGGCATCAAAAATCCGTTCGCAAAAAATACCCAAACACTTGCCCGTAGTGGTTGAGGGCGCTAGCCTTACCCAAATGCTGGATAGCGACATGGTTGCCGACGATGATTTTGAAGGCATGCGCAACAAACTGGTGGTTGAATTATTGTTTGGCACCGGCATACGCCTTGCCGAGCTGCTGGGCCTGAAGGACAGTGACATTAACGATTATGAAGGCACTATAAAAGTGCTGGGCAAACGCAATAAAGAACGCATTATACCTATCAATACCGAACTGCGGATATTGCTTGGCCGGTACCTGGAGTTAAAGAAAAATCAAAATTTTCATAACATTTCGGTAATGTTAATCGTTACAAGTAAAGGTACCGACGCTTATCGGCGACTAATTTATTTGATAGTGCAAAAATACCTCTCTAACATATCAACCCAAACAAAAAGAAGCCCGCACGTACTGCGGCACACATTTGCTACAAGCTTACTCAACAATGGGGCCGACCTTAACTCCATTAAAGAACTTTTGGGGCACGCTAACCTTAGCGCCACCCAAATTTATACACACAATTCAGTTGAACGATTAAAGTCTATTTACAAACAAGCCCATCCAAAGGCGTAATTAAAGGAGGAAACATGAAAATTACAGTGCAATCAATTCATTTTACCGCAGACAGGAAATTATTAGATTTTATTCAGAAGAAAGCTGATAAGCTGGATACGTTTTATGACCATATTATAAGTGGCGAGGTTTACTTAAAGCTTGAGAATGTGGAAGATGAGGCAAATAAAATTGCCGAGATTAAACTATTGTTGCCAGGCAACCAGATTTTTGCCAAAGAGAAGTGTAAAAGTTTTGAAGAAGCGACGGACTTGGCGGTTGAGAGCCTGCGCAAGCAGATTGAGAAGCATAAACAGAAGAAAGCAATAGCCGATGCTGCTGCCAAAAAGGTAATATTAACCGAGGTAGAAGAAGGGTTTTAATATAAAAAAGGCCATTTTATGGTTAAAATCGACGGGTTTACAGCCCGTCGATTTTTTTTGATAAAAAATTTTGCAGCGGGGTATTTTTTTGTAGATTTGCAATCCCTTTCAGAGAGGTGCCAGCGTAGTAAAATAGCTTGTAAATTTTTGTAAAGAATGTTCTTTAAAATATAAAAAACTTATTAGTTTTGCCGCTCGATAAACGGAACCCCCAGGGTTACGGTAATTGAAAGAGTAAAATAAAAAATAAGCCTCCTTAGCTCAGCTGGTAGAGCGACTGACTTGTAATCAGTAGGTCATTGGTTCGATCCCGATAGGAGGCTCTGTTTTTTTCGGAGGTGTGATGTTTAGCTTCAATCTTGGACAGCACAAATCCGAAATCAACAACTGGGGAGATACCAGAGCGGTCAAATGGGGCGGACTGTAAATCCGCTGCTTCGGCTACGAAGGTTCGAATCCTTCTCTCCCCACTTATTGAGTAGGCAGTTTTCAGTTTTCAGATAGCAGTTAAAGTTATCAGATGATTGAGGACTGCTAACTTGATTAAAAAAGGTTTACGAATTGTATGATCAGCAGGCACGGTGCCAACTGAAAATCGCAAACCGCAAACCGCAAACTGAAAATAAACAAGCGGAAGTAGCTCAGTTGGTAGAGCGATAGCCTTCCAAGCTATAGGTCGCGAGTTCGAACCTCGTCTTCCGCTCGGTTACAGAAGGCAGTTGGCCGTAGGCAGTTTGTAGTTATCATTAACTAACAACTGCAAACTAAAAGCTGGTAACTGCAAACTAAAAAAATAAGCCGACGTAGCTCAGGGGTAGAGCACTTCCTTGGTAAGGAAGAGGTCATGGGTTCAAATCCCATTGTTGGCTCAACAGAATAAAACATAATAAAGAATACATTTTTAAGTATAAATTAACCTACAAATAATTATAAATCATGGCAAAAGAAAAGTTTGACCGCAGTAAACCGCATTTAAACATCGGTACAATCGGTCACGTTGACCACGGCAAAACAACCCTTACTGCAGCTATCACTAAAGTTTTAGCTGATGCAGGTTTATCAGAAGCTCGTTCATTTGATTCAATTGACTCAGCTCCTGAAGAAAAAGAACGTGGTATTACAATTAACACCGCGCACGTTGAGTACTCAACTGCTAACCGTCACTACGCTCACGTTGACTGTCCAGGTCACGCGGATTATGTGAAAAACATGGTTACAGGTGCTGCTCAGATGGACGGTGCAATCATTGTAGTTGCTGCAACTGATGGTCCGATGCCACAAACCCGCGAACACATCCTGTTGGCACGTCAGGTAGGTGTACCTGCACTTGTTGTTTTCATGAACAAGGTTGACATGGTTGATGATCCGGAATTATTAGAATTAGTAGAAATGGAAATTCGTGAATTATTATCATTCTACGAATATCCAGGTGATGATATCCCAGTAATCCAGGGTTCTGCATTAGGTGGTCTTAACGGCGATCCTACCTGGGTTGGTAAAATCATGGAGTTGATGGATGCTGTTGATAACTTTATCCCTATTCCTCCACGTTTGACAGATCTTCCTTTCTTAATGCCTGTTGAAGACGTATTCTCAATTACTGGTCGTGGTACTGTTGCTACCGGTCGTATTGAGCGTGGTGTAATCAACTCAGGTGAGCAAGTTGACATCCTTGGTATGGGTGCCGAAAACTTGAAATCAACTGTAACTGGTGTTGAGATGTTCCGTAAGATCCTTGATCGCGGCGAAGCTGGTGACAACGTAGGTTTATTGTTACGTGGTATTGAAAAAACTGATATCCGTCGTGGTATGGTTATTTGCAAACCAGGTTCAGTAACTCCACACACTGATTTCAAAGCAGAAGTATACGTATTATCAAAAGCAGAAGGTGGCCGTCACACTCCATTCTTCAACAAATACCGCCCGCAATTCTATTTTCGTACAACTGACGTAACCGGTGAAATTTCATTGGCCGAAGGTGTAGAAATGGTTATGCCAGGTGATAACGTTACCATCACTGTAAAATTGATCAACGCTATCGCTATGGAAAAAGGCTTACGTTTCGCTATCCGTGAAGGTGGCAGAACAGTAGGTGCTGGCCAGGTAACTGAAATTTTGAAATAAGAATTTCAAAAAGGTTAATTGGAAACATAAGTTTACTGTAAAAAGTAAACTTATGTTTTCTTATTATAAAATATACACGGGAATAGTTCAACGGTAGAATAGAGGTCTCCAAAACCTTTGATCAGGGTTCGAATCCTTGTTCCCGTGCATAAGCAAAGTTTAAAGATGGCTAACGTAACTGAATATATTAAAGAATCATACATCGAGTTAACTGAAAAGGTAACCTGGCCAACCTGGCGCGACTTGCAAAGCAGTGCCATATTGGTATTGGTTGCTGCAATTATTATTGCGCTGGTTATTTTAGGTATGGACCAGATTATAGCTTATTTGCTTAAAGCATTTTATAGTTCACTTACATAATATTTAGGAGATAACGATGAGTGATCAATTGAAATGGTATGTAGTTAGGGCCATAAGCGGCAAAGAAAAAAAGGTTAAACAATACATAGATGCCGAAATTAGTCGTTTGGGCATTACGCATTTGGTACCGCAGGTATTAATACCTACCGAGAAATACTACCAGATGCGCGACGGGAAAAAGATTGCTAAAGAGCGTAACTATTTTCCGGGTTATGTGTTAATGGAAGCTGTATTGGATGGCGAAACCGAGCACATTATCAAAAATATAAACAGTGTAATAGGATTTTTAGGCGATAAAGCCGGTAATGCTATCCCACTGCGCCAGGCCGAAGTTAACCGTATTTTAGGTAAGGTTGATGAAATGAGCGCCCAGGGCGAAACAATGAACGTACCTTACTACATAGGCGAAAGCGTAAAAGTAATGGACGGACCATTCAACGGCTTCAGCGGTGTTATCGAGGAAGTTAACGAAGAGAAAAAGAAATTAAAAGTTATGGTAAAGATATTCGGGCGCCGTACGCCGCTTGAATTGAATTACATGCAGGTAGAAAAAGAATAGTATCAAGTAGTTAGTATCAAGTAGCAAGATGATTTGCAGGGCTGATACAATGAAAGGTACATTAATAAAATATAAGGATAGGGTGGTAAAGGTCTTGATACTTGATACTAACTACTTGATACCTCAAAAACCTTAAATGTTACTTAGCTTCCACTTACTAACATTGAGTTATAATTAAAGTAAATTAAAATGGCAAAAGAGATCGGTGCAATGGTAAAGCTGCAGGTTAAAGGCGGCGCCGCAAACCCATCACCTCCAATTGGCCCAGCATTGGGTGCAAAAGGTGTGAACATCATGGAGTTTTGCAAGCAATTTAATGCACGTACCCAGGATAAAGCTGGAAAAGTGTTGCCTGTTTTGATTACTGTTTATGTTGACAAATCTTTCGAATTTATCATCAAAACCCCTCCTGTTGCAATCCAGTTATTGGAAGTTACAGGTTTAAAAAGTGGTTCGGCTGAACCCAACCGTAAAAAAGTTGCCAATGTAAATTGGGAGCAGGTTGAAACTATAGCCAAAGATAAAATGGTAGATTTAAATGCATTTACTGTAGAATCAGCCATGAAAATGGTGGCAGGTACTGCCCGTAGTATGGGAATCACCGTATCAGGTACGGCTCCCTGGAACTAAATTGATTTCGGATTTCGGATTTTCGATTTCGGATTTTTTTAAAATCTCAAATCTCAAGTCTCAGATCTCAGATCAAAAATTAACGTTTCGATGGAGGAAAGGGTAACGGAGAATTAAATCCGAAATCCAACATCCGAAATCCGAAATAAACAAGAATTTATACAAAATCAGTTTAAGACAGTGGCTAGATTAACAAAAAATCAAAAAGCGGCACTCTCCAAAATTGAGGCAAACAAATCGTATTCATTAGAAGCTGCATCAGCTTTGGTAAAGGAATTAACCTTAACTAAATTTGATTCATCAGTTGATATAGACGTTCGTTTAGGTGTTGACCCGCGTAAAGCCAATCAAATGGTACGTGGTATTGCAACATTACCTCATGGAACCGGTAAAACTGTACGTGTATTGGTGCTTTGTACTCCTGATAAGGAACAAGAAGCTAAAGATGCAGGTGCGGATTACGTAGGTTTGGATGAATATATTGCCAAGATTGAAGGCGGATGGACTGACGTTGATATTATCATCACTATGCCAAGTGTAATGGCTAAGGTAGGTCGTTTGGGTAGAATTTTGGGCCCGCGTAACCTTATGCCAAACCCTAAATCAGGTACAGTAACTCCAGAAGTTGGAAAAGCTGTAACTGAGGTAAAAGCAGGTAAAATCGACTTCAAGGTTGATAAAACAGGTATCATCCATACCTCAATAGGAAAAGCATCATTCCCTGCAGATAAAATTTATGAGAACGCATTAGAAGTATTGCAAACTATCTCTAAATTAAAACCATCAGCAGCAAAAGGAACATATTTCAAGAGCATTCATATCTCTTCAACCATGTCTCCTGGAATAACAGTTGAAACTAAATCAGTAGCGGGGATCTAATCATGAATAAAGAAGAAAAATACGACCTTGTTCTTGCCCTTACTGAGCAAATGAAAGAGTACGGTAATTTCTATATTACTGATACCTCTAATTTAACAGTTGCAAAGATCAACGATATCCGTCGTCAGTGTTTCCAAAGCGAAATCACGATGAAAGTGGCAAAAAATAGCTTGATTAAAAAAGCTATGGAAGCTGCAGGTGGCGATTACACTCCAATATTTGATGTATTAAAAGGTTCATCATCAATCCTTTTTTCAAAATCAGCAACTGCTCCGGCAAAGTTGATTAAACAGTTAAGGAAAAAAAGTGACAAACCGATTTTAAAAGCAGCTTATATTGATTCAGCAATATTTATTGGCGACAACCAGATCGATACGTTGATCAAGTTGAAATCAAAAGAGCAGCTGATAGGCGAAGTTATCGGATTATTGCAATCACCAGCCAAGAATGTTATTTCTGCACTGCAATCAGGCGGAAATACTATCGCAGGTTTGGTAAAAACATTACAAGAAAGAGGTTAACTAACACCTTATTAAAGTTAGATAATAATAAACAAAAGCATTAAAAGTAAAATTTAAATAAAATGGCGGATTTAAAAGCGTTTGCTGAACAGTTGGTAAACTTAACAGTAAAGGAAGTAAACGAATTAGCTCAGATCTTAAAAGACGAGTATGGTATTGAGCCTGCTGCTGCAGCTGTTGCTGTTGCTGCTGCTCCGGCTGGTGGCGATGACGCTCCTGCTGCTGAAGCAGTACAAACTGCATTTGACGTTATCCTGAAAGAAGCAGGTGGCGCTAAATTAGCAGTTGTTAAATTAGTAAAAGACTTAACTGGCTTAGGTTTGAAAGAAGCTAAAGATCTTGTTGACAGTGCACCAAAAGAAGTTAAAACTGGTGTAACTAAAGAAGAAGCTGAATCTTTGAAAAAACAATTAGAAGAAGCTGGAGCAGTAGTTGAGGTTAAATAAGTTAACCCAATAAAATATAGCATGAGACTCCGACCTATTTTGGTCGGGGTCTATTGCTGTTTATAAAGGTTTGGATATGAGCCTTAGATATGAGATTATGAGATATGAGTTGTTGCCTGTTAATGTTTAACGGGCTTTCATCTCTGAAAATATTTCCAGTCTCAAATCTCACATCTCAAATCTCACGTCTATCAAAGTTTATTAATAAACTAAAAATTAAACACCTTGGCAAACAACATTAATCAAAGAGTAAACTTTGCAACCAGTAGAAAGGTACTTGATTACCCCGATTTCCTGGATGTTCAGTTACAATCTTTCCAGGAATTTTTTCAATTGGAAACCACCTCAGACAACCGCTATAAAGAAGGTTTGTTTAAAGTGTTTGCTGAAAATTTTCCGATCTCAGATTCAAGGAACATCTTCGTTTTAGAGTTTCTGGATTACTTTATTGATCCGCCACGTTATGATATACAAGAGTGTATCGAGCGCGGATTAACTTATAGCGTACCATTAAAAGCCAAGCTTCGCCTGTCATGTAATGATGAGGAGCACGAAGATTTTGAAACAATTGTACAGGACGTTTATTTGGGTACCATCCCTTACATGACGCCTAAAGGTACATTTGTTATTAATGGCGCCGAGCGTGTAATTGTATCGCAGTTACACCGTTCACCTGGTGTATTCTTTGGCCAAAGCCGCCACACCAACGGTACAAAATTATACTCGGCCCGTGTTATTCCTTTCAAGGGTTCATGGATTGAGTTTGCTACAGACGTTAACAACGTGATGTATGCTTATATCGACCGTAAAAAGAAATTCCCGGTTACCACGTTGCTTCGTGCCATTGGTTATGACTCTGATAAAGATATCTTAGAGTTATTTGAACTGGCCGATGAAGTAAAAGTTAGCAAATCGGGCCTGAAGAAATTCATTGGCCGTAAGCTTGCTGCAAGGGTACTTAAAAAATGGGTAGAAGATTTTGTGGATGAGGATACCGGTGAAGTGGTATCTATCGACCGTAACGAAATCATCCTTGAGCGTGAAACTGTATTAGAAGATGACCATATTGATATGATCATTGATGCTGGCGTTAAAACCATCATCCTTAACAAGGAAGATGCTTCAACCAGCGGTGATTATACTATTATATATAACACTTTACAAAAGGATACTTCAAACTCCGAGAAAGAAGCGGTGGAGCATATCTATCGTCAGTTACGTAACGCCGAACCACCTGATGAGGAAACTGCACGTGGTATTATCGATCGTTTATTCTTCTCGGATAAAAGATATGACCTTGGCGATGTGGGCCGCTACCGCATCAACCGTAAATTGAAATTAAATACCTCTGATGAAACTAAGGTATTAACCAAACAGGATATTATCGCCATCGTAAAATATTTGATCAAACTGATCAACTCAAAAGCCGAGGTGGATGATATTGATCACTTGTCAAACCGTCGTGTTCGTACAGTGGGCGAGCAATTATATGCCCAGTTTGGTGTTGGTTTGGCCCGTATGGCACGTACCATCCGTGAGCGGATGAACATTCGTGATAACGAGGTGTTTACCCCAACCGACCTGATCAACGCACGTACACTATCATCTGTGATCAACTCGTTCTTCGGAACTAACCAGTTATCACAGTTTATGGACCAAACCAATCCACTGGCAGAGATCACGCACAAGCGTCGTCTGTCAGCCCTTGGGCCCGGTGGTCTGTCGCGTGAGCGTGCAGGTTTCGAGGTTCGTGACGTACACTATACCCACTACGGTAGGTTATGTACTATTGAAACTCCGGAAGGACCAAACATTGGTTTGATTTCGTCGCTTTGCGTACACGCCAAGATTAACAACTTAGGCTTTATCGAAACGCCATACAAACGTGTGGTTGAAGGTAAGGTACAGGTTGATGAGCCGGTTATCTACTTATCTGCCGAGGATGAGGATGGTAAAACAATTGGCCAGGCAAACGCGCATTACGATGATAAAGGTGTATTTGCATTACCGAAAGTAAAAGCACGTTTTGAAGGTGACTTCCCGATCATCGAGCCTGAAAGGCTTGATTTAATGGATATTGCTCCAAACCAGATCACTTCTATCGCGGCTTCATTAATTCCGTTCCTGGAACATGATGATGCTAACCGTGCATTGATGGGATCGAACATGCAACGCCAGGCCGTACCATTGTTACGCCCTGAAGCGCCGATTGTTGGTACCGGTTTGGAAGGTCGTGTGGCTAAAGATTCACGTACACTGATCAATGCCGAAGGCGATGGTGTAGTTGAATATGTAGATGCTAACGAAATCCGTATTAAATATGACCGTAACGAGCTTGACCGCCTGATATCATTTGATGGCGATTCAAAAAGCTACCGTTTAACCAAGTTCAAGAAAACCAACCAAAGTACTACCATGAACCTTAAGCCGATTGTTAAAAAAGGCCAAAGGGTATCAAAAGGAGAGGTGCTTTGCGAAGGTTACGCAACACAGGCAGGTGAGCTTGCCCTGGGCCGTAACTTAAAGGTGGCTTTCATGCCTTGGCAAGGTTATAACTTTGAGGATGCGATTGTGATTTCTGAGCGCGTTGTATCACAGGATATTTTCACTTCACTTCACGTTGAAGAGTTTGAGTTGGAAGTACGTGATACCAAACGTGGTGAAGAAGAATTAACACCAGATATCCCTAACGTATCAGAAGAAGCCACTAAAGATTTGGACGAAGACGGTATCATCCGTGTAGGTGCCGAGGTTAAAGAAGGCGATATCCTGATTGGTAAAATCACTCCGAAAGGCGAATCTGACCCATCACCGGAAGAAAAACTGTTACGCGCCATTTTTGGTGATAAAGCAGGTGATGTTAAGGATGCATCTTTAAAAACTCCACCTTCAATTGCAGGTGTGGTTATTGATACCAAATTATTTAGCCGTGCTAAGAAAACGTCGAAAGCCGAAGAAAAAGCACAGTTAGAGAAATTGGATAACAAACATGATAAAGCAGTAAAAGATCTTAAAAATACTTTGATTGAAAAGTTATTTGAGATTGTGAACGGCAAAACATCACAAGGTGTTTACAACGTTTACAAAGAGCTTCATGTACCTAAAGGCGTAAAATTCACCCAGAAAATTTTAGTTGAGCTTAGCTATGAAAATATCAACCCAACTAAATGGACAACTGATGATGATAAAAACGACCAGATAAAAACCTTACTTCATAACTACAACATCAAGGTTAATGAAGAGTTAGGTGCTTACCGTCGCGATAAATTTGCTATCAGTGTGGGTGATGAGCTGCCATCGGGTATAGTTCAAATGGCTAAGGTTTACATTGCTAAAAAGCGTAAGCTTAAAGTAGGTGATAAAATGGCCGGTCGTCACGGTAATAAAGGTATTGTTGCGCGTATTGTACGTGACGAAGATATGCCTTTCCTTGAAGACGGAACACCGGTTGATATTGTGTTGAACCCGCTGGGTGTACCTTCACGTATGAACTTAGGGCAGATATATGAAACCGTATTAGGTTGGGCAGGTAAAGAGTTAGGCATTAAATTCGCTACCCCGATTTTTGATGGTGCAAGCCATACCGAAGTTGAGGAGTGGGTTAAAAAGGCAAACTTACCAGAATCTGGCCGTACCTATTTATACAATGGCTTAACAGGCGATCGTTTTGACCAGCAAACCACAGTAGGTATTATATATATGCTGAAATTGGGTCACATGGTTGATGATAAGATGCACGCACGTTCAATCGGGCCTTACTCATTAATTACACAACAGCCATTGGGTGGTAAAGCCCAGTTTGGTGGTCAGCGTTTTGGTGAGATGGAGGTTTGGGCATTGGAAGCATTTGGTGCTGCTAATATCCTGCAAGAAATATTAACCGTTAAATCGGATGATGTTATCGGCCGTGCCAAAACTTACGAGGCTATTGTTAAAGGTGAAAACCTGCCAACACCATCTGTTCCTGAGTCATTCAACGTATTGGTTCATGAATTAAGAGGTTTAGGTTTAGATATCACATTGGAATAAGGTTAAAGCTTAAAGGCTAAAGGTGAAAGGTTTAAGGCATAATGTCAATAACCTTTTGCCTTTCACCTTTTACCTTTCACCTCAACTTTAAAAAACAAGGAGACTATGTCTTACAAAAAGGATAATAAAATCAAAAGTAATTTCACCACAATTACTATCAGCCTGGCCTCTCCTGAGTCCATTCTTGAGCGTTCAAGTGGTGAGGTTTTAAAACCAGAAACCATCAACTACAGGACCTATAAACCTGAGCGTGATGGTTTATTCTGCGAGCGTATTTTTGGTCCGGTTAAAGATTATGAGTGCCATTGCGGTAAATACAAACGTATCCGTTACAAAGGGATTGTTTGCGACCGTTGCGGTGTTGAAGTAACCGAGAAAAAAGTTCGTCGCGAGCGCATGGGCCACATTAACCTTGTAGTTCCTGTTGCGCACATCTGGTATTTCCGTTCGTTGCCAAATAAAATTGGTTACTTACTGGGCTTACCAACAAAACGGTTAGACTTAATTATTTACTACGAGCGTTACGTAGTTATACAGCCAGGTATTAAAGAAGCAGACGGAATCAACAAAATGGATTTCCTTACTGAAGAAGAATACCTTGACGTATTAGATACCCTTCCAAAAGAAAACCAGTACCTTGACGACAAAGATCCTCAGAAATTTGTTGCCAAAATGGGTGCCGAGGCTTTGGAAGAGTTATTAAAACGCCTTGATTTGGATGAGCTTTCATTTAGCTTACGCCACCAGGCAGCAAACGAAACTTCACAACAACGTAAAAACGAAGCATTAAAACGTTTACAGGTTGTTGAGGCTTTCCGTGATGCAAAAACCAGGATTGAAAATAACCCAGAGTGGATGATTGTTAAAATCGTTCCGGTTATCCCGCCTGAATTGCGTCCGTTAGTACCTTTGGAAGGTGGTCGTTTCGCTACTTCAGATTTAAATGACCTTTACCGCCGTGTAATTATCCGTAACAACCGTTTAAAACGTTTGATCGAGATTAAAGCACCGGAAGTTATTTTACGTAACGAAAAACGTATGTTACAGGAAGCTGTAGATTCGTTATTTGACAACTCACGTAAGGTTAACGCGGTTAAAACTGAAGGTAACCGTGCTTTGAAATCACTTTCGGATATCCTGAAAGGTAAGCAAGGCCGTTTCCGTCAAAACTTATTAGGTAAACGTGTGGATTATTCTGCCCGTTCGGTAATTGTTGTAGGGCCAAACCTTAAATTACACGAGTGCGGTTTACCAAAAGATATGGCTGCCGAGCTGTTTAAACCATTTATCATCCGCAAAATGATTGAGCGTGGTGTGGTTAAAACGGTAAAATCTGCCAAAAAGATTGTTGACCGTAAAGACCCATTAGTTTGGGATATTTTGGAAAACGTATTGAAAGGACACCCTGTATTACTAAACCGTGCGCCTACGCTGCACAGGTTGGGTATCCAGTCGTTCCAGCCAAAACTGGTTGAAGGTAAAGCAATTCAATTGCACCCATTAACCTGTACAGCATTCAACGCGGATTTTGACGGTGACCAGATGGCCGTTCACGTACCACTTGGTAACGCGGCAATTTTGGAAGCCCAGGTATTGATGCTTGCATCGCACAACATTTTGAACCCAGCCAACGGTACACCTATTACTGTACCATCACAAGACATGGTGCTTGGTTTGTACTACATAACCAAAGGCCGTAAAACTGATGATGGACGTGTTGTAAAAGGCCAGGGTTTAACTTTTTACTCATCCGAAGAAGTAATTATTGCTTACAACGAACGTAAAATTGACCTACACGCCTTTATAAAAGTGAAAGCTTTTACAAAAGACCGCGAAGGCAATATTGTAAGCAAAATTATTGATACTACTGTAGGCCGCGTGTTGTTTAACGAACATGTACCTGTTGAAGTAGGTTATATTAATGAACTGCTTACCAAGAAATCATTACGTGATATTATTGGCGAGGTAGTGAAAATTACCGGTATGGCACGTGCGGCCCAGTTCCTTGATGATATTAAGGAATTAGGTTTCAAAATGGCATTCCAGGGTGGTTTATCATTTAACCTGAAGGATATCAATATCCCTGCAGAAAAAGTTACACTTATCGAAACAGCTTCTAAACAAGTTGAAGAGGTTATGGGTAACTACAACATGGGTTTCATTACCAACAACGAGCGTTATAACCAAATCATCGATATCTGGACCCGTATCAACAACCGCTTAACAGCGAATGTGATGGACATCCTGAGCAACGATAACCAGGGCTTCAACTCGGTGTATATGATGCTTGATTCCGGAGCACGTGGTTCTAAAGAGCAGATCCGTCAGCTTGCAGGTATGCGTGGTTTGATGGCTAAGCCTCAAAAATCCGGTTCAGGTGGCGAGATCATTGAAAACCCGATCCTGTCAAACTTTAAAGAAGGTTTGTCGGTATTGGAGTACTTCATCTCAACCCACGGTGCACGTAAAGGTTTGGCGGATACGGCGTTAAAAACAGCTGATGCTGGTTACTTAACCCGTAGGTTGCATGACGTTGCCCAGGATATGATTGTAGGCGAAGTTGATTGCGGTACCTTAAGGGGTATTTACACAACTGCGCTAAAAGATAACGAAGATATTGTTGAGCCATTATACGACCGTATTTTAGGCCGTACTACTTTGCATGACGTTCATGACCCTATTACTGGAGAGTTATTGGCATCAGCAGGTCAGGATCTGACAGAAGAGGTTTCTAAAAAAATCGAAAACTCTCCGTTAGAAGGTGTTGAAATCCGTTCGGTATTAACTTGCGAAAGCAGGAGAGGTGTATGTGCGTTATGCTATGGCCGTAACCTTGCAAGCGGTAAACGCGTGCAAAAAGGTGAGGCTGTTGGTGTAATTGCTGCACAGTCTATCGGTGAGCCAGGTACACAGTTAACGTTACGTACATTCCACGTGGGTGGTACCGCGTCAAACATCGCGGCTGAATCACAGATCAACGCTAAGTTTGATGGTATCATCGAATTTGAAAATGTACGTACGGTTGAATTCAATACTGCCGAAGAAGGCAAGGTTGATGTGGTACTAGGCCGTTCGGGCGAGTTCAGGATTGTTGAGCAGGGAAGCAATAAAGTAATTGTTACCAACAACATCCCTTACGGTTCATACCTGTATGTTAAAGATGGTGCCAAAATCACCAGAGGCGACAGGATTTGTTCATGGGATCCGTACAATGCGGTTATCATATCTGAATTTGCAGGTTTAACCCAGTTTGAAGCTGTATTAGAAGGTATCACTTTCCGTGAAGAATCTGACGAGCAAACCGGTCACCGCGAAAAAGTGATCATCGATACCAGGGATAAAACTAAAAACCCTGTTATCCAGATCACTGATACAAAAGGTAACGTAATTAAAGGATATAACATCCCGGTAGGGGCTCACATTGCTGTTGAAGAAGGCGAGAAACTACAAACCGGACAGGTTATTGCTAAAATCCCTCGTTCAACTGGTAAAACCCGCGATATCACCGGTGGTTTACCACGTGTAACCGAGTTGTTTGAAGCACGTAACCCATCTAACCCGGCTGTAGTAACCGAAATTGATGGTGTGGTAACCTTAGGCGGTATTAAACGTGGTAACCGCGAAATGACCATCGAATCAAAAGATGGCCAGATCAAGAAATACCTTGTTCCATTGTCAAAACACATCCTTGTACAGGATAACGACTTTGTGAAGGCCGGTATGCCGTTATCAGATGGTTCAATATCTCCTGCAGACATCCTGGCTATTAAAGGCCCGGCTGCGGTACAGGAGTACCTGGTAAATGGTATACAAGAGGTTTACCGTTTGCAAGGTGTGAAAATTAACGATAAGCACTTCGAGGTTATCGTTCACCAGATGATGCAGAAAGTAGCGATTGAAGATGCAGGCGATACCCGTTTCTTAGAGCGTGAAGCTGTTGACAGCTGGGATTTCATGAACGAAAACGATGAGATATTTGACAAGAAAGTTGTTGTTGAGCCAGGTGATTCAACTACATTAAAAGCCGGTCAGATAGTATCATTGAGAAGGCTACGTGATGAGAACTCGATTTTGAAACGTAAAGATTTAAAATTGGTTGAAGTGCGCGATGCTATCGCAGCAACATCAAGCCCGATACTGCAAGGTATCACCAGGGCCTCGTTAGGTACCAAATCGTTTATCTCTGCCGCGTCGTTCCAGGAAACTACCAAAGTACTGAACGAAGCAGCTATAGCAGGTAAAAAAGACAACATGCTTGGCTTGAAAGAAAACGTTATTGTTGGTCACTTAATACCTTCAGGCACAGGTTTACGCGAATACGAAAATATCCGTGTAGGCTCGCAGGAAGAGTTTGACCGCTTAATGGCATCAAAAGCCGAAGAAGTAGAAGCATAAGTTTTTATAAATGACGAAAAACGGCCGTATCATAAGTCAAATGATGCGGCCGTTTTGTTTTATGACTATTAATTCGATGATAACCAGTTGTTTATAATGAACTAAACATTTGCAATTAACTTCGCTAAGTCTTTGCCAATTCAATTTCCTTTTCACTTTAAAATCCTGCATAAACGTGTCAAAGTTTGTGATTCTATCTTCCGGGTTTTGAACATATCGGTTATGCATGTTTTAATATGAATCTATCGTAATATCCGAAACTGAAACAATAGGAGTATCGATCCGAATAGGGTAACGCTCAGAAAGGTATTTACGGACAATCAATAAGGCAATGCTAATATGAACAGTTAACCAATGTATTTTAAAAAGGATGCTATAAGAAGGGATAACGAATATCGAAAACCTGTTTTAATGCTCTTACTTTCAATATTATTATTGTTTAATGAATATCCTATGAACGTACTGTAGCTAAATTAACGTAAAGGGAAACAACACCTTGCTTCTTACTCAAATTAATAGTTAAAAATTAAGATTTACTCAGTGCAATATTAAACTATTTAAGCTGTTTCTTGTTTAAACACTATTGATGTGTCTGAATAATGGATTGTTCAGTATCTGTTTATTTATTCAGCTCAAAGTTTATTTCGATTTAGGAAGATTGCAAAGTGCAGACGGAATTATACAAATATTTATTATGAAAAATTCAAACGTGTTTAGGGAAGTTCTAAGTAAGAAAATCAGACTAGGATTGTTTTACTATTTGATATTAACAATCTTTATAATCTGCTCAAGCTTTGTATTAAACCTGAACAGCATTAATTATAAATTTTTTGGCGTCGGAGATACTTATTATATAGACCCGGCTGGTAATGACTCAAACAATGGCATGTCGCCAGGTACAGCATGGAAAACTATAGCGAAGGTTAATTCTTTTACTTTAAAACCCGGAGACCGGGTTTTGTTAAAAAGAGGAGGGAAGTGGCATGAACGCTTAATTCTTTTGTCTTCAGGTTCAGCTAAAAGTCCAATTGTTATTAGCTCGTACGGAGATGGGGGTATGCCGGTAATTACTGGCTTGGTAGAATTGAAAGGCTGGACGGCAAAAGGCGGAGGAGTGTGGGAAACTAATTGTTTGTCATGTAAAGTAGGGATTAATATGGTTACGCTTAATAATAAAGTGCAACCAATGGGAAGATATCCGAATATTAATACTGGCAATAATGGGTATCTCACCATTGATTCGCACGTAGGAAATACAAGTATTACGGATAACAATCTTAATACTCCGGCAGATTTTACCGGCGGCGAAGTAGTAATACGAAAAAATCACTGGATCATCGATCGTAGTCTAATAACCAATCGCAATGGTAATACTATAAGCTATAAATCTGGATCTCATTATGATGCAACAGACAAATTTGGCTATTTTATTCAAAATCATCCTTCTACCCTTGATAAAATGGGAGAATGGTATTTTAATCCTTCAACAAAGAAAATGCTTATGTATTTTGGATCTGCCGGGCCTAATGGGTTTGTTGTACAGGCTAGTACTATTGATACATTAGTTACGCTTAACGATACGAAGAACATCACCATTAAAAATATTGTAATTGAGGGGGCTAACGAAAGCGCACTAATAGTCAACCGGGCAAGTGGTATAATTTTAAAAGGATGTAATATTGTTTATTCGGGAGGTAACGCCATAACAGCAACAAATGTAAATGACTTTACCGTAGATAGCGGAAAAATTGCCGAAACGTTAAATAATGCTTTTACATGCCCAACATGTTCACATACGTCTATAACTAATAATACCATTATAAATACCGGATTAATTCCGGGAATGGGAAGAAGTGGAGAAAGTACTTACAATGCGATAAACATTTGCAATGCCAATAATACAAGCGCAATTGTAAAATTTGGCAGTAATAATCTGATAGCATATAATAGAATAAGCAACACGGGTTACCTGCCTGTTAATTTTAATGGGGACTCGATAATTATAAAAAATAATGTTATTGATCATTTTGCTATAAATAAAGACGATGGCGGCGGCATATATATATGGACAGGTCCGAATAATCCTGAATATACAGGCAGGAGAGTTTTAGGAAATATAGTTTCATATGGTATGGAAGCCCGGGACGGTACTGATCATGGAAGATATCAATCACAAAGTACAATGCCCTGGACAGCTAATGGTATCTATATTGATGATAATGCTTCAAATATAGAGATAAAGGACAATACTCTATTTAACAATAATGGCAGTGGCATATTTATACACAATGCAAAAAAAATTAATGTTTCAAATAATGTTATTTATAATAATCATGTGCAATTGTTCATGGCTCATAGCAGCAATTTTGTTAAAAGTGTTGTAAAAAATAATTTGATATCAGACAACATATTGGCCTCAAATGATTCATCACAGTCTATTGGCGATTTTAGGGCTATCGATAATGATGAAATTGAACAGATGGGTTCATTTAACAATAATAAGTATATACATTCAAAGTCGGGTAAGGGTATTAATTTGACGGCGCAGAACAAATCACTTAAAACGTTAAATGTAGCCCAGTGGAAACTTAATCATAGTAATGATACAGATGATCAAACTGCAGGCGGCCCATTTATTTTAAAATACAACGACACAAAATCTACCAAAGTAATTCATCTTGATGGAACTTACTTCGATACAAACAAAATAATGTATACGAATACCATTACGTTGAAGCCGTTTTGCTCAGTCATATTAAGAAAAAAGTAACCCCAGGTAACAAGGCGATATTCGTCTCTTTCTATTATAATAAGAATCGAGGAAGGTTATCAAATAAACTGTTACAGAAGGCTGTCTCAAGAAAATATGGAGTCGATTTTAGCTTTACGATTCGATTGGGCAACAACACAAGTTCGCGGGAAGGTTTGTGACTTAAACCTGCATTTACTCAAAACACTTGATTCAGCTTATAGCATAAACAATACTACAGACCTGGACTGAAGTTCCAGAAAGCGGCTGGAGAATACCTGGTTGGGTAACAAATCATGAAGATGTGGTTGCGTAAAATGAAATAAAAGGATTTTAAGTTAATGAATTGACTGCAGTAGAAAATTCGATCGTAAGCGTAATACCCTGCTGTTATTGGTCGGCTTTCCTGTTGCATTTACCTTAAGAACGATTCCAGTTCCTGGGCTGTTTCTTTGCAAAAACCATCAACGTTTACAAAAAATTCTATAATTTAACCTTTGAACATTAGGTTTAAATGGTTGCAAATAAATCTATTGCCGGCTATTTATAAAAGAAAATTATTTGCTCCTTTTTTTCAATACGTGCTTATCCCGGCTCATGTTATCTAACAGACCAGATAGATTATGCTCATTGTAGTTCTATCACTCTCTCGGTTAGTTATTCGGTCAAAATTTTTTGCTGTATTCCTAATATATTTTCTTTTTTCAAACTTTATATGCTTTCTTTTGTTCAGTCATTTCCAAACTTAATCTACATTAATTTAAAAATTAAAGTATTAATCGATAATCAAATTACTAGACAGATATTACCTTAGATTTATGAACGACGAACAAAACGAGGATCAATTGAATATCGAGCTTTCAGAAGAAATTGCAGAAGGCATATATTCAAACCTGGCTATTATTTCTCATTCAAGCGCTGAGTTCGTGCTTGATTTTATCCGTGTTATGCCGGGGGTGCCAAAAGCGAAAGTGAAAACAAGGATAATTTTAACGCCTGAACATGCTAAACGGCTTTTATCTGCGCTTGAAAATAATATTGAAAAATTTGAGGCGACGAACGGCAGAATTAAAATTCAGCAGGATCATTCTGGCTTTACAATGAATTTTGGCGGAACAATGGGACAGGCCTAATTTTTTAATTATTAATATTAAAAAGGTGCTTTGATTAGCGAAAAAATTATATTTTTGCTATACCATTGAAAAAAAGTCAATAACTAGTTTTAATTTTTAAAAAAAGTGGCTATATTGCAACCATTATTTATAGCTTAATTAAGCTCAAATAATTACATATTTATGAAAAGACCCTACCTGAAAAATCTTTGCCATTGTATTCCGATATATTTCTTGTTTCTGTTTATTACCTCCTGTTCTTCTTCAAAAAACATTAAATATTTTCAAGATATTTCTGATACAGCTAAGGTAACAGCTATTCCTGCTATTCCATTTGCAGCACCCACGATACAGCCAGATGATATTTTGACAATTACGGTTGTTACAGTTGATCCTCTTGCTAGCCAAGTAATTAATATGGGAAATATTCCCGGGTCTGCCAACAGTTCGCTTTCTGTTAATCCAGCGATGACTCCTCAACAAATTATTGCCGGTTATTTAATTGATAAAAATGGAAATGTTGAATTACCTGTTTTAGGTAAATTAAAGTTGGCCGGTTTAACAACAACTGAAGCGAAAGGTGTGATTCAAGCTAAAGCGGCTACATTTTTTAATGATCCTACAGTCAGCGTACGTTTTGCCAACTTTAAAATCAGTGTAACCGGCGAAGTTGGGCGTCCTTCTTCGTACGTTGTTCCAAATGAAAAGGTGAGTTTGCTTGATGCGCTGGCCATGGCTGGTGATATAACTATTTATGGTAAAAGAGAAAATGTGCTATTGATCAGAGAAGGAGACGATGGTAGTAAGTTAGCATATCGTTTTAATCTGAATAATTCCAATATTATGAAATCACCCTATTTCTATTTAAAGCAAAATGATGTTATTTACGTAGAGCCTTCTAAATCAAAAGTAGCTGCAAATGATATTGCCCAAACACGCAATATAACTATAATTAGTTCAGCGTTATCGGTATTGATTGTTTTATTAACCAGGTTAAAATAGATTAAATGAGCAACCATAACACGAAAATGGGAAAATTTAATACAGAAGAGGAAAGCTTAGATTTTAAAGAAATAATAGGTAGTGTTTTATCAAATTGGTATCTCTTTGTTTTAGGAGTTATCCTTTGCTTGGGGCTTGCTTTTTTATTTATACGTTATTCAACACCAGACTATATAATAGATGGTAAATTATTGGTTGATGATGATAAAAAGAATCCAACTTCTTCAGCTTTAAATTCGATCGTTGATTTCTCAAGTATTTTTGATCTACCGAGTAATGCTCAGAATGAGCTTGAAATACTAAAATCAAGGTCATTGATGACCGCGGTTGTTCATCAACTACAGTTGAATGTTACTGTTTTTAAGAAGGGAACAATAAGATCTGTTGAATTGTTCGACGAATCTCCCTTTGATATTATAATAGATAACTCAACTGATACCATTGGAGATGCAAAATATATATTTGATGTATTAGATACCCATCATTTTAGATTGAGAAACAGCAAGGCGGATGTGGATATAAATGGCACATTTGGAACGGTTATAAAGCTTGATCAATACAATATAGTATTTAAGAACAATTTGAAGCCTTTAATACCCGGTTCCGAGTATCTTATAGTAGTTCAGGCTCCTGAAACTAAGGTTGAAGAACTCGGCGAAAAATTTGATGCAACCCTATCAGATAAACAAAGTACAACCATAAATTTAACTTTTAATTATCCAAACTCCAGGAAAGGTGAGGCAATTATGCAGCACCTCATTGATCAATACATGTTGGATAATCTGAATAATAAGATTCGGATACTGGATAGCACACTTGTGTTTATTGATAACCGTTTAGTAGGAGTTGGCAGAGATCTTTCTGGTGTCGAGAAAAAATTAGAGGATTTTAAAAAGGAAAATAGTTTGGCTGATGTTGATGAGCAATCGAAGGCATTGGTGCAAAGTGCCAAAGATTTAAACAGTAAGTTAACCGATGCAGATATTCAGTTAACCATTATACAGGATCTTGAAAAATATATACAAAATCCAGGTAACAGAACAATAATTCCGAGTACTTTAACTGTGCCGGACCCGTTGTTCGCAGGTGCTATAGAAAAATATAATGAGTTACTATTGGAGCGCAGCAAACAAACTATATCTTTTAAAGAAAGCAACCCAATTATTGTTAATATTGATAGTCAGATTGAAGGGATACGGCAAAATCTGCTTAAAAGCTTTGCAGCCTATAAAAAAGGCCTGCAGGTTACACGGAGCCAATTAAATACTCGCAATAATGCTTTCAATAGTCAAATAAAAGGTGCTCCTGCTACAGAGCGGATATTCTTAGATTATTCACGCCAGCAAAATTTAAAACAGGAATTGTACCTGTACCTGATGCAGAAAAGAGAAGAAACAGCGATTTCAAAAACCTCTACCTTTTCGACTACAAGAATTATAGACCGCGCTAAAAGTGCAATTAAACCTTATAAACCAAATAAGGGGTTTATATTTGCTGTAGGAGCAATATTAGGGCTTTTATTGCCTGCAGCATATCTATTTATTAAGGATAGCCTGAATATTAGGATTATAACAAAACAAAATGTTGAACGTGAAACCGATATTCCAATTGTTGGCGAAATCGGAAACAACATAGAACAAAACAACTTGGTTGTAGATTCAAATTCGCGTTCAATAATTTCTGAGCAGTTTAGAGGCTTGCGTACTAACCTTCAATATTTATTAAAAAGTGGCGAACCGCAGGTATTGGTTCTTACTTCAAGTATGAGTGGTGAAGGGAAATCTTTTATATCATTAAACTTAGGTACCGCTTTAGCCATAACCGGTAAAAGAATTGTGTTTATAGAATTGGATTTGCGAAAACCCAAGCTTTCTGCAAATATCGGAATGGATAATTCCAATGGCTTTACAAACTACATAGTTTCAGAAAGCAACTCTCCCGAAAGTATTATTAAGCCTACTTTTTTTCACGAAAACTGCTTTATAATATCGTCGGGGCCTATTCCACCTAACCCTTCTGAATTGATATTAAGCCAGAAGTTGGACGTATTGATAGCTACATTAAAAAAACAGTTTGATTTTATAATTATTGATACTCCACCAGTTGGTTTGGTTTCTGATGCGTTATTGATAGAGAAATTTGCGGATGTAGTGTTGTACGTTGTACGGCAAAATTACACGTTTAAATCACAAATTGGAATTATAAACGATCTCAAGGAAACTGGTAAGATAAGAAGGCCCTATTTGGTTATCAATGATATCAAATCGAAAAAGGCTGGTTATTATGGAGGTGGTTACGGGTACGGATATGGGTACGGATATGGATATGGGTACGGATATTCTGTTGATGTTCAGAAATCAAAAGCGGAGTGGTTCAGAAATTTATTTAAAAAATAATTACGGAAATAGTTAAATATTCCCAATCGTCATTAAGTTATATATTGGAGGATACACGGTAGGTTTATCACTTAGTACGATAAGAAGATATAGTAGATAATAATTAAAAACTGGACTTAATATGCTTAGTTATACATTGAGAGTTGTGGAGATCAGGCAAGAAACTGCGGATACCGTTACGCTTTGTTTTAAGCAGCCTGGTTTAAAAAAAATTAAATATTTGCCGGGGCAGTATTTGACACTCATTTTCAGAATCAACGGGAGAAGGTATATCAGGCCATATTCATTTTCATCTGCCCCTATTGTCGATCCTTTACTGGAAGTTACGATTAAGAGGGTTCCCAACGGGATAGTATCAAACCATATCCATGATACTGTAAAAATTGACGATGTTATAGAAGTTATGCCCCCTCTTGGCGATTTTATTTATGATCATGGATTGTTTCCCAATGTAAAGAATATAGTGCTTTGGGGTGCGGGAAGTGGCATCACACCGCTTATCTCAATTATTAAATATATATTGTCAGTTGAGGAGACGCCCAAACTCACTTTGGTTTACGGTAATAGAAATTATGAGTCTGTTATATTTTTAGACACTATTAAACGACTGCAGCATACTTACCCAAACAAGCTTTCTATTTGGCATTTTCATACCCAGCTTGCAGTTAGTGAACAAAATCCTTACCTGGTGCAGGGCAGAATAAATCCATCAAAAGTGCTATCGGTGGTGAAGTCAACCGGAGATATTGAAAATTCAATTCACTACATATGTGGGCCGGTAGGCTTAAAGGAGTCTGTTAAAGCATCGCTAAGAGATTTGGGTGTTGGCGAGACGCAAATTTTTACAGAAGATTTTGAATTAGTTAAGAATCCTAAAGACTTTGAAGACATCAATACCAGGTTCGTAGAAATCTTTAAAGATCAGCGAACTTATGAAGTTGAGGTTGTTAAAGGAAAAAGTATTTTAGAAGCAGGGCTCGATTCTTTGTTAGAGTTATCCTATTCCTGTCAAACGGGAAATTGCTCTGTATGTAAGGGGCAGGTAACTAGCGGCGAGGTTAAAATGATTGGCCCGGATAAAAGGCCGGCCGACCTTAATGTTAACGAGTATTTGTTATGCTGTACTTATCCGTTAACTGATGATGTTTGTATAACGGTTGATTAATACCGGAAGAGATACTTACGTTGTAGGGCCTGGCTCAGATAGTTGGCGGAGATGAAATAAAGTATAAATATTAAGGAACATATATATTTAGTTAACATCATTTATCTATTTTAAAACGTATGAAAGTAGTATTACTCGCCGGAGGTTTAGGCACTCGTTTATCTGAGGAAACGGTATTAAGACCAAAACCAATGGTCGAAATTGGAGGAATGCCCATTTTGTGGCATATCATGAAGATTTATTCTTCTTATGGCTTTAACGATTTTATTATTTGCCTGGGTTATAAAGGGTACGTAATTAAGGAGTATTTTGCCAATTACTTCATGCACAAATCAGATGTAACAATTGATTTGACGAATAACTCTGTTAAAGTTCATGACTCACAAGCTGAACCATGGAAAATTACTTTGGTTGATACAGGTAATGAATCAATGACAGGTGGTCGTATTAAAAGGATAGAACCACACATTGGCAATGAAAGATTTATGTTAACTTATGGTGATGGCGTTAGTGATGTAAATATTAAGGAACTTTTGGAGTGCCATGAACGCGGTGGAAAGTTTTGTACAGTAACCTCGGTACAACCATCTGGACGGTTTGGTGCGCTTAATATTGATGATCATAATAACGTGCACTCTTTTATGGAAAAACCCAAAGGCGATGGTGCCTGGATAAACGGGGGATTTTTTGTTTGTGAGCCTGATGTTTTCAAATATATAGCTGGCGACAGTACTTTATGGGAGCGTGAGCCGATGGAAAAGATTGCTGCAGATGGTCAGATGGTTGCCTACAAACATAGTGGCTTTTGGAAGCCAATGGATACGCTAAGGGATAAGCAAGAGTTAGAGGAAGATTGGGTACAGAATAAGGCTAAATGGAAAATTTGGTAATATGTTTAAAGAATTAGAAAAAATATATAAAGGAAAAAAAGTTTTTTTAACAGGGCACACCGGTTTTAAGGGCGCTTGGATGTTGAAAATACTATCTATGTTGGGTGCCGACGTAAAAGGTTATGCGTTGGCTCCTGAAAATGATTTTGATTTGTATAATTTAATCAAAGGAGATGAAATTTGTGATTCTGTAATAGCAGACTTACGTGAGAGAGAAAAACTGATTGCATCTATCAGTAGTTTTCAACCAGATTTTATTTTTCATTTGGCAGCACAACCACTGGTGCGGTTATCCTACAGCATTCCGTCTGAAACTTTTGATATCAATGTAATAGGTACAGCCAACGTACTTGATGGAGTAAGAACTTTGGAAAAAACTTGTCAGGTAGTTTTGATAACTACGGATAAAGTATATCATAACAGGGAGTGGGTTCATCCATACCGTGAAACTGATCGTTTAGGTGGGTATGATCCTTATAGTGCAAGCAAGGCCTGTGCGGAATTGGTAATCGATTCATACCGGAATTCTTTTTTTAACAAGGCTGTATATAATGATCATGGTAAAGCTATTGCAGTTGCCCGTGCAGGTAATGTAATTGGCGGCGGAGACTGGGCCAAAGACAGGCTGATCCCGGATATCGTTAAAGCCCTTGCAAAAAACGAGAAAGTCATTATCCGTAACCCAAACGCTGTAAGACCCTGGCAACACGTTCTTGAGCCTGTAGTAGGTTACCTGTTGCTTGGTAGTAAACTGGTAGCTGACCCGATAGAATACTCGGAAGCGTACAATTTTGGACCGGGGCTGAGTGACGCTTTGCCTGTTCATAAAATGGTAGAGTTAGCTATTGCTTCATGGGGTACTGGTGAATTCGAGTTACTAAATGCAGATAAGCAACCGCACGAAGCAGGGCTTTTAAAATTAGATATCAGCAAAGCGGTAAATCAATTAAGGTGGAAGCCGCAATATGAAGCCATTAATGCTATTGGAAAAAGCATTGAATGGTACAAGTACTACTATAACGCTTCAGCGGATATTATCGCTTTTACCGAAAAGCAGATTACCGATTTTATTGAAGCTGCTGATCATAGCTAAACATATAGGTAAAGCGGTATACACCGCTGCATCTTGAATAGTATATTAATATTTGAAAAACAAGTCATTAGTAATAGCATGCTAAAACACATTAACGCGCCCGATCTGGAAAAGAGCCTGAGGGCAATCGCAAAAACTCAAACCACAAAAACTATTATTGCTGGTGAAAATTATATTCCGGTAACAGGTAAAGTTCTTGATGAAGATGATATTTTATTAGGTGTTGAAGCTGCACTTGATGGATGGTTAACAACAGGGCGTTTTGCGAACGAGTTTGAAAGGGACTTTGCGGCCTATTTCAACGCCCCTAAGGCATTGCTGGTTAACTCGGGTTCGTCGGCAAATCTCGTTGCATTTTATGCGCTTACATCTCCAAAACTTGGAGATCGGGCAATTAAACCCGGCGATGAGGTGATAACTGTCGCTGCTGGTTTTCCTACAACAGTAAACCCAATGGTTCAGTTTGGCGCTATACCGGTGTTTGTAGATGTAGATATCGCTACACACAATGTGCTGTCAGATCAGATTGAAGCTGCTGTTTCTCCAAAAACGAAAGCTATTATGATTGCTCATTCATTAGGTAACCCTTTTGATTTAGATGAGGTGATGAGAGTTGCTAAGAAATATAACCTATGGGTGGTTGAAGATGATTGCGATTCGCTTGGCGCCACCTATAGGGGTAAAAAAACAGGGACCTATGGCGATATCTCAACATTCTCGTTTTATCCAGCCCACCATATCACAATGGGCGAAGGAGGGGCAGTGATTGTTAACAACCCCGAATTGATTAAGTTGGCTGAAAGCTTCCGCGATTGGGGACGCGATTGTTATTGTGAGCCAGGAAAAGACAATACATGCGGATGCCGTTTTGGCCAGCAGTTGGGTAGCCTGCCTTATGGTTATGATCACAAATACACCTACTCGCACATCGGGTTTAATTTAAAAGTTACGGATATGCAGGCGGCATTTGGGGTATCGCAACTTAAAAAAGTTGATCATTTTGTACAACGTAGGCGCGAAAACTATAAAGCACTTTATGAGCGCATGAAGCAGTTAGAAGATGTGTTCATTTTACCAGAGGCAACACCAAATAGCGATCCATCGTGGTTTGGGTTTTTATTGACGCTAAGAGAGGGTGACGCCGCCGACAGGCACATGCTGGTACAGCATTTAGAAGAGAAGAAGATAGGAACGCGTTTATTGTTTGCCGGTAATTTATTACGTCAGCCTGCCTACGCAAACGTTCAGCATCGGACAATCGGGGATCTGAAAAATACAGATATCATTATGAATCAATCATTTTGGTTAGGCGTATGGCCCGGTTTAAATGAAAGTCACTATGATTATATGCTTGATACTATAACTGATTATCTAAAATAACTGATCGGGCCTCAATAGATATTGCTATGTATACAATTTTGATCACAGGTATTAATGGTTTTCTGGGTAGTAATGTGGCTAAGAGGCTCTCAATAAATCATACTATCCTGGGCCTTGTACGCAATCCTGAAAACCTGCACAGAATCAAGGGTAATAACTTTGAGATATATAAATCTGACGAGGCCGGCATCAAAGAACTGTTTGAAAAGCATAAGGTTGATGTTGTCATTCACACGGCTACGTCGTATGGCCGTAACAATCAAACTGTAGATGAAATATCCCAAACAAATTTTCAATTTCCTTTGAGTTTGTTAGATATGGCAATTAAAAATGGGGTTAAAGCTTTTATTAATTCTGATACAGTTTTAGATCGTTTTGTCAATTTATATTCGCTAACGAAATGTCAGTTTGCCGATTGGCTCTATTTTAGGAGCAATCAAATCAAAGTAATCAATTTACAGCTTGAGCACTTTTATGGACCAGGCTGCGACAATACTAATTTTATTACGATGATGATAGGAAGGCTTAAGAACAATGAAAGTCATATCGATTTAACTAAAGGTGAGCAAAAAAGAGATTTTATCTATTTTGACGATACTGTTGATGCCTACGAACTGATGGTAAATAAGATTGATAGTTTAGCTGATGCTTACAATAATTTTCAGGTAGGCTCGGGCAAAGTTGTAGCTATTAAAGAACTGCTTAACGAACTTAAAAAGCTCACAAACAGCTCGACATTATTGAATTTTGGTGCAGTTCCTTATCGTGAAAATGAACTTATGATATCAACCACCGATAATTCGGGCCTTGTTGCGCTTGGCTGGCAGGCCAAAACAACTCTTACAGAAGGATTAAAAAAGACAATTTAATATACATAATTTAAAGGGTACATATGAAATACTTAATAACGGGAGGCTGCGGTTTTATAGGTAGTAATTTAGCCGCTGAAGTATTAAAACGAGGCGAGGAACTTTTTGTTTTTGATAGTCTTTACCGGTTGGGAAGTACCCAAAATCTTGCATGGCTACAGGAACGCGGCGCGTTTGAGTTTTATCATAGAGATATCAGAAACTTAAATGATGTTGAAACAGTAATTAAAGATATAAAGCCTGATGTTATTTTCCATCTGGCGGGGCAGGTAGCTATGACTACCTCTATTCAAAACCCACGTATGGACTTTGAGGTGAATGTTATGGGGTCACATAACGTTTTGGAATCAGTAAGAAAGTATTCGCCAAATACTGCTGTTTTATACTCGTCATCAAATAAAGTATATGGAGATTTTGCTGATCTGACGTTTGAAGAAACCGAAACCCGCTACCAATGTAAAGAATTTCCAAACGGTTTTGATGAGCAAGCCCCGCTTTCGTTCCATTCACCATATGGTTGTTCAAAAGGCGCTGCTGATCAATACCTGATCGATTATAACAGGATTTTTGGCCTGCAAACAGTTGTGTTTAGACATTCATCAATGTACGGCGGCAACCAACATCCCTCAAATGACCAGGGTTGGGTAAGTTGGTTCATAAAAAATGCATTGGAAATAAAGAGCGGTAAGCTTAAAGAGCCGTTTACCATAAGCGGAACTGGTAAACAAGTGCGCGATGTTTTACATGCTGATGATGTAGTTCGTTTATATTTTGCCGCATTTGAAAATATAGAAAAAACTAAAGGGCAGGCATTTAACATAGGTGGCGGCGTGGAAAATAGTTTATCGTTGCTTGAACTATTTAGCCTGCTTGAAGAACTACTTGATATTAAAATGATTTACAAACAACTGCCATGGAGAGAAAGCGATCAGAAGGTTTTCATTGCCGATAATACTAAAATTACACGACTCGCAAAATGGAAAGCGCTTGTTGACAAAAGAACAGGGGTTTTAGAAACTATTAACTGGCTGAAAAGTGCGAATATTTAAACCAATAACTAATTTTTTAACAAAAGGGTCAGACAGATCTGTTAATGTTAAGAAGAATATTGTCATTTCATTTTTTTTGAAAGGATTAAATATTGGCGCATCCTTATTGTACGTTCCTGCTACCATCAAATATCTGGACACCACACGGTACGGAATATGGATTACCTTAACATCAATAGTTGCCTGGTTTTCGTTATTTGATGTTGGTTTAGGAAACGGCTTGAGGAACAATCTTGCAACTGCCTTAGCCAATGATGAAAAGCTTGTGGCTCGGAAGCTTGTAAGTACTACTTACGCATTGTTGGTAATTATAAGTGCAAGCATTGCTTTTTTATTTTTTATTATAAATCATTGGCTTTACTGGCCCTCAATTTTAAATACTCAAACATCTTTTCAGAGTGAACTATCTAAACTGGCTGTTATTGTAATATTTCTTTTTTGTTTAAAGTTTGTATTACAGGTAATTGATGTGATTTTGCTGGCCAGCCAGCGTCCTGCCTTTAGCAGTTTATTGGAGGTTTCCGGAAGTGTTTTAGGATTGGTAGCTATTCTTTTTTTGGCTGTTTTAGGCAAAACTTCGTTACTGAACTTCGGTATAGCTATAATGTCTATACCGGCATTGGTATTTCTGGTAGCAAGTATTATCCTGTTTAGCAAAAAGTATAGATTTTTGCGCCCTGGACTAAAATACGTTGATTTTAGTTACTCAAAGAGTCTTTTGGGTTTAGGTTTAAAATTTTTTATGGTACAAATTGCTGTGATCATCATTTTTCAAACCAGCAATATCATCATAGCACAACTGTTTTCACCGGCATCGGTTACACCATATAATATAGCCTATAAATATTTTAGTGTCATCATAATGGTTTGGGGGATTGTGGTAACACCTATGTGGTCGGCATTTACTCATGCTATGGCAACTAAAGATTATAAGTGGATACAACGTACTATAAGGAAACTTAACTACCTAATGATATTTGTTGCGTTTGTAATATTAATCATGTTCTTAGCCGCACCGCCAATTATTGCTTTGTGGACAAACAAGAGGGTGGTAATTGGTAACAGAATGCTAATCATTTTTTCATTTTATGCTATGATACAAGTGTGGAACAATACTTATTCTTATTTCCTGAATGGAACAGGCTTAATCAGAATACAGGTAATAACCTCAATTATAGCTTCGATAATTCATGTTCCATTGTCGATATTTTTAGTTAAGTATTTACATTTCGGTCCCGAAGGTGTGGTGCTTTCTATGGCGATTTCACTTTCTATATTTGGTGTTGCCGGATCTATCAAATCTTTTAAAATAATTAACAAATGGGTAGCGGTAGCTTAGTTAGTATATTGATTCCTGTATATAATAGGGAAACCCTGGTTGGCAAGGCTATTGATTGTTCGCTTAGCCAAACGTATAAAAATATTGAGATCATTGTCATTGATAATTGTAGTACTGATGCTACCTGGAAAGTGCTGGGCGAATATGCCGGGAAAGATCCTCGCGTGAGAGTATTCCGAAATGCCGAAAACCTTGGCCCGGTGGGCAATTGGATGGAATGCATTAAACAATCAAAAGGCGAATACGTAAAGTTTCTATTCTCTGATGATTGGTTTGATGATGATTATATTGAAAAAACGATAGGGTATCTTGAAAATAATGCCGATGTAGGCTTGGTTTTTTCAAAGACAATGCTTCATCAATTTGGTGAAGTAGTCCCTAAATATGATAATTTCGGTGAAAATAAAGTGTTTGAATCCAGGCATTTTATTTACAGGTATATACGTAGTAAAGGCAACGTCCCTGTATCGCCAGGTTGTGCTATATTCAGGAAAACTGATATCCAGAAGTCATTGCTATACAATATACCAAATCCTTTAGGTATAAATTATCCCCGTACTGGAGGTGGCAATGATGTACTGCTATTTTTGCTAACAGCTGCGCGCTATAAAAATGTGGGATATGTACATAATACAAACTGTCATTTTTTGGGTGGAGACGACTCAATTACCAGGAATGAAGACCTGATAATGCCATATTTGTATGCAACAGCCTTCTTTTTAAATTCATATCGAACCTTTACTTGGTTTTATAAAGCAGTTTTGGGAACAAGATATATATACTACCTTATAAAAAGACATAAATTCAATGTAGATAAAATAAAGGAAGTCTATTTTTTGATACGATAACTTTACCTGGAGTTATTAAGATCGGCGCTAAGTTTTATAGATGCGGTTGCTTAAAAACAGAATAGATAGAGTAACGAACAACGGTGAAAATCAGGGTTTGAATGGTTAACAAAAAACCTTGAATGGTTATTAATTACGGATATTAATGAGTACGATTAAAAGTTCGGATGTAGGGGGAGTAAACAAGTTAAGATCATTGAGGGTTTTCTTGTTGGTGGCCTTGTGCTTTTTGTCCGTGCAGCCCTGGATAGTGTGGGATCTTAATAATTTATTCCCGGTTATTGGTTTACTGTACATGTTTCTAGTATGTTTTACAACCTTAAAAAGGCGTAAATATTCTGTTTTGCCCTTTTTGCTTATCATATATATGCTTATTCCGCGTACATATGAAATTGTATCATTCAAAGCGGCCTTGATAACTTCTATAGCGTTTGTTACTTTTTTGCAACATGAGGACGATGAAGTTAAAAAGGAAGTTTTTCAAAAGTTTGTAAAGCTTTTTAGTACTTTACTAGTACCCGGAATTATATTGTATCTAATTCATTATGTTATAAAGCTGCCATTTTTTATCGTCCCAAGTAGAAATTTGGTACTTGTTCAGGAATACAGGAATTTCGTTTTTTTTGTGGAGGCGGTTCAGGATGTGGATGCGCTACCAAGGTTCAGGTTTATTTTTGACGAAGCCGGGGTTGTAGGAACGGTGTGCTTTTATTTGTTGTTGTTTTTAAGGTACGATTTTAAGCCGTGGCGTAATAAAATAATATTGTTAGCTGGTCTATTATCATTTTCGCTGTTTTTTTACATCGGATCTTTTATCATGTTTTTTATGATAAAAATTACCAGCGTAAAGAGGATGTTAATAACAGTAACAGTCATTTTAATAGTTGTTATCGCCCTTAGTAACACTGAGGTTTTTAATACGCTAATTTATTCAAGAATAACAAATGCGCAGGATTTAATAGGCGAACAGCGTACGATGGAAGTGTTCAATGCCCATTACGATAAATATGTTCAAACGCCCCAATTAGCTATAGGAAATGGTATGGGGAGTGAATTTGCACTTGAAGAGCGCAAGGCGGCTATTGCTTCATATAAAGTATATATATATGAATACGGGATAGGCGGAGTATTATTACTTGTCGTGATTTATTACAAGCTTATACGTAAGGTACTCAATCCTTACAACTCAATTTTAGCTATCCTGGGGTTGTTGTTATGCTGGTATCAAAGGCCGTGGATAAGTGATTATTACAATACTATATTGATATTTTGTGGTATCTATATGGTTCGCGATAAGCTGGAGTTAACAGCAAAGGTACCCACCGAACCTGCAGAAATCGAAGAGAAATCATTTGAAAGCGATGTTAAAGGGGCTAAAAACTCTTTATATTTTTAACACTATATAATATTTGATCATGAAATTACCAATAGCTATTGTTATACCTACCTTCAACAGGAAGCATTTATTAATTGAGTGTTTGAAATTACTAAGAACTCAAACCGTTAAACCTGAATTAACTATAATAGTTGATGATGGATCGTCTGACGGTACCGGAGAAATATTGAGTAACGATTTTCCTGAAGTAATTTGTTTAAAAGGTGATGGTAATCTGTGGTGGACAGGATCAGTAAATTTGGGAATTGATTATGTATTAAAAAATCACCCTGCAATTGAAGCGATAATTTTGCAAAATGACGATGTAAGATTTAAAAGCGATTGGATTGAAAATTTAGTGGCAGTAGCCAAAGAAAACCCAAAAGCACTAATTGGTTCGGCGACGGTGGACGTGGCTGATGGTGATACGATAACATATGCCGGAAAAACGACTCATCCATGGTTTGCTTATTCAAAATATTATCATCGTGGTGTAAAGCTTTCCTCGCTTAAGGAAGAATTATTATTAGAATCATTTGATTTAATTGGCAGGGGAATTTATATACCTGTGGAAGTATTTCAAGAAACCGGGCTTTTTGATTATGAACATTTTAAACACCGTGGTGACACCGAATTACCACTACGGGCAAAAAATGCAGGCTATAAATTATTAGTTACATCAAGGGCTATAGTCATGGAATATACAGGCACTACAGCTTCTATCGATATTAAAGAGAAATATTCGCTTAAAGATATCAAAGACAAGTTCTTTGATTTCAGAAGTTCAGCTTATTGGAAATATCGCTATTATTATGGGAAAATATTATCAAAGAATAACCCGGTGCAGCATCATTTCTTTTTTGTGTGTCGCATGTTTATTCACCTTGGTGGTTTTGTTTCAAGATTCAGATTGTGGTAAAATTTAGAACATTTTTGATAGTATGTTTAAAAATTAATTTGTATGCTTTTTAATTCTATTGAATTTATTTTTTTCTTATTACTGGTATTAATTATTTATCCGCTTCTTAATCAAAAAGGGAGGCTGTATTTTTTACTTGCCGCCAGTTACTTTTTTTACGCATGTTGGGATTGGATGTACCTGGGGTTAATATTTTTCACCTCTGCCTCATGTTTTGCTGTAGCCCGGCTAATAACAAATACCAAATATGTAAATTATCGCAAATTGTTTATGGCCTTAAGTTTAACGGTCAACTTTGGTATTTTATTTGTTTTTAAGTATTTTAATTTTGTTATTAAGGCCTTTGAGGATTTGGCGTCTGCCTTTCACGGAAATTATCAATTAAATGTATTGCATTTGTTGCTTCCGGTGGGTATTTCATTTTATACTTTCCACTCCATTAGCTATGTTATTGACGTTTATAACGGCCGGATAAAGGCAGAGCGCAACATCTTTAGGTTCTTATTGTTCGTGTCGTTTTTTCCTCAATTGGTAGCGGGCCCTATCGCCCGCTCCGAAAACCTGTTGCCTCAATTGCAGGAATTAAAAAACTATGATTATAATAATTTCAGAAAGGGATTTGTGCTGATTTTTTGGGGATTATTTAAAAAAATGGTTATAGCAGATCGCTTGGCGATTGCTGTAAACCATGTGTATAATCACGTTGATAACGCGTCTACATTGTCATTGGTTATTGCCACCGTTTTTTTTACGTACCAAATATATTGTGACTTTTCCGGTTATTCTGATATTGCGTTAGGTGTATCAAAGCTATTTGGTATCGATTTGATTGTAAACTTTAAGCAACCCTACTTCTCGAAAACTATTACGGAATTTTGGCGAAGATGGCACATATCGTTATCAACATGGTTCAGAGATTATTTATATATACCACTTGGAGGTAATAAAGTTTCAAAGTCAAAATGGATATTCAACACTATGCTCGTGTTTGTAGTGAGTGGTTTATGGCATGGTGCAAATTATACCTTTTTAGTTTGGGGCGCTATACATGGGGCAATGCTGGTCATTGAACGGTTTATATATGGCGATAAAATAAGAAGTATTACAAGTGGTATTTCGTTTGCTAACATTTGCAGATGGTTTGTTACTTACTTGGTTGTTGTAATAGCGTGGACTTTTTTTAGAGCCAATAACATAGGTGATGCCATAAAAATATTTGGGAAGATACTTGCGTTTAAGGGCATTAAACATGATTCGATAACATTGTTTACGCAAGGGGGATCCGAGGGATTGATAGGCTTAAAGTTCTATGATTTCTTTTTGGCGATATTCTTTATTCTTTCATTTATAACAGTGAATTTTATCTTCCGGAGAGAAGGGTTGCCAAAATTTATATTAGAACGGTCAACAGCAGTAAGATGGAGCTTTTATATAGTTATAACTTTCGTTGTACTATGGTTCGGGAAATTTGGGATCAATGAGTTTATATATTTTCAATTTTAGTTCATGGGGAATAAAATATTAATAAAAACCGTTATTTACTTATTCGTAATATTTGGCATATGCCAAATACTTAATGTTGTATTTCCATCTAAAGCCATAGTAGTACAACGTAAATGGGTAAGTGACATTATGGCTGAAAAAGACACCATCCAATCGTTAACTTTTGGAAGATCACATGGTTTTGCTTTACATTATGATCATTGGGATTATAAGGGACAAAATTTGTCTTTGGGAGGAGAAGATATAGCTTCAATTAACTATAGTTTGAACTATTTTTTGCCTAAACTCACTAATTTGAAAGAAGTATTGATCTGTATTTCCTATTCTTCTTTATATTTTGATAACGAAGCGTTGTCAAATGGCAACCTAAATGATGCCCGTAAAGCACTTTACGCATCAATCCCTTCTTATAAATTAGTTTCGCCAAAAGACTATAACAATATGTTTTTTGGAAAGATGTTTGCTTTTATGCACGCCGACTATGGCTTCGAGGAATTTAAAAATCTTGTTAAAGGAAATAAAGAATTTACCGATAGTGATGAGAAAAAAACGGCGTTAGACTCTATTCATATTTTGGAGTCGGCTTCTATACAAGCATACGATCACAGCAAAGATAAAACCATTGCACTGGAGTATAATCCACACATTAGAGATGAGTATGTAAACCATCTTAAACAAATAGCCTCTCTTTTAAAATCTAAAAATATTGCCTGTGTTTTTTTTACCCCGCCCTATTATAAAGAATATACACGGCTTTATCCGCAGGCAGATATCAAAGAAACAGAAAAATTTATGCAACAAATTTGTAAAGAAACAGGCGCCGAGTATTATAATTTCTCAACTTATAAGCCAATTGCAAACGATATTAAATGGTTTTATAACGCAGACCATTTGAATGAACGTGGTGGAGAGTCATTTACAAAACTCTTTAATAAAATATTACGCAATAAAGCAACAATTAAAATGAGTGATTATCCTGATTTAAGAGTCGCTCGTTAAATATATTATTATCTCATTATATGAAATTAGGTAAAGTAATAGCTCATATACCCGCAAGGGGAGGAAGCAAAAGAGTACAGTCAAAAAATCTTAGGTATATGGATGGCAAACCGATGATTGCCTATAGCATTGAAAGCGGTTTGAATAGTAACTTATTAGATGAGGTATATGTAAACACCGATGATGATTCGATTGCGGCAATCGCTGAAAGTTTGAATTGCAAAGTATATCGGCGACCGGCGTTATTGGGTGGAGATGATGCGACGGGCGAGGATTTTACTTATGATTTTATTAATGCCAAAAATCCGGATACCTTGGTGCTCATTAATCCTGTTTGTCCTCTTATCAGGCAGATTGATATCCAGGGTGCACTCGAGGCATACGCAGCATCAGATGCGGACACACTTATTGGGTGCACACAAACACAAATGCAGTCATTTGTTAATAATGAACCGATAAATATTGTAGTTGACGGACCGCTTGCCCCATCGCAAAATAATCAGGTAATTACAATATGTAATTGGGCAGTAACTGTATGGAATGCAAATGTTTTTAGAAAATTGTACGAAAACAACCGCAGTGGATATTTTGGTATGAATAGGCTTTTTTGGCCCCTTGATCCATTAGTGGCAGTAAAGGTAAGCGAGGAAAAAGATTTTAGGCTTGCAGAAGCGCTGTTGATCGCCAGAAAATATCAGTCAACTCAAGATATTGCACCTAAGTACTGGGCAAAAGAATAAAGATGCGGTACATTTTAGTAGCACAACAATTGTAACAGAAAAATAATAATTTATACTATGAAAATATTAACCTCGCCCTCGTCTTTTGGCCAAGTTGGAAATGAACCTGTAGACCTACTTGTACAAAACGGTTACGAAGTAATTAATAATCCTTACAGCAGAAAACTAACAGAAGACGAGGTTATAGAGTTAGCTGCGGATTGTATTGGTATAGTAGCTGGCGTTGAACCACTCACCGCAAAGGTTATGGATGCGCTGCCTAAATTAAAATGTATTAGCCGGGTTGGTATTGGTATGGATAGTGTGGATTTGAGTTATGCCGCTAAAAAGGGCATAATTGTAACAAATACCCCGGATGGTCCAACGAGAGCTGTAGCTGAACTAACATTGGCCATGACACTTGCCCTGCTAAGGAAGATTCCTCAAGCTCATTATGATCTCAAAAATAAAGTTTGGAAAAAACAAGTAGGTAATCTTGTACTTAACAAGGTTGTTGGTGTTGTTGGTTTGGGGCGTATTGGTAAACTTGTATCTCAATTATTCAGAGGGATTGGAAATCCGGTGATTGGTTATGATCCTTATGCTGATAAGGAATGGGCGTTAAATAACGGCGTTGAAATTACAGATATGGAAACGTTATTGGCTAAAGCAGATATTCTGACTATCCATGTTCCGGGGAACGAGGACGGCTCGGCAGTTATAGGTGTCAATGAACTATCGATGATGAAATCTGGATCATTTTTAATAAATATATCGCGTGGAGGTATAGTTGATGAAGATGCATTATACAATTCCCTTGTGGCTAATAAATTAGCCGGTGCGGCAATTGATGTTTTTTCTACAGAGCCTTACGCAGGGCCCTTATGCGATCTTGATAATGTGGTGCTTACTCCTCATTTGGGTTCATATGCAGAAGAAGGGAAGTTGCTAATGGAAATTGACGCAGTAAAAAATTTAATTAACACACTAAAATAATACAATTGATGGATTATAAAGTTGGCATAATAGGCTATGGTGTAATGGGCAAAATTCGTCACCAGGCCATAGATGAAATTAAAAAAGGTACGGTGATAGCGATATCTGAACCCAATGCAGAATCGGAGGTGAAGGGGATTCCTAATATCAGTCATGAGGAGATTATTAATCATGCGGATATCGATATAATAATTGTTTGTACGCCTAATTTTTTAAATAAAGATTTAACTATAAGGGCATTGAACGCCGGTAAACATGTTTTTTGCGAGAAACCTCCAGCTTTCACCGGGGCTGATATACTCGAAGTAAAGCAGGCCGAAACTGAAAGTGGTAAAAAACTGATGTACGGATTTAATCATCGCCATCATGATAGCGTAATGCATATAAAAGAGCTTATTGATAGCGGCGAATATGGAAAAGTATTATGGTTACGTGGTCGTTACGGTAAAAGCGTTACAAGTGATTATTTTAACCAGTGGAGAGCTAAAAAGGAGTTAGCCGGGGGGGGGATTTTGATGGATCAGGGTATTCATATGCTTGATTTATTCCTGCACCTTTCTGGCGATTTTGATGTTGTCAAGGCAGAAGTTTCAAATTTATATTGGCATATGGATGTTGAGGATAATGCCTTTGTAATTCTCAAAGAATCAAGCACAGGCAAGGTGGCATCGCTTCATTCAACAATGTCGCAGTGGCGTCATTTGTTTTCATTGGAAATTTTCCTTGAAAAAGGATACATGGTACTAAATGGTCTTATAACATCCTCAATGTCATACGGTGAAGAAACACTTTCTATTGCCAAAAACAGATCCACTGCGCCTGCGGCTACTTGGAAAGATGAAGTTGTAACCAAGTACGTTGATAATAATAGCTGGCGTTATGAAATGAATCACTTTTTTGATTCAATTATTGACGATAAAGCTGTGACCATCGGTAATTCAGATGATGCATACAAACTGATGCGTATTATAGATAAAGTATACGAACAAAAAGAGTTTTAATCATAACTTATAAAACATAAAAAATCTATTACAATGGAAAGACAAGAAAAAGTTAAAAGCTATCTGGGCGATTATATTACCCGCTTGACAGATATCTTAAATAAAATTGAGGTTGCGAAACTTGAGCAGGTAATTACAGCCATGATCACTGCCTTTAAAAACGGCAATACCATTTATGTTGTTGGCAATGGCGGCAGTGCTGCTACTGCATCGCACATGCAGGCTGATTTTAGGTTTTTCGTTCGTTATTTCTCTAAATTTCGTCCGAAAATAATTGCTTTAACTGATAACGTACCCATGATTACCGCCATTGGTAACGACAATAATTTCGACGACGTTTTTGTTGAGCAAATGCGCGGGCAGTTTGTTTCTGGCGATGTTTTAATCGCAATATCAGCAAGCGGCAATTCCCCTAACCTGGTTAAGGCAGCGGAGTATGCTAATGAATTGGGGGGCACCTCCATTGCGTTTGTAGGCTTTTTGGGCGGAAAATTGAATGATATATCGTCGATATCGCTATATACACCCAACCCTAAGGGAGATTATGGCCCGATTGAAGATGTTCACATGATTTTAAATCACGTCATCGTTAACTACCTTTCAACAGATGAGGAATTTTTAGCACTTACCGCTAAATAATCAATCACTATGGATAGTATATCTAACGTTAAAATTGATTTTACAGGAAAAATAGCGCTTATAACAGGCGGTACCAGGGGAATCGGAAAGGCTATTGCAGATCGCTTTCTTGATGCTGGTTGCTCTGTAATTTTAACGGGTACGAATGCATCGGAAATCGATCAGCTAAATGCCAATAACAATGTTGAAAGAATAAGTTATTTACAACTTGATTTTACCAATCAGCAATCAGTTGAGCAATTTTTATTAAAGCTAAATAAATTTGATAAGATAGATGTGCTCATAAATAACGCGGGAATTAACAAGGTTGCACTTAACGTAGATACTACCGACGCCGATTTTGATTTGCTTCATAGCGTTAATGTAAAGGGCCCATATGTGCTTTGCCGGGAAGTGAGCAAGGTCATGAAAAAGAACGGGTACGGACGAATAGTTAATATCACATCCATTTGGAGCGCTATTACCCGGCCCGGTAGGTCTGTTTACGCCACCAATAAAAACGCAATTGTTGGGCTTACCAAAACATTGGCGGTTGAGTTAGGAAAGGATAACATATTGGTAAACGCAGTAGGGCCGGGGTTTACACTTACCGAACTTACGGCAACTACAAATTCTGCCGACGATTTGCAGAAGCTGACAGAAATAATTCCAATGAACAGAATGGCCCAGCCAGTAGAAATAGCCAATGTTATACTTTTTTTAAGTAGTGATTTAAATAGTTATTTAACTGGTCAAAATATAATTGTTGACGGAGGATATACCAATGTATAATTTTAAAATAAAATCAATTGTTCACGACTATAGTGTACAGTTTATCGATGATACTCAAGCTGTATTACTTCAGCAACTTAAAGAAGGTGATGTAATTATCATCGATAATAAAATAAAAGAGCTGTATAAAGATATGCTTCAGCCTGTACTTGATTTGTATTGGCATATTGGTATTGATGCTTCGGAAAACGTTAAAAGTTATCAGGGTGTGATGCCCATCATTGAAAGCCTGATAGATAATGGTTTCAGAAAAAATCACAGGTTAATAGCTATTGGTGGGGGAATAACTCAGGATGCTACAGCGTTTATAGCATCAATTATGTACCGTGGTGTTGATTGGTACTTTTTTCCTACCTCGTTGCTTGCTCAGGGGGATAGTTGCATCGGAAGTAAAACCTCTATTAATTTTAACAAATACAAAAATCAACTCGGAGGCTTTTATCCGCCAAATGAAATATTTATTAACCTGGAATTTTTAAATACGCTTTCATTATGGGATTTAAAATCAGGAATGGGCGAAATGTGCCATTATTTCATCGTATCTGGCGAAGAGGACTTTACAAGATTTAAAAATGAATATGCGCAAGCCCTTGTTGATAAAAAAGTTTTAGCCGGGATCATAAACAGAAGCCTGGAGATAAAGAAGGGGTATATTGAAAGAGACGAGTTTGACAAAAACGAACGTCTTGTATTTAATTACGGGCATTCATTTGGACACGCTATTGAATCACTGACCAATTATCGCATTCCACACGGAATTGCAGTAAGTTATGGTATGGATATGGCTAACTTCGTATCAGTAAAATTGGGGTATATCGATAATTCAATACGCCAAAATATCAGGGAGCTGTTACAGCAGATATGGGCGGGAACTACTATCAACGATATCTCGCTCGATACGTTTGCATCTGCATTAAGCAAAGACAAAAAGAACGTTGGTAAAATATTAGGCCTGATTCTTAATAAAGGTTATGGGAAAATATTTAAGGACATGAGACCCATGGACGAACAGTTCATAGGGTGGTTAAACGAGTATTTTACAAACGAATTAAACTAAGCATACGATGATAGTTGATAAATTAAAGAACATTGATATTTATAAAGGCGTCTCTGCTGACATTTATTTAGGGCTGCAATATTTAAAAAATGCTACTGCTGATATTGAAGTGGGCACTTACCCGATCAATGAAAACGTGAAAGCTATTGTTAGCGAATACTATACTGTTGAAAAATTTGAACGGGGCTACGAAGCTCATAAACATGTGATTGACATTCAGTATCCTATCAGAGGCCTCGAACGAGTTAAATGGTCGCCTATTGAAGGTATGAATGTAAACATCCCTTATAGTGAGGAGCATGACCGCACTTTTTACAAAGATCCTTCACCCCGTGGAACACACGTAGATATTGGCGAAGGTATATTTGCCATTATGTTTCCAGAAGATGGTCATGGCCCACAACACTTTGTTGACGAGCCGCAGTTCATTAAAAAGATAACGATAAAAATAGCTATTTAACAGGAAGAAAGAACATCCTAATAACAGAATGTAATTTTGATTTATTAAAAATTGCAGGGTTAAACAATACCTCCTCATGAACATCCGCCTTTCTCATATTATTTCTCAAAACACGCCCTCTTATGGTAATAGGGACAAAATATTTATCAGAGATAATTCATCTATTAAAAAGGGTGATTCAGCAAATAGCTCATGTTGGATATTTTCAAATAATCACATAGGCACTCATATCGATTCAGCTCATCATTTTTGCGAAAATGGAAAAAAAACATTTGAAATTCCGATAGATGATTTTTTCTTCAACAATGTTTGCCTGGTAGACATACCCTGTACAAATGCTCAATTAATTTCGAGTAAACATTTTGAGAGTATTAAGTCAATTGACAAAAATGTCGATCTCCTTTTAATAAGAACGGGTTTCGAGAATTTTAGGCATGAAGATCGATATTGGAATGATTGCCCCGGTTTGTCTGCGGAACTCGCCGATTATTTAAGAAGCAATTTCTCTAAATTACGATGCGTAGGGTTTGATTTTATATCTCTTACATCATGGCAGTACAGGCAGGAAGGCCGATTGAGTCATTTGAATTTTCTTTGCCCCACCGGGGATAAAAAGAGTTTACTGGTTATCGAAGACATGGCATTGAATGCTATAAATATGCCGTTAAGTCAAGTAATMGTAGCGCCCATATTTGTTGAGGATGGTAATGGAGGCGCTGTAACCGTTTTTGGAACATACAATACTTAGCAGCAATAATTGGTTTGAATATAAATTTAGCATGAAAAATTTAATAAAGAAGGGAAAATCGATTATTGCTACAGATGGGGTTAATGTGTTTTTTGCACGTTTGGTTAAATATTGCATTGTAAAATTTAAGCGCTTATTTCAAAAAACCGACAATGTAAATCTCGAAAAGTGGAAAGCTCTTAAAGGCAAATACAAAGGAAAGCGGGTGTTTGTGATTGGTGCCGGACCAAGTATTAATAGAACGCCTTTACACTTGTTGAAGGGAGAATATACCTTGTGTTTCAATCGTATAAATCTTTTATATGAAAGATTAAACTGGTTGCCTAATTTCTATTTGGTGACCGATGATTTGAAGCTTAAGGAGATCCACGAAGAAATAGCAACTGAAATTCTACCAGCTGTTGAGCTTGCTTTTTTTCCTGATTTACATCCGTCAAATGTAGATTTTACAAAGTATCTTCCTGAGTCGTCAAAAATTCACTGGCTTTACATGGATGAACCGCAATATACGCTTGACTTGCCAAAATGTGGTATCAACAAAACCGTTGTTAACGGGGGCTTGCAAATAATGTCATATCTTGGATTCGATGAAATTTATATGTTGGGTGTTGATATGACATTTGCGAAACGAAATGTATCAAAAATAAGCGAAAGAGATTGGGTAGGAAAAAAAGATGATGATCCTAACCATTTTGATCCACGTTATGATGGGAAAGGGATGGCATATCGTAACCCTACGCTTGATGACATGCTGGATCACTTTGCAACAGGTCGTATCTTTTTTGATAAGCACGGGCAAAAAGTTTATAATGCATCCTATGGTGGAGTAATGGAGGAATATCCGCGGGTTAACCTTATAGATGTTTTGGGACTAACAGAAGATCAGCAATTTAAACTGTTTGTGGATTTGGTTATTCCAGGTTCAACATATAAAACGTTCGAAGAGGCTTTCGGGAGCTATCCAATAATAACCGATAAAGACGAATATAATTTAGAGTTAGGTGATTTTATTTGTACAACAGATATTGCTATAAGCGTTATTCCGAAAGCTATTTTTGATTACATACCATTTGGTCCTTGCCAAAACAAATATGTGTTCAAAAAAAGATAAAGGTTATCTTAATTATAAAGAGAATGTATGATTTTAAGATCTAAGTTATATGTATTCACAATTTATAATTTTGTCAAAAAAAAACAAATTCAATGTTTTATTTGAATGTTTTTTATCTTAAATATGTAAAATATTAATTTTTTTGCTAGATTAACAACTAAATCCTTAATTAACATTTAATAAAATTATTAAAATATATGTCGAAAGTAGCATTAATCACTGGGATAACCGGTCAGGATGGGGCTTATTTAACCGAGTTGTTATTATCAAAAGGATATGATGTGCACGGTATTAAAAGAAGAAGCTCTTTATTTAATACCGATAGGATTGATCACTTGTACCAGGATCCGCATGATACAAACGTACGCCTCACATTACACTACGGTGATCTGAGCGATTCAACCAATTTGATCAGGATTATCCAACAAGTACAGCCTGATGAGATATATAACCTGGGCGCAATGTCGCATGTTAAGGTTAGTTTTGATACTCCCGAATATACCGCAAATGCAGATGGCATTGGTACCCTTCGGTTATTGGAAGCTATCAGGATATTAGGGCTGGAGAAGAAAACAAAAATATACCAGGCATCTACATCTGAGTTGTATGGTTTAGTTCAGGCAGTCCCACAGTCAGAAACTACACCTTTTTACCCTCGTTCACCCTACGCAGTAGCAAAAATGTATGCTTATTGGATTACGGTGAACTATCGCGAGGCTTATGGCATTTATGCTTGTAATGGCATATTGTTTAACCATGAGAGTCCGCTGCGGGGCGAAACATTTGTAACCCGCAAAATTACTCGTGCTACATCTAAAATAGCGATGGGTTTACAGGATAAATTATACCTGGGTAATCTTGATGCACAACGCGATTGGGGGCATGCCAAGGATTACGTGGAGGCTATGTATTTGATATTGCAGCAGGAAACTCCTACGGATTATGTAATTGCAACCGGCGTAACTACACGCGTACGCGAATTTGTTAGAATGGCTTTTGCAGAAGTAGGTATAACAATTGAATTTAAAGGCGAAGGAGTTGATGAAAAAGGCTACGTTGTATCGTGCGATTCTCCCGATTTTCAGGTTGAAATTGGTAAAGAAGTTGTGGCTGTCGACCCTAAATATTTCCGCCCGACAGAGGTTGAATTACTTATAGGCGACCCTACAAAATCAAAAACCGTGTTAGGGTGGACACCCAAATATGATTTGAAAATGTTGGTAGAAGACATGATGACTGCAGATGTTAACCATTTCCGCAAAGAGAAATTGCTAAAAGAATCTGGTTATACAATTAAAAACCAATTTGAATAATCCCAATGAATAAAGACGCTAAAATATATATTGCTGGCCATCGTGGAATGGTTGGCTCGGCAATATATCGCAAGCTGGTTAAAGAGGGTTTTAGCAATTTTGTTACCCGCACTTCTGATACCCTTGATTTAAGGAATCAGCAGCAGGTAGCGGATTTTTTTGCTGAAGAAAAACCCGAGTATGTTTTTCTTGCTGCTGCCAAAGTTGGGGGGATAGTAGCCAATAATACATATCGGGCCGAATTTTTGTACGATAATTTACAAATTCAGAATAATATCATCCATCAGTCATACCTTAATGGTGTTAAAAAGCTAATGTTTTTGGGGTCAAGCTGTATTTACCCCAAAATGGCGCCACAACCTTTAAAGGAGGAATATTTGCTTACCGGACTGTTGGAGCAAACCAATGAACCGTATGCGATCGCTAAGATAGCAGGTATCAAAATGTGTGATGCTTATCGTGCCCAATATGGATGTAATTATATTTCGGTAATGCCTACCAATTTATATGGTTATAATGACAATTATCATCCGCAAAACTCGCACGTTTTACCGGCACTCATACGTCGTTTTCATGAAGCAAAAGAGGAAAATGCTCCAACGGTAACTATATGGGGTACCGGATCTCCAAAGCGCGAGTTTTTATTTGCAGACGATCTTGCCGAAGCATGTTATTATCTAATGCAAAACTACAATGAAGAAGGATTAGTTAATATAGGAACCGGGGAGGATGTTTCTATCAAAGATCTTGCGTTATTAATTAAAGAGATTGTTGGTTATCAGGGTGATATCGATTTTGATGTTACAAAACCCGATGGAACGCCTCGTAAATTAATGGACGTTACCAAACTTCATAGCCAGGGATGGAAACATACTGTTGAATTAAATGAGGGAATTAAATTAGCCTACAACGATTTTTTAACGAAATTAAATGGGCAAAATGCAGATAGTAATTTGCTTACTAAACCGGTTAAATAATGCTTATTTGGCAGAGCGAAATTTAAACTCAAATGTTAAAGGAAACCCACATTATTGAAATAGTAATGTGGGTTTTTTGGTAATAGGATACGCGTAATCGGCGCGACCATTTACCAGCCATTGTGAACTATGCTTTGAAAATCTCTAAATCTGCTTGCTCAATTGTATGTAACCTGAAATTTTCGGTATTTTATATCTATACCAGGGTAATTGCAAGTGCTAAATTAGTTCACCTTCAAATACGCTTTCCTATATTCATTTAATACCCTGGTTATCCTGGATGGGTTCCGCCATTCAAACACGTGGATAAGCCATACGGTGAAACTTAATAAACCTACCGGGGCAACAATACCAAGGCCAAGTTTGGTGATATCGGCATCACGGCTGGTTACCAGGTTAAGGTAATCCTGGCCGGTTCGCCCGTAAAGGTCTTCGGCAAAGCACCAGGCGCCGTCCCTGGCGTTACCAAGCGCAAATTGAATAAGTATGGAGTTGTTTTGCGCGTGCAAACCGGCTAACGACATTAAGGGCGATACCTGGTTAAGCTCGTTGATAACCTCATAAGTGAGGGCCGACAGGATGGTATTGATGGCATTAAAATCGTTATGCACCTTTGCCAACGGCTGGTTAAAGTCCCGGGCGGTTTCAACTACTGCAACGCCCAAATCAAAGTTTATGTGCGCGTTCATGCCAATAAGCAAGTGCTGCAGCACCATTTTCGACCGTTTATTAAATATGCTGAAAGCCAGCGTCCATGATGCCGATGGTTGCTGTTTTTGCTGCCATTGATGATAGGCCGTAATATAACGGCTTGCAAAAGTAACATCCAGTTGCTCCATTCTTTTGCTATCCTCAAACTCGCCGGCCAATATGCCCTCCTTTACTTTACAGGTTACTTTGTGGTATAAAGCTGCAAAATATCCCGCCCGGCTGCCGGTTTGTATGGCATCGGCAATGATGATTTCCAGTTCGGTTATGATTTGATCAATGGTAGTAGCTTCCATGGTGTATATCGATAAGTTTAGGGCAGATTAATTAACCTTAAAGATAGCGCAAAAAACAGGATGAACAATACGCCGTTCAATTACTTTTGGGCAGGTGCAGAAGCGTGGTTGTTATATATTGTGGCTACATAAACTTTTTCCACCAGGCCGAGTTATAAGGGCCTTTAACTTCGGTGGGCTTGCCGGGTTCGGGTATAAAAAGATCTATCTTTTTTTCTTTGGCAAACTGTTCCAAACGTTCAACCGGCTCGTACCAGGCATGCGGGGCAAGGTTAAATGTACCGTAGTGTATGGGCATCATCAATTTGCCTTTCAGGGCGATATGGGCGTTGGAGGCATGATCGGGCCCCATGTGAATATCAGGCCAGAATTTGCCGTAGGCGCCTACCTCAAGCATCGTCAAATCAAACGGGCCAAAGGCCTCGCCAATCTCGGCAAAGCTTGGCGACCAGCCCGAATCGGCGCCAAAATAAATATTATGTTTCGGGCCTTTTATTACAAAGCTTGCCCAAAGGGTTTCATTACGATGTACCACGCCACGGCCCGAAAAATGCCTTGATGGGGTTGACGTAATAACAACCTGGTTGCCTATCAGTACGCTATCGCCCCAATCCATCTCATTAATGAAGTTTTTAAGAATCCCCCATTTTTCAAGATACTGGCCTACACCAACCGAACAGTAAAAAGGAATTGATGAGCCTGCAAAAAATTTAATGGTATCCTTATCCAGGTGGTCGTAATGATCATGCGACAGGATAATAGCATCCAGTGGGGGGAGGCTTTTTAATTCAATTGGCGGTTTAAAAAAACGTTTAGGACCAAAATGTTTAGAGAATGATGCCCTATCGCCCCAAACCGGGTCGGTTAAAATACACTTGCCATCTATTTCAATCAATATGCTGGAATGGCCAACCCAGGTAATACGCAGGCCGCTTTCGGGCGGCTTATTGTAAATAGCTATATCGGTTGTAAACGGGCCAATTTGTTTTTTTGGAGAGTTTTCGGCCTTATTGCCCATATACTCGCGTAAAATGGGAATCATTTTGCCGAAACCTGCCTCGTCGGTAGGGATAACGTTGATATATTTTTTTGCCCTTTTGCGGGATCCTTCTAAACTCATGGAAACAATAATAGTACTTATGCAGGTTGTGACAGTTTTAACACGAAAAAGTTACGATAGATTGTTGTTGGCGGTTTTATTTACTTAAAAATGATATTACCCTGTCGCAAAATGTAACCAGTGATGTTGGTAAAACATCGTTTAAATAAGGGTGGGCACCGCCAAAAGTATGATCGCCGCCAGGCAAAATAAAAAATTCAGCATCAGGGTGCGCGGCATATAGTTCTTCTGCGTGGCTTAGCGGTACGGTAGGGTCTGCGTTACCGTGCATTAGCAGCCAGGGTTGTTTAACCTTAGTTGCCTGCGCCAATATGTCGAGGCGTTTAGGATACTTATCCAGATCGCCCAGCAAGGTAGATTTTAAGGGCATTTGTTGCCCTGTACGCTTGTTAGGCATGTATATAATACCCTGTAGCCGCCATTGTATCTCTATTTCTTCGGGCCAAAGATTATAAAAGCTTGATATAGATGCCATGGTAACCAGCTTTTTTATCCGGCTGTCTTCGGCCGATTTGATGATACTGATGCCGCCGCCCATGCTATGGCCTATCAGGTATACCCCATTTGCCGCCGCCATGCCCGATCCGCTGCAGGCAAAATCAATAATGGTATCCAGATCTTCCAGCTCTATCGAAAATGTATTATCGCTAAAGGCTATCAGATCGGTAAAATCAAGGGGGGTATCGGGTGTTGTGCCGTTGTGCGAAAAGTTGAACTTCAGGTATTTAAAACCAGCGTTGGCAAAGTAGCCGGCCACTAAATTATGCGTGCCCCAATCTTTAAAACCTTTAAAGCCATGTGCGAAGATAACTACAGGTGCGTTTTTAAAAGCGTCATCGTAAGTTACATCTATGAGCATGGGCCTGCCTTTGGCGCCAGGGAGGGTGTAATTATCTTTGCGGATCATTACTCAATACTACACTTTTTTTCCGTTAAATGTAATATTATACAAATCGGTCCGGCGGTCTTTCAAATTTTGTACACTGCCGTATTCATGTAGTTCGTCCAGTAATGAAAGGTCAACATCGGCAATCACAATCATTTCGCTGTTTGGAGTCGCCTCGGACTGAATGCCATTGGTAGGGAAACCAAAATCAGATGGCGTAAACACCGCCGACTGCGCGTAGCTGATGCCCATGTTATTTACATTGGGCAGGTTGCCCACGCAGCCCGCTATGGCTACATAACATTCATTCTCGACGGCGCGCGCCTGCGAGCAGAATTTAACCCGGTTGTAGCCATTTTGAGTATCGGTTAAAAATGGCACAAACAGGATTTGCATATCCTGGCTGGCCAAAATGCGCGATAACTCGGGGAACTCCACATCATAACAAATCAGGATCCCGATTTTACCCGAATCCGTTTCAAAAACCTTTACCTCATCGCCGCCGCGGATACCCCATGAGCTGATCTCGGACGGGGTAGGGTGGATCTTATAAACCTCTTCCATACTGCCATTGCGCCTGAAGAGGTACGATACATTGTATAACGAATCTTCAAAAATGGTAGGCATGCTACCCGCTATGATATTTACATTGTACGATACCGCCAGTTTTGAAAATTCTTCGATAATGGGCTGGGTATATTTGGCCAGCTCGCGCATGGCTTTGGCGCTATCCATGTGGTTGTAATCGGCCATTAAAGGAGTGCCGAATAACTCGGGGAACAGTATAAAATCTGCCTGGTAATCGCTTACCGCGTCTACAAAATATTCGGCATGCTTTAACAGTTCGCTGATGTTATTGTAAGGGCGCATCTGCCACTGTACCAGACCAATGCGTACTACTGTTTTTTGGTTAATAGCGGTGCTTATTTCCTCGTAATATACATTGTTCCACTCAATCAAGGTAGCAAACCCTTTGCTGCGGCTATCCTCGGGGAGGTAATTACGCAGCACTTTGCGTACGTGAAAATCATTGGCCAACTGGAACGACAGGGTAGGGTCATATATCTCTTTATACTTTACCTTATCAATATACTGGCGGGGTGTAAGATCGTTCTGAAACTTCTGATAATTGGGGATACGGCCACCGGCAATGATGCTTTTAAGGTTAAGCTTTTCGCACAGTGCCTTGCGGGCATCATAAAGGCGGCGGGCCAGGCGCAGGCCACGATACTTTGGATGGATAAAAACATCAATACCATATAATACATCTCCCTTATCGGTATGGGTTTTAAAAGTACTGTCGCCGGTTATTTGTTTGTAAGTATGGTTATCGCCAAATTTTTGATAGTCGACTATAATGGCCAACGCGCAGCCAACCACCACATCGTTCACGGTTACGCAAATCTGTCCTTCGGGGAATATTTTAATAAGCTTTTTAATGGAATTGGCGTCCCAGTAATCCTCATCCATATCCATATATGCCGACTTCATCGATTTTTTTAGCTCCTGGTAATCCTGTACTTCCAGGTTACGCATTTCAACACTTTGCAGATCCATATTTTTGTTTTGATATTCTGTATGCTTAATAAAAATGCAGAGGATTTGTTTTGCCCTTAAGGTAAGCTTTTAACGTTAACTTTTGCGGCGCCGCATCACAAAGAGTTAATGCCCGGTTGCAGCGCGGTGCGAAACCAGCCGCCAAACGCACTACATTTAAATTAGCCCAAGTTTCTTATCAAACTTTTGTTTTTAAGTATATGCACTACAGATATCCGATATTTTGTTAAATAGGGTTTTCGACAGTTTAAATGCGGTTTTTAAGTCATTTTATGCTAATTTATAACCGTTCTAAATACGCCTGTTTGACAAAGTGTTGACATTGCATCCCTTTTATAGTGATATTTTTGTTCGGTCAAATTTAAAACTGCTTTGAAGTATTTAAAGGTTATTGCTTTTACACACAAACAGATTGAACTGAAGGAAATAGGAAGATTGGTGGTTTGCCAGGAAAATCTGACTGAAAAGCTTCAACAGGTTAAAACTCAATTTGGAATACCGGAAATATTCTATCTGGCTACATGTAACCGTGTGGAATTTGTTATGACTACCCCACAGGTGGTTGATAAGGATTTTGCCAAACGTTTTATTGAGGCTTTTAATACCGAACTGTGTGAGCATTCCTTGAGTACCTTCATGGATGGCGCTTCCATTTATGAAGACCAGGAAGCCATGGTGCACCTGCTGCGTACTTCATGCTCGTTAGAGAGTTTGATAGTTGGCGAAAAGGAGATATTGGCCCAGCTGCGCAAAGCATATGAACACTGCAAAGAAGCCGGCCTTACCGGCGACGGATTACGTATGATTATGAACTGTGTGGTTAAAACAGCCAAGGAAGTTTATACCCATACCAATATCTCAAAAAATCCTATTTCGGTTGTCTCGTTAGCTTATCGCAAGCTTAAAGATTTGAACCTTTGCTCAAATGCCCGCATATTGATTATCGGAGCCGGCGAAACCAACCGTAATATCTCTAAGTACCTGCAAAAACATAAGTTCAGCAACTTCGCGGTTTTTAACCGGACGGTTTCAAAGGCTACACAGTTAGCCAAAGACCTGGGCGGCGAGGCATTTGATCTGGAAGCGCTTAAAACATACAATAAAGGCTTCGACGCCATTATCACCTGCACATCGGCAGTTGAGCCTATCATCACCACCGAAATTTACCAATCGCTGCTCAACGGCGAAACCGGCAAAAAAACCATCGTTGATTTGGCCATCCCTAACGATACCGCTCCAGAAGTTTTAGAGCAATTCCCGGTTAACTTTATCGAAGTACATTCATTAAACGAGGTTGCCAAACGTAACCTGCAGGAGCGCTACCACGAGTTGGTACATGCCGAAGGTATTATTGAACAAAACATAGCCGAGTTCTTAACCCAACTGAAACAACGCCGTATTGAAGTAGCCATGCGCCAGGTGCCCGAAAAGATAAAAGAGATCCGCAATACGGCCATCAATTCTGTTTTTGCCGATGAAGTACAAAGTATGGATCAGCAATCGCGCGATATCCTGGAAAAAGTAATTAACTACATGGAAAAAAAATATATCAGTGTGCCAATGGTTATGGCTAAGGATATATTGATTAATGAGAATTGATTTTCATTAATTGCTGCTACCGCGAGTTTAACGAAGTGTAACTCGTGGTAATGCATAAATTAAGCTTCCAGCTTAATTTTCCTCAATTTTTTATAGAAAGATCAATAAGCATCAAATCAAATTGATATTCATAAAAAAAGCCGGATAAATCCAGCCTTTTATTTATTGTCGTAATAAATATTAGCTTTTTTTACTTTCAGGTAGAATAATCTTACTAACCGCTTTTCTTGCTTCTTCAGCCTTCTTTATGAAAAAAGGGTCATTAGCATAGCTTTTAACATCGTTGCTTAAAATAGCATTCCCGTGTCCTTTTTCAACTCCTGCTTTTTTTACAATAGCCATAACTCTCAATTTTTTCTATATCAAATATACGATTCTATTTTCTTTTCACCAAGAATGCATCATAATTGACGTTCTTCTTAAACTCTGATGGCACACCGTCTATTAGCCCGTAAATATCGAAATCTATTCTAATATCGTCCCATAATCTTAAAATTCCCATTTGGTACAATCGTGTTCGTGCTAATGTGCTGCCCTCAGCATAGATGTAATGATTTCCAAAGTGGTCACTAAAATCGATGATACTATTTGCTACTGTAGCAAGTACAATATCTCTATCGTTATTATCGGTGGTAACCATATCACTAATAGATCCAGTTTCAGGGTCTTCATCTCCGAAAGCCAGGTTATAAATGGCAGGAATTTCCTGTACCTTGGTAAACCTGATTACTTTTTTAATCTTACCTTTTGGACCTTCACTATAAAAAACATAGTCCTGGTAATTTGCAGTGAAGTAAGCGTAGCGGTCTAAATTCATTTAGCGAAGTAAATTTAAATACTCGTTAAATCAAAGCAAACAGATATTTGAAATTTAAGATGGAAAATGATATTATAACTTGCTTTGGAAGAATGTTTCTACAATTAAAGATCTTTAAACTTGCCGGGGTAATTCTCGCTATATTTTAATATCCAATTGTATTTATATCGCTGAAAAACAAGATCATTCTTGAGGTTATCGCCTACATCGCTTTACTGACTGGCTTCGCCTTTTTTTGGGCCAATTGTTTTGAGTGGTTTATCCATCGTAAGGGCGACGATTTTGAATGGAATATATTCATCTGCATAGGCTTAACTTATCTGTTTAACTTTATCTACTACTTTACTTTAACAAGGATTAATATTTACTTTTTTATGTTGGTGCCTATAATTATTGCAGTTTTGGCAATTCCTGTGGGGTTTTTACTGATGATGACGCTTGCCATCGGAGGCACACCGGCCCAAATTACCTATTTGTACACCTTTACCTATCTTTTTCTTTCGCTGATCGCTATTCTTATCACATTCCATAAATGTAAATTTGTTGAAGGGGTGGTTTAATTTTGGCGAGGATATTGCTAACTTGATGCCTATAAATCTTGTTAAGCAATGTCTGAAACCGTTACTGTTGATGAAGCGTTAAAAAAGGGTCAACGCATGATAAATTACCCTGTTTTCGCAATACAGATGGTCGGATTTGGCGTTGCGTATTATTTGACAACATTTCCCGCTTTTCCTCAGTGGATAGCGTTGATTGTTTTTATATTAGGATTTACAGGAGCCTGGCTTTATTGGAGTTTTAATATTACAAAATGGAAATTGTGGGCATTCAAAAATGTTGACGACGTGTACGATTTAAAATATAGGGCGATAAAAGGAAAGCTAATTTGGCCCGATGGTAGCATTTGGGAAAAAACGGAGATTTGGTCAGCTGCCGACAAAAAAAAATGGATCCAGCTTCAGGAACGGTTTATTGAATATGATGAATTTGATGACTCACATGATGTTCACTAATATTCCAGCCACTTCCAAAACCTAACCGATACCATATCGCCCTCTTTGTAACTATCGGGTTCGCCATTGGATACGCGGAGTAGCACGCCTTCTTTTTCGAGTATCAGGTCTTCATAAAATCCCCGGAAAAGGATCTGTTTTATTGCCCAGCTTTTGGTTGATGAGATCAGTTTGATTCTTATCCAGTCAGGATAAATTACCAGGTGATCTTTTATGGTTTCGATACCGCAAATCTGCGCGTCGGCAGCGCTAAGCACGTTACAGTTGCTTAACAGTTGGGCGGTATACAAATGTTGCGGGTGTTGATACAGCATTTTGGGGTGCCCCTGCTCCACAATCTGGCCGTTTTTTATCACTACCAGTTCATCTGCCATAGATAGCACCTCGGCCGGGTCATGTGATACCATGATCACTGTAATACCAAGCTCTTTTACAATTTGCCTAATGTCCTGCTGCAAACCCTCCCTGAACGATGTATCCACCTGGTTAAACGGCTCATCCAGTAGTAAAACCTGCGGACGGGTAATTATCGCCCTTGCAATGGCCACGCGCTGCTTTTCGCCGCCACTCAGGTCGGCCACCCGTTTGTCGGCCATGTGGAGCATGTTAAGTTGTGTTAAAATTTGCTCGGTTTTTTCCTTTTTTGCTTTTAGGTCGGTTGCAGGCAGCATTGCCGCTACATTATCCCAAACTTTGGCAAACAGGTTCAGGTCGTCGGTATGCTGGGTAACCATTTTCATGGCATCATGGCCGGGAATCAGCTTTTCTTCAGGCCCCCAGATGCGTTCGCCTTTAAATTTGACGACGCCTTCATCCGGCGAAAGCAAACCGTATAATAGGCGTAATAGCGTGCTTTTTCCGCTGCCGCTCTCGCCAATAATAGCTGTTATTTTACCGGGAGAGATGGATATACTGGTAGTTTTAACACCGGCCGCCTGCTTACCGGGATATATTTTACTTACAGCAATGGCCTGCAAAAAAGGAGTGTCTGACATCAAAGCAAAGATAATACGATTTAGGGATTTAGCAGGATTGACAGGATTTTTGCGTAGCGGACAGAAAACAGCAAAAATGGATCAGATTTATTAAAGCTTATCCGGGTATCTACGTCAATCCTTAAATCGTATCAAAATGAAGAGGCACATGTAATGCGCCTCTCCAAAAATCCTGTTAATCATGTATAATCTTGAAAATCGTGTTTTAGAAGCCTAAAGTCAATCCAAAGCTGAAGTTCTTCAATCCTTTTTGTTCGGGACTGTTTTCAAACATATCGTTAAAGTAGTACTTGGCGTAGATGCCCATGATACCATAGCCCATTCGGACGAATGCCCCGGTGCGTAGTTTGGCAAAATGATAATCATCATCAAACTTTTGCTTGCCGCGTTCGTCGCTGATTTGTTTTACGCGGCCGTTAAGCAGGATGCCCACTTCCGGGCCGGCAACCAGGCGGAAATAATTGCCGCGGCTATCTTCATGACTGCGGTAGTAAAACGATAACGGGATACGCAGGTAACTTGATGAAAACCGGTTTTTGCTGAAGTGAATGCTATCCGGCAGATACGTTAACACGGGTGCATTGCGTTGTATAGTAATGTCCTGGCGCAAACGGATGTTGGTCCAGTCGAACCCGCCCGAAACATATATTTTGAAGGCACTGTTAAAACGGTAACCAAACTGCACCACATCAAAACCAAAGTTGGCTGTTTTGGCCTGGCGATAGCTGAGGAACTTATTTTTATCGGATAAGGTGAAACTGCCATTGTCAATCAGGGTTGCAAAACCCAGGTCGATCCTTGAAAAAGTTATCCCAAACGAAAAGCCGGGCGCTTTAGTCCGCTGTACTTTTGTGGTATCGTTGGTATATGGCGATACATACGGTGCATCATTACCCACACCCAGTTTCACCCTAACCCTTTTTTTAGTAACTATAGTGGTATCTGAAGCTGTTTTGATGGTATCGGTTGTTGTGGTAGTAGTTGTGGTGGTTTGGGCAAAGCCGTAGCTTGCTGCAACGCATAGCATTGCCGTTAAAATTAAACGTTTCATATTATCTGGTATATATTTTTTCTTTAGATTTTATTTTTCTTTTTTCACTTTGATAATGCCCAGGTTTACGCCGGTAATGGTGGCATCGTCCTCATCGGTATTGCTAAATTCAATGATCTTGTCTTTCCGCTTATCAACAGCGGCTATCATCACATTAAACACATCGCCCAAACTGCGGATCTTATGCTTTTTTGCTGGCGTAGCTGGCTTAATAGTTGCCACTTCTGTCGGGACAACGGGCGATTTAATATTTGCAAAAACCGGGGCTTCGTCAATATGCTTTGGGAATATCCTGGTAACACTATCCGGCTGTACCGCAACTTTTACTTCCCGCTTATTAGTTGCTGACGCTAATGCCGGCTGAGGATCGTCGGGCTTTGCAATATCCCCGGCAGACGCGGCTGTAACCGGGATTGCTGTAATAACCGCTTTTTTATTCCGTTTGTGTATGCTGATAGCCGCCAAACTGTTAGCTGGCGCTGCCGCCACTTCCTCCGGCTTTTTACCGGCAGCAATTTCAGGCCGTGCCGCCTGGATTGGCCCGACAGCCATTTTTGGCTTTATTGGATGGTTAACACCTGCCAGCCCATCTTTTTTAGGGTTGATTGTTTTTACTTCTTTAGGGACAAATAAAACACCGGCGGTTATCAATAAAACTGCCGCTGCCGCAATACTCAGGTATGGCAGCCATACCTTTTTGCGTTTGCCTGAATCCAATTCGCCGGTAATCCCTGTCCACACGTTTGCAGATGGTTCTATCTCGTAATCGTTTAATGCCGATTGAAATAGCTTGTCCAGATCCTTATCCTGCATATCCATAGCTTTTGCTCTCCATTTTTGCAATTTGTTCCTTTAATATCGTTCTCGCCCTTGATAGCTGCGATTTTGATGCCCCTTCGGTGATGCCTACAATTTCGGCAATTTCTTTGTGTGCGTAACCTTCTAAAGCATACAGGTTAAATACAATGCGGTAACCCGGTGCAAGTTGCTGTATCATTCCCATCAGTACTTTAGCATCAAGGTTGGCGGCAGCTATCGGGTTAACCGATGGTTCGGTGCCTGCCTCGTCTATATCAACCACCTGCATCATTTTGTGGTGCTTACGATAGTATTCAATAGAACTGTGTACCATAATGCGCCTTACCCAACCTTCAAATGATCCGTCTGCCCGGTAATCGGCCATTTTGCCAAAAACTTTGATAAACCCGTTTTGAAGCATGTCTTCGGCCTCCATTCTATCGGTAGCGTAGCGCATACACACGGCCAGCATTTTACCCGCCAATTGTTTGTATAACAATTCCTGTGCCTTACGCTCGCCCGCTTTGCAGCGGTCAACCAATTGTTCGATAGTATATTTAGGTTCCAAAAACATCATTTAAAAGTAAGATGGTAACCTGGGGCAAATGGTTGCATGGGGTTTGAAATATTTTTTAATTATTGGGCGGCGACTTTAAATCTCCTATAAAGTAAGCTATCTTTATTTATAATGAAGAAAACACTAGTCACAATAATACTCCTCATTTTTTGCCTGCCCATATTTGCCCAAAAAACTGAAACCTATATATTACTGAAACCCGACCGTGTTTTCGATGGTGAGCAGATGCACACAGGCTGGTGGGTACTGGTAAAAGGCAATCATATTGAAACAGCAGGGGAGGCCGCTACGATAAAAATACCTGGCAATGCTAAGGTGATTGACCTGAAGGGCACAACCCTGATGCCCGGGCTGATTGAAGGCCACTCGCATCTTTTCCTGCATCCCTATAACGAAACTGCCTGGAACGACCAGGTACTTGGCGAAAGCCGTGCCGAGCGTACCGCCCGTGCGGTTAACCATGCCCGCGAAACTTTGATGGCCGGCTTTACTACCGTGCGTGACCTTGGAACCGAAGGCGCTGCCTACGATGATGCGGGCTTAAAAACTGCGATTGAAAAAGGCATAATCCCCGGCCCCAGGATGTTGGTAGCCACCCGGGCAATTGTAGCCACCGGCAGTTATGGCCCTAAATCGGAAGTTGCCGAAGCCAGCATAATTAAAGGCGGAGAAGAAGCTGACGGTATTGATGGAATAGCCAGGGTGGTGCGGTCGCAAATTGGCCATGGCGCAGATGTGGTAAAGATTTATGTGGACTATCGTTGGGGGATAAACGGTACTGCTGCCCCTACTTTTACCGAAGAAGAACTGAAAGTAGCTGTACAGGTAGCTAAAAGCAGCGGCCGCACGGTTGCTGTACATGCCTCAACTACCGAAGGCATGCGCCGGGCCATAGCGGCAGGCGTAACTACCATTGAGCATGGCGACGGTGGCACGCCAGAACTGTTTAAGCTGATGAAAGAAAAAGGCATAGCCCTTTGCCCAACCCTTAATGCTACGGAATCTATTTCAAGCTACAAAGGATGGAAGAAAGGCATCGACCCGGAGCCGGCAGGGGTGAAGCAAAAGCATTACATTTTTACCGAGGCATTAAAGGCCGGTGTTGCCATTTGTATGGGTGGCGATGTTGGTGTATTCAGCCACGGCGATAATGCCCAGGAAATGATATTAATGGCCGAATATGGCATGAAACCCTTAGCGGTACTGCGCTCGGCAACATCAGTTAACGCCGCAGTTTTTGGATTGAAGGATTTGGGGAATATCAAGGCAGGATACCTTGCGGACCTGGTTGCTGTTGACGGAAATCCGGTTGAGGATATGAAAGTTTTGAAAATGGTGAAGTTGGTGATGAAAGATGGGGTGATTGTAAAAGAATAATTGATATTTTTACGTATAACCGTATCACATGCAATATTCAACCTTTTTTAAAAAGCAATCAGCAGCTCTTATCGATATTTACCAGGAGCATTTCACAAAAACTATTTGGCAGGCTGTTTTATTGACAAGCATTAGCTGTATAATAACGGCGGTAATTTCAAATTATACCCAGTATGATCAAAGTGTAAAAAGCATCCCCGTAAGTGTATTAAGCTTTTTTAGTCTCCGTTTTAGTTTCAATGAAACTTATAGCGTAGTTGACAATGCCAAGTCCATTTTTATTTTTTTCGTGTCCATTTTTTCAATTAGCCAGGTTGGTAAGGTAACGATTAAGAATATAGCCTGCTTAGCAGCGATATTGTTTATATGTTGTTTGTTAGACCTGTCATTTTTCCAGTTAAAAGGACAACTGCACCACGGCATAGACAACCGGTATTTGGAAAAATGGGCCAGTGCGGTCATTTATATTTTAAGGCTTTACATGCCTTTAGTGTTATTTGCATTAACCATCCAAATCTGTACTTCCGGGGCAAAGTTTAAGGCCAGGAACATTGTTTTCCTGTTTATCACATTGTATTTTTTTAACGAGATGACTTTTTTAGTGATATCGTTAATGAGGACTTGTGTTTTTGAACTGTTACTATGCCTGTTTAATTCAAAAACATCACATTTTATTGCAGAAAGTATTTTAGGTGCCGGATTGATGGCATCGTTCGTTATAGGCTATCATTGCGCTATGACTGGTCCGTTTGTTTTAGGAGATGATGCTGGAGAAGATGCGGAAGAAAGCGTTGAAGCTTAAGTAAAAATATTAAATTATTCGCCGTATTTTTGATTAACTATGAAAGTTAAAGTAGATACAGAATTGCTGAAAAAAGCACGAAAAGTTACCGGGATAAAATCTGATAAGGTGATGGTTGAAAATGCTTTACAATTGTTTATCACCCTTGAAAACCAAAAAGGATTAATGAATTTGTGGGGTAAGGTCAAATTCAATGACGATTCACATGAATAGAAGTTCTTTGTTAATTCTTCTCCCTGAACCGCTTATAAATTTTCACTGCAATCATTAATATTACCGAAAGGGCGACCAGGCCAACAACGCCAAAAATCCAGTTTAACGTGCTTTTAAGTACCACAAGGAACACTATAGCAAAGAGGATGATAGTGGCTAACTCATTCCAAAGGCGGAGTTGTATAGATGTCCATTTGAATACACCGCTGCGCATTTGTTTTATTTTGTTTTGGCAGATAAAATGGTATATCACCAGAATAACTACAAAGCTAAGTTTAATATAAATCCATCCAAACTGAAGCCATACGGGCTTCAATGTAAGCATTGTGATGCCTGCTATTATAGTGATGTACATCGATGGAATAGCGATGATGTTCCATAGCTTCCGCTCAATAATCTCAAATTGCTCGGAAAGGATTGTACGGTTTGGTTCCGGCTTGTCCTGTGCCTCTGTGTGGTATATAAAAAGGCGAACGCTATAAAACAACCCCGCCATCCAGCAGACTACAAAAATGATATGTATGGCGAGAACGTATTCGTACATGATGGCGTTTTTGTATGTCATTGCGAGGAACGAAGCAATCGCGAACTTTGCAAGGCGGATATTGCATGGCTACGAGATTGCCACGCCATCGCTCGCAATGACATATTTGTTTTTAGTTTCTGTATTCCTTAACAATCTCTACCGCGTATTTCACATTATCAAACGGGATATCGGGCATAATGCCGTGGCCCAGGTTGAAAATGAAGCCGGGCTCGTCCTTCATCCGGTCGAACAGGCGGTATATGCGGTCTTTAATAACTTTTTTATCGGCGTACAATATATGCGGATCAAGGTTGCCCTGTACGGCTACACCGGCGGGTAAACGTTTTTTGATATCCAGCAAATCAACATTCCAGTCAATCGATACTACATCCGGCTTAGCCTCGGCCATTAACGGTGCAAAAACCGAACTGCCTTTACAGAACGATATCACAGGGATATCCTTACGGTTAAGCTTGCTGATGATCTGTTGGATGTAGTAGTGGCTAAACTCCTTATAATCATCCCATGCCAAAGCCTGTGCCCAGCTATCGAAAATTTGTACTGCGTTTACCCCGGCTTCAATTTGCAGGTTCAGGTAATCGGCCGTAACTGTAGCAATTTTTGATAACAGCTGATGGGCTATTGCCGGCTCATTGTGCAGCATCAGTTTGGTGAGCTTAAAATCTTTTGACGATCCGCCTTCAACCAGGTAGCTCATAACCGTGAACGGCGCGCCCGCAAAACCAATCAGCGGGATGCTGCCATTTAAACGCTGTTGAATCACCTTGATAGCATCGGCAACATATTGTAATTTATCACCTACATCGGTTTGCAGGTTATCAATATCTTTTTGGGTACGCACCGGGTTGGCAAACTTAGGACCTGTGCCGGCGTTGAAACTCAAATCGCCACCCATAGCTTCACCGGTAACCAAAATGTCCGAAAACAGGATGGCGCCATCTATGCCTAATAAATTAACCGGCAGCATGGTAACATCGGCGGCAAGCTCAGGTGTTTTACACATTTCCAAAAAGGAATACTTGTTTTTGATGTCCCAATATTCTTTCATGAAACGGCCGGCCTGGCGCATCATCCATACCGGTGGTCGTTCTGTTTTTTCGGAAAAAGCTGCCTTTATTAATAACGAATCTCTCATATCTTTGAAGAGAGTCAAGAGTCAAGAATCAAGAATCAAGAGTTAAGACTTTTGATTGCCGGTAACCATACCGACAATTTGCAGAGTGACATAGTTGGATCAACTTTTACGCTTTGCATTTTCATGTCTTGATTCTTGATTCTTGACTCTTGATTCTCAACTCTATATTTTTGTTTTAATCTCTTTATGAAGTTTGTTAATAACATCCTTCATTTTGGCGGTAATTTTATCGGCATGCTGCTCGGCCAATTGCAGGTAGGCTTTGGCTTTATCATAATCATTATGCCTTATACTGATATTGGCCACGGTAACCAACGCGGCTACATGGTCATTTACTGATCGCAGCGGGTATTGGGCTGCAATCTCATAATGCTTTTCGGCTGCTTTAAAATCCTGCTTTTGTATACAAATTCCGCCGTAAATAAATTCATAATAACCCCGGCGCTTTTTGCTCAGCCATTCGGGTTTGCTGATTTCTTTCAACGATGCCTCTGCCTTATCAAATTCCTTATGGTGAAAATATTTGGCCGCAACAACCAGGGTTCCCTGTTTAAAGTAATCCCATATTAGCAACAAAATCATCATAGCAGCAACAGCCGCAAGCTCATAAATGCGCAGGTACAGCAGTAGGCCTAACGATAGCAGGAAAACAAATGCAATAAATATGCGCACCCGGTTACTGAACATTAATTAGTGCTGATTATCGGTAAATTTATAGCCTACACCACGGATAGAGTGAAAATAAACCGGGTTTTTAGGATCTGGTTCAAAATACTTACGGAAGGTTAGGATAAAGTTATCGATAGTACGGGTGGATGGGTACACATCATAGTTCCAAACAGTTTCCAGTATCTGCTCGCGCGATACGGCATCGTTACGGCGCTCAATTAAAAGCTTCAGCAACATGGTTTCTTTTTTGGTAAGCGGGGTGATAGAACCATCTTCATTCACCAGCTCAAACGAGTTAAAGTGGATGGTTTTTTCGCCAATTTTGTAGCTGTTAAACTCTTTCAAGTCATCGCCTTTCAGGCTGCGTTTTACCAGGTTGTTCACCCTTAAAATAAGCTCTTCCAGGTTAAACGGCTTGGTTAAATAATCGTCGGCACCTTTTTTAAGGCCCGAAATTTTGTCTTCATTGGTGTTTTTGGCTGTAAGGAACATGATAGGTACCTCGGTATTTTCCAGTCGAATGGTTTCTGCAACCACAAAGCCGTCAATTTCGGGCATCATTACGTCCAATATCACCAGGTTAAAACGCTCTTCTTTAAATAATTGCAAAGCCTTTTTACCATTTTTAGCTGTCGAAACTTTATAACCTTCCAGCTCCAGGTTAAGTTTAATGGCTTCCAACAAATGCTCTTCGTCTTCGGCTAATAGAATTCTTTTCTTGATAAGCATATAACTTTTAATTTAATAAACACGAATTGTCACCAACTTTATCGAATTACACGAATTATAATTAAGCACCAATTCACACAAATTATATCTAATTACACGAATTGCCATTGAAATTATCGAAGCAGATTTGTGAAATTCGATATAATTGGTGCCATTCGTGTTATCCAAAAACAACTTCAAAAATACTACCAGCAGGGCGGTTGTCTTTCACCTTAATACTGGCATGGTGCTTATCCAGCACCTCTTTTACTATATACAGGCCCAGGCCGGTTCCTTTGGTGTTGCGGGTTTCCTCGCTGCCTACACGGTAAAAACGGTCGAAAATGCGGGCTTTTTCATTGTCGGCTATGCCGATGCCCTGGTCGGCTACTTCCAGGTATACCTTATCATCTTTTGAAAACAACTTAACCACCACTGCCGAGCATGGGCTGGAATATTTTACGGCGTTCTCGATTAAATTGGTTACTACGGATGTAAGCGCGAACTTATCGCCGGTGATCTCTATTTTGGGCTCAATCTCGGCATCGATGATCATTTGGTTGCAATCGCATTTGCTGATTTGCAAACGGTTTACAATACTATCCACCAAAACCGAAAGGTTAAAGCTGGCTTTAGGGAACGTGTAAGATTGGTTTTCGATTTTAGAGGCCAACAACATATTCTCGACCATATCATCCAGACGCTCTACATCGTTCAGCGATTTATCGATAAAATCCAACACCTGTTCCCTGGTCAGGTTGCGCTTTTGAATGGTTTGCAGCAGGATTTTTATAGATGCCAGCGGCGATTTCAATTCATGCGTTACCGAAAGTAAAAAGTTCTTTTTTTGCTCCTGCAGCTTACGCTCCTTATTGATGGTTTTATGCAGGCTAACGGCGCCCAACGTAAATACCAATATAAACATCGATCCCTCGCATAATACCATACTGATAGGCCTTGCATGAGGCGTTACCAACATATACCCCCACCATACCAGTTGAGCAACGGCATAGATGATGAGCGCGTAAAAAATTACAAATGTCCTTTTCATTTCAGTTTGCAGTTATCAGTTTGCAGTGGGCAATTTGCAGTTTGCAGTGGGCAGTTATCAGTTATTCTTTTTTATGCCAACTGCCAACTAAAAACTGCCAACTTACTTGCCGTTAAATACCAAATCTAAACTATCAAAAATAGCGCGTTTGGTTTTTTCTAAATCAATTTTGGTATGGGCCGATGATATAAAGCCAACTTCGTAACCTGATGGACCCAGGTAAATGCCCCGGTTTATCAGTTCGCGGTGGAATTTTTTGAATTTTTCCATGCTTGCAGCATCAATATCTTCGGCTTTACGAATATACTCTTTATCTGTAAAAGCAAACCAGAATATCGATCCGATACCAAACACCTTAAATTTATAGTTACGGGCTGTAGCAAAACGCTGTATGGCCTCGGTAAATTCTTCTCTTTTATTGTTCAGGTCGCGGTAAAAGCCCATACGCAATAGTTCGGTCAGCTGAGCAATACCTGCGGCCATAGCCACCGGGTTGCCTGAGAGGGTACCGGCCTGGTAAACACCGCCATCGGGCGATACATTGCCCATAATTTCGGCAGATGCGCCGTAACAGCCAACAGGCAAACCGCCACCAATGATTTTGCCATAAGTAATAATATCCGGCTTAACCTGGTAGTAACCGGCCGCGCCTTCGAAACCAACCCGGAAACCCGAGATCACCTCGTCAAAAATTAACAATGTGCCGTTTTGGGTACATATGTCGCGCAAAAACTGCAGGTATTCTTTTTCCTGTAACAGCAAACCGTTATTGGCCGGTATAGGTTCGATGATGACGGCTGCAATCTGATCTTTAAATTCATTAAAAGCCAAGGTAAGGGCTTCCCTATCGTTCAGGGATACCACGATGGTTTCATCAACAAAGGCCTTTGGTACGCCTGCGGAGGAGGTTTCGCCAAAGGTAACCAGGCCCGAACCTGCTTTTACCAGCAAGGCATCGGTATGGCCATGGTAGCAGCCTTCAAATTTCAGGATCTTATCGCGTTTGGTATAACCACGCGCCAATCTGATGGCCGACATAACCGCTTCGGTACCCGAGCTTACAAAGCGCAGTTTTTCAATAAATTTATTGTTCTTCAGGATCAGTTCAGCCAGTTCGTTTTCCAAAGCGGTTGGTGCGCCAAATGACATGCCGTTTTGCATTACTTCGATAACCTTTTCCCGTACTTTGGTATTGTTATGGCCAAGGATGAGCGGCCCCCATGAACAGCAGTAATCAATAAATTCGTTGCCATCAGCATCCCAAATGTGGCTGCCGTCACCTTTTTGAATAAACAAGGGCGTACCATATACCGATTTAAAAGCTCTTACCGGCGAGTTAACCCCACCCGGAAAGTAAGTTTTAGCCTTGGCATACAACTCGGCGCTTTTCTCCCTGCTAATGTCTGGTTTACCCGTAGTATTAACCGGCTCATTAGCCTCGCCCGAAAACATCTTTTTTATTGAATCTAACATTTTTATAAGCTTAAAGCGAAAAGCTTAAAGCAAAAAGCACAAGGCTTAAAGCAGAAAACTAAAGGCTTATTTTGTATTCTTGTTGTAAAGCTTTAGGCTTTCGGCCTTATGCTTTTAGCTTTCCTACAACCATTTATTCTCCAAAACCTCCTTAGCATGATACGTCAATATCGCGGTGGCGCCTGCCCGGCGGATGCTGGTAAGCACCTCGGTTATGGCGCGCTGCTCGTTGAGCCAGCCGCGTTGTACGGCGGCTTTTATCATGGCATATTCGCCGCTTACATTGTAGGCGGCAACAGGTAGTTCGGTATTGTCTTTTACCAGTTTTATTACATCTAAATAGGATAGTGCCGGTTTTACCATTAAAAAGTCGGCTCCTTCCAGTTCGTCTAAGTTGGCCTCTATCAATGCCTCGCGCTGGTTGGCCGGGTTCATCTGGTATGTTTTTTTATCACCAAACTTGGGTGCCGAATTTAAAGCATCCCTGAACGGACCATAAAAGGCACTTGCATACTTGGCCGAGTACGACATAATAGAAACGTTGGTAAAGCCATTTTGGTCCAATACATTCCTGATATATCCAACGCGGCCGTCCATCATATCTGATGGGGCAATAATATCGGCACCACATTGCGCATGGGCAAGGGCCATTTTGCCCAATACGTCCAGCGTTTCGTCGTTCAATATCTCACCGTTTTTAACAATGCCGTCATGGCCGTCACTACTGTAGGGGTCCATAGCTACATCGGTAATAACACAGGCTTCGGGAAAATTTTTCTTCACCTCGCGGATTGCCCTTAGATACAAACTTTCTTCACGATGACTTTCAGTGGCCATCGGATCTTTTAAAGCCTCATCGATATTAGGAAAAAGATCAAAAGATTTTAAACCCAATTTAAGGCAGCTTTCAATTTCGCGCAATAAATTATCTACAGAATACCGGTAAATACCCGGCATAGATGATACTTCAGTTTTCTGAAATGTACCATCAACAATAAACAACGGGAAAATCAGGTTAGCCGCGCTAACATGCGTTTCCTGCACCATCTGGCGTATCACTTCACTTTTCCGGTTTCTGCGTGGTCTTTGTAACATGTTGGTTCATTAGTTCACTGGTTCATTAGTTCATTGGTGTTTCCTGGCGGATTTAACGCCATGGCAGCTGAATAAACTAACTTACCGCTTATTAATTACAAGATTTTTATGCCCCTTGGTTTATTGATTCGTTTCCATTTGCAAAGCTTATAAAAGCGATACCAATGAACTAATGAACCAGTGAACCAATGAACTACTATAATCCAAACACTGCCTCTGCCAGGCCAACTTCGTCGGGCGAGTAGGGGAGTGTGTATTTTACACCCATTTCGTCAAATTTTTTGCCGGTTGATTTGCCTATCGCTACCACTTTCTGGTACGGATCGAGCAAATTATCGGCAAAATAAGCCTCCACATTTGATGGGCTGGTAAACACCATTACATCTGCGCCGCTTGGTTCCACCTCTTCTTCCAGCACGGTTTCGTAAACCGGCAGGTCGATGATTTTTGTATCGGCAGATAGCCCTTGCTGTATGCTTCTCATCGGGCTTTCGGCGCCGGGAAACAAAACAATGGTGCCGTTGGCCAGTTTGGCAAACTCTTCGGCTACCTCGGCAGTATCGGTACCTTCGCCAACATAGTTGGTAAAGTAGCCTTTGCGGCGCAACATTTCTTCGCTGCCGCTCCCCATCACCCCAAATTTTACCTTTTTAGGGAATTGCGGGTTTAGCTGGAAAAAATATTCCACAGCGTTTTTGCTGCTGAAAAATACCCAGTCGATGTTCCTTAATATATATGGATCAAGCTTGGTCATTACCGGTACGGTACGGATAAGCGATCGGGCTTCTATCTGGATGCCCCGGTTTTCCATCGATTTTTTGAAATAGCTTTGTTCAGATAGTTCCCTCGATATAAAAACCTTCAGCGGGAATTTTCTGTCTTTTGCAAATTTGGCAACAATTTTTTGCGCAAGGCCCTCGGTAGTTGGCGCTTCTATAAACAAACGATCCGGAAATTCATCGCCCTCATTGGCTTTTGATGTAAACACCTGGAACATGCCTTCATCCCGGCGGCAATAGCAACCTAACGGGAGATGACAACCACCGCCAAATAATTTAAGTACAGTGCGTTCAACAGCCAGTTCCTCGGCAACATCCGGGTGGTGCAGTGCTTGCAGGGCCTCAAAAAGTTCCTGGTCAGCTTCACGTATCTGTATGGCCAAAGCGCCCTGTGCAGGTGCAGGGATCAGCTCGGCAGGGGTTAGTTCCTCCACGTGAAATTCGCTCAAATCGATGTTTAAGCGGCTTACACCGGCCTTGGCCAGCATAATGGCATCATACTTTTCATCGCGTAGTTTACCAATGCGGGTAGGTACGTTGCCACGTAGGTCTTCTATCTCCAGGTCGGGGCGGTAGGCCAGTAACTGGGCCTTGCGCCTGTTGGATGATGTGCCAACAATGGCTCCGTATTTAACGGATAATTTCTGGCGTACATCCACACAATCCTTCAATATCAGCAACAGTTCAGATGGGTCCTCCCGTTCTGAAACTGCTGCGATGATGAGTCCCGGAGGGTTTTCGGTCGGCAGGTCTTTGTGCGAGTGTACCGCAAGATCAATAGTGCCAGCTAATAATTCTTCTTCTAATTCTTTGGTGAAAAAACCTTTACCTTCCAGCTTATCAAAGCTAAGGTTCAGGATACGGTCGCCCTGTGTTTTAATGATCTTTAGTTCGGCGGTAATATTGATGGCAGCAAGGCTGTCTTTTACAAAATTAGCCTGCCACAGCGCCAATTCGCTGCCACGTGTTCCTATTATCAGTTTTCTGTCCAAAAGAATGATTGTTTGCGGGTGCAAATTTAATTTTTTATCGGCATGAAAAGGTACAACAACCGCACGAATTATTTCTAATTGCAACAATATGACGGTTATGTGTGGGTTTAAAGGCCCTTTATCGGGGAAATCTCGTTTAAAGCTTTTTAGAATGCAACCGCTATTTGATAAGGTAGCCTCTACGAGGCAAAAAAAGAGATTTCCGATAAATATTGCTACAAACAGGTAGCCTCTACGAGGCAAGCGCCTTTAATTAGTATGGTATTTTGCCTCGTAGAGGCTACCTGTTTGTAGTAGTAGCAAGAAACAAAAAGCTATTTTGCCTCGTAGAGGCTACCCATGATCCAATAGACAAACTTTTAAAGGCGATTCCCTGCACCATTTATTTATTAAACATTCCTGCATTGATTAAAGTTATCTTTGGATACATCATTTCAATAAAATGAAAGCAGTAATAATAAGCCGGCCCGGCGATCCTTCCGTTTTGCAGATAGCCGAGAGGCCGCAACCCGCTTATGCCGATAACGAAGTATTAATCAAGGTTTCGGCCGCGGGCGTTAACCGGCCGGATGTTTTTCAGCGTAAAGGGAATTACCCGCCGCCAGCCGGCGCGCCGCAGGATATACCCGGCTTAGAAATTGCAGGTATTGTTGTGGCCATTGGGGCAACGGTAACTCACCTGATGGTTGGCGATAAAGTTTGCGCCCTGGTTACAGGCGGCGGTTATGCCGAATATTGTAATGCCCCTGAAGAACAATGCCTGCCGATACCCGAAAATCTTTCATTTATAGAAGCAGCCTCGTTGCCCGAAACATTTTTTACCGTTTGGAGCAACGTGTTTGACCGTGCCCGCTTAAAGGGCAGCGAAACATTGCTGGTTCATGGCGGCTCAAGTGGTATTGGGGTGGCCGCTATTCAAATGGCCAAAGCCCTGGGGCATATTGTTTATGTAACAGCCGGATCGGAAGATAAATGCCGTTTTTGCGAAGCTTTGGGGGCCGCAAAAGCCATTAACTATAAAATAGAAAACTTTGCCGATGTTATTAATGGTATAACTGCCGGCAAAGGCGTTGATGTGATACTGGATATGATAGGGGGCGATTATACAGCCGGCAATATTAAATCGCTGGCTGTTGAGGGCCGGCTGGTGCTTATTAATACGATGAATGGCAACAACGTTCAAATCGATTTGGCACAGGTGATGCGAAAGCGATTGACCATCACAGGCTCGGCGCTTCGCTCGCGGGATGTGGATTTTAAAGGAGCTATCGCCCACAAATTAAAAGCTGTTATTTGGCCGCTGTTGGTATCGGGAGATATCAGGCCGGTTATAAATTCGGTTTTCCCTGCTTCCGAAGCAGCCAAAGCCCACCAGTTGATGGAAAGCAGTGGGCATATTGGCAAAATAATGCTTGATTTTGGCGATCAGTAACTATAATTAAAGCCGACATAAATTATCGTGCAAAAATGTTGCCTTTGCTATTTAAATATTTGGATAGAAATCATAACTTTGCGCCTCTGAAATAGCATCTTATATTTTACATGCAGGATACTATTAAAAAGGAAAATTCTTAAACACCAGGTTATATATGCCAAACATTGGAAAAATATCACGGATCATCGGTCCGGTAGTTGACGTAAGTTTCGCTGATGACGCTCATCTCCCTAAAATTTATGACGCGTTAGAGATCACGAAAGATAATGGCCAAAAAATCATTTTAGAAGTTCAGCAGCATTTAGGTGAAGATCGCGTACGCGCGATTGCGATGGATTCAACAGACGGATTGCTACGTGGCATGAAAGTTTTGGATTTGGAATCGGCTATCAAAATGCCAATTGGCGAAAACATTAAAGGCCGTGTATTTAACGTAGTAGGCGATGCTATCGATGGTATACCAAATCTTGACAAAACCAATGGCCGCCCTATTCACAATACTCCTCCGCGTTTCGAAGATCTATCTACCGAAACTGAAGTGTTGTTTACTGGTATCAAAGTAATCGATTTGCTGGAGCCTTATGTAAAAGGTGGTAAAATTGGTTTGTTTGGTGGTGCCGGTGTAGGTAAAACAGTATTAATCCAGGAGCTTATCAACAACATCGCGAAAGCTTATGCAGGTTTATCTGTATTTGCGGGTGTTGGCGAGCGTACACGTGAAGGTAATGACCTTTTGCGCGAGATGCTTGAAGCAGGCATTATAAAATATGGCGATGCATTTATGCATTCAATGGAAGAAGGTGGATGGGATCTGTCGAAAGTAGATACCGAAATGATGAAAGATTCAAAAGCAACCTTCGTGTTCGGTCAAATGAACGAGCCTCCTGGTGCACGTGCGCGTGTAGCTTTATCGGGCTTAACTATTGCCGAGTATTTCCGCGATGGTGATGAGGATGGCAAAGGCCGAGATATCCTTTTCTTTATCGACAACATTTTCCGCTTTACACAAGCAGGTTCTGAAGTATCGGCGTTATTGGGCCGTATGCCATCTGCGGTAGGTTACCAGCCAACACTGGCAACTGAGATGGGTACCATGCAAGAGCGTATTACTTCAACCAAACGTGGTTCAATTACATCTGTACAGGCCGTTTACGTACCTGCGGATGACTTGACCGACCCTGCACCGGCAACAACATTTGCCCACTTAGATGCTACTACAGTACTTTCACGTAAAATTGCAGAGCTTGGTATTTACCCTGCTGTGGATCCTTTGGATTCTACATCACGTATCCTTAGCCCGGCTATTTTGGGCGACGAACATTACAATACCGCTCAACGCGTTAAAGAAACCCTACAACGTTACAAAGAGCTTCAGGATATCATCGCCATCTTAGGTATGGACGAGTTATCTGAAGAAGATAAACTGGTTGTATCACGTGCCCGTCGTGTTCAGCGTTTCCTTTCTCAGCCATTCCACGTTGCCGAGCAGTTCACCGGTTTAAAAGGTGTATTGGTTGACATTAAAGATACCATCAAAGGTTTCAACATGATCATGGATGGCGAAGTTGATGAGTACCCAGAAGGTGCATTCAATTTAGTTGGAAGCATTGAAGATGCCATTGAAAAAGGCAAGAAATTATTGGCTGAAGCCAATAACTAGTATCAAGTAGTTAGTATCAAGTAGCAAGACTGCTATTTGATACTAATTGCAAAATACTTGATACTTGATACTAACTACTTGATACTATAAAGAAATGACTTTAGAAATTCTTACTCCCGATAAAAAGATCTACGAGGGCGAAGCCACATCGGTTACCGTACCTGGTACCTTGGGATTATTTGAAATATTAAACCACCACGCGCCTATCATATCAACCTTACAGGATGGTAAGCTGATTGTACGTGGGGGCAACGCCGGTAAAGAAGAAGTGTTTTTTATCAAAGGCGGCGTAGTTGAAGCATTAAACAATAAGGTCATTATTTTAGCCGAAGGAATTCTGCATAAATAAACTATACCCTTATTTTTCAGAAAAAACGTCCGGGTATAGCACCCGGACGTTTTTTTGTGATCGTTTTTTTAATAGGGTTGTTTTTAGAGTGAATTATAGGGAGTAAAAAAGGCAGGAATATTTATGTCAAATGGCAAATTCAAAAAATAATGCAGTATTTATCATCTGCATATCTACACATCTGAAATTTGCACATTTAACAAACTTTTCCGGCCACCAACCGCATTTCAGGAAGAAAATCGGCAACTTACTATGCATGCATAAATTATATACCGAATACCGTTTTGAACTTTGGTCTATTTTATTAAAATTTATGTATCGAATAAACAAATAAATACGTAATTTTATATTGTTAAATAATAAAATGACAATATAATATACTTTTTTAAAAAATAAATCTTAACTATTGTTATTCCTTGCTGCTATATCTACCTTACGTATATTGATTCAAGCAATCAAATAAACCTGGTCAACAACAAGAATAATTTATAAAGTTAGTCTACTAAAAAAATAAAATGAGTTCATCATCAGATACCACGGCGACTATAGAATTGAATAAGTATAGCAAGAATTTAACGCAAGATCCTACTCAACCGGCTGCGCAGGCCATGCTTTACGGCATTGGCTTAACCGATGATGATATGAAAAAAGCACAGGTTGGTGTGGCCAGCATGGGTTACGATGGTAACACCTGCAACATGCACTTAAACGACCTTGCCAAAATAGTTAAACAAGGCATCTGGGACGAAGATTTGGTAGGCCTTATTTTTCATACCATTGGTGTAAGCGATGGCATGAGCATGGGTACCGAAGGCATGCGCTACTCACTGGTAAGCCGCGATGTAATTGCCGATTCAATTGAGGCGGTTTGCGGAGCGCAATATTATGATGGATTGATTACCCTTCCGGGCTGTGATAAAAACATGCCAGGCTCTGTTATAGCCATGGGCAGGCTTAACCGCCCGTCGATTATGGTTTACGGCGGCACTATAAAACCTGGTCACTATAAAGGTGAGGACCTTAACATTGTATCGGCGTTTGAAGCTTTAGGCCAAAAAATAGCCGGCAACATCACGCCCGAGGATTTTATGGGCGTGGTAAAAAATGCCTGCCCAAGCGCAGGTGCATGCGGCGGTATCTATACTGCTAATACCATGGCATCGGCAATTGAGGCTTTGGGTATGAGCTTGCCTTACTCCTCTTCGAACCCGGCATTAAGCCCCGAGAAAAAAGCGGAATGTCTTGCAGCCGGTAAAGCGATAAGGGTATTGTTGGAGAAGGATATTAAACCATCGGATATCATGACCCGTGCGGCATTTGAAAACGCCATAGTAACCATCATGGTTCTTGGCGGCTCAACCAACGCCGTACTGCACCTGATAGCCATGGCAAAAGCCATTGGCGTTAAAGTTACCCAGGATGATTTCCAGGCGGTAAGTAACCGCATCCCGGTACTGGCCGATATGAAGCCAAGCGGTAAATACATGATGGAAGACCTGCACAAAGTAGGCGGTGTACCTGCGGTAATGAAATACCTGTTAAAATTAGGCTGGATAGATGGCAGCTGTTTAACAGTAACAGGCAAAACCATAGCCGAGAACCTGGAAGACGTTCCTGAAATGGAGTTTGAAAACCAAAAGATCATATTCCCGGCAGAAAATCCTATAAAAGCCACCGGTCACCTGCAGATCTTATACGGAAACCTTGCCGAAGGTGGCAGCGTTGCCAAGATCAGCGGTAAAGAAGGCGAACGTTTTGAAGGCCCTGCCCGCGTATTTGACGGCGAGTTTGAACTGATCCACGGAATAACAAGCGGCCATGTACGTGCCGGCGATGTGGTGGTTATCCGCAACATTGGTCCTAAAGGTGCACCGGGAATGCCCGAAATGCTGAAACCAACAGGCGCCATTTTCGGTGCAGGCTTAGGCGCTTCGGTAGCGTTAATTACCGATGGCCGCTTTAGCGGTGGTACGCATGGTTTTGTGGTTGGCCACATTACACCCGAGGCTTATGATGGTGGTTTGATTGCCTTTGTTAAGGATAATGACACCATTGAGATTGATGCCACAACAAACACCATGACGCTGAAGGTATCCGAAGAAGAAATTGCCGCACGCCGAGTCAACTGGGTACAGCCCGAGCTAAAAGCGAAAAGAGGGTTACTGTACAAATATGCCAAAACGGTAAGCACAGCTGCAGAAGGTTGTGTAACAGATGAAATGCCTTAAGAGGATTAAGGAACAAGGATTAAAGACAAAAGATTAGAAACAACCGGTGAAATCAAAACCATCGGTGAAATCAAGATAAAAATGGAGACGCAAACAATAATTCAGGAAATTGGTGAAATCACAGGAGAATCTGAGAAAGCACCAGTAGTTGAAGTTTCAGGATCGGTAGCATTATTGGAGGCATTGATTGTTGAAGGTGTTGAAACCATCTTCGGTTATCCGGGTGGCGCAATTATGCCCATCTATGATGCTTTATTTGATTACAATGATAAGCTGAACCATATCCTGGTCCGCCATGAGCAGGGCGGCATCCACGCCGGGCAGGGTTACGCACGCACATCCGGCAAAGTGGGTGTTGTGTTTGCTACCAGCGGTCCCGGTGCAACTAACCTGGTAACAGGCTTGGCAGATGCGCAAATTGATAGCACTCCGTTGGTATGTATCACCGGCCAGGTTTTCGCGCATCTTTTAGGTACCGATGCTTTCCAGGAAACCGATGTGATCAATATTACTACCCCGGTAACCAAATGGAACTACCAGGTAACCGATGCCAACGAGATCCCTGAAGTGATTGCCAAGGCTTTTTATATTGCCAAAAGCGGCCGCCCCGGACCAGTATTGATCGACATTACAAAGAATGCGCAGATTCAGCTGTTTAACTTTAAAGGTTATACACCCTGCGACCATATCCGCAGCTACAGGCCAAAACCTATAGTTCGCCCGCAGTATATCCAGGAAGCTGCCGCTTTAATTAACGAAGCGAAAAAACCATTTATCCTTTTTGGACAAGGCGTAATTTTGGGCAGCGCCGAGCAGGAGTTTAAAGCTTTTGTTGAAAAAAGCGGGATTCCGGCAGCATGGACTGTTTTAGGTGCAGGCGCTATCCCAACAGATCATCCGCTAAATGTGGGTATGCTGGGGATGCACGGTAACTATGGTCCAAATGTGTTGACCAATGAATGCGATGTATTGATAGCTATCGGGATGCGGTTTGACGACCGTGTAACCGGCCGCCTTGATAAATATGCAAAACAGGCTAAGGTAATCCATTTGGATATCGACCCGGCCGAGATAGACAAAAACGTAAAATCAACCGTACCTGTTTGGGGCGATTGTAAAGAAACCCTGCCCTTGCTTACTGCATTGGTTGAGGCCAAACAGCATACCGAATGGCTTGCTAAATTCAATGAATACACCCGCCAGGAAGTAGAGCAGGTAATTGAACCTGAACTAAACCCAACATCGGCAGAAATGACCATGGGCGAGGTGATTAAGCAACTTAACGAAATAACCAAAGGCGAAGCTGTAATAGTTACCGATGTAGGCCAACACCAGATGGTGGCCTGCCGTTATGCCAAACTTAATAAAACCCGCAGCAATGTTACCAGCGGTGGTTTAGGTACCATGGGCTTTGCCCTGCCGGCTGCAATCGGTGCTAAATTTGGCGCGCAGCACCGCACAGTTGTTGCCATTATTGGCGATGGCGGTTTCCAGATGACCTGCCAGGAATTAGGTACTATAATGCAAAGCGGTATCGATGTAAAAATCATCATCCTGAACAATCGTTTCCTGGGCATGGTAAGGCAATGGCAGGAACTGTTTAACTCCCGCCGTTACTCATTCGTTGATATCCAAAGCCCCGATTTTGTGGCGCTGGCAGCAGCATACCGCATCCCCGGCAAGTGTATTGATGACCGTAAAGATCTGCCATCGGCATTAAATGAAATGCTGAGCAACAAAGGGTCATTCCTTTTAGAAGTAATGGTTACCAAAGAGAACAACGTGTTCCCGATGGTACCGCAAGGATGCAGTGTAAGCGAGATCAGGTTAAAATAAACGAAGCCTCACCTAAATCCTCTCCAAAGGAGAGGACTTTAAAAAATTAAAGTCATGACCCAGGATACAGAAAAACAGGAATTTAACATCACGGTTTATACCGAGAACCAGATTGGTTTGTTAAACCGGATAGCTATTATATTTACCCGCCGTAAAATCAATATTGATAGTTTGAATACCTCTCCATCGGAGATAGAGAGCATTCACCGCTTTAATATCGTGATCAACGAATCGGAAGATGTGGTGCGCAAGCTTACCCGCCAGATAGAAAAACAGGTTGAGGTATTAAAATGCTATTATCACACCAACGAAGATGTTATTTGGCAGGAAATGGCGTTATATAAAGTATCAACCGATGTTATTGCCGAGAAGGTGAGCGTTGAGCGTTTATTGCGCGAGAACGGTGCCCGTGTGGTGGTATTGCGTAAGGATTATACCGTGTTTGAAACCACAGGCCACCGCGAGGAAACGGATAATCTGATCAGTATTTTGCAACCTTACGGCCTGATAGAATTTGTACGCAGTGCACGCGTTGCAATTATTAAAGATAGTGATGGATTTAACCGTAAATTGCGCGAGTTTGAACGCCTTGAACCGGGCGAAGACGTTATTGAGAACGAATATTTAAACCAGGGACAAAAAGTATTTACGATGTAGAGCCGTCTGAATTAGCATTCACAGAATTATTAAATTTACATGATGCATTTTGAAAATTCTGAAATTGTGATTCAGGCAAAATAGAAATCAATTAGAAATCACAAAAAAAATCGGTTAAATCACAAAAATACTAATGGATAGTAAAAGACAAGTTGGCTGGGGTGTTCTATATAACTTGCTAAAGGCGAAAAGGCCTTTTGCGATAATAGGCCTCATTTTTACTTCCTTGTCGATATTTGTGATGCTTCCTACGATCCTAATTCTTAGTTCAAGTTTAAATGAGCCGTACGAAAAGTATGATTTCGACGCAATTCAAAAAAAAGGCATACTGAAAGATGCCAAGATTATTGATATCGTACCACTGGAAAACGTTACTATAAATGGGCTGCACCCTGACCTTGTTAGTTATGAATATAACGATAATGGTCAAATGATCACAGATAAATTTGAAACGCTGGATAGAGAAATTACAAAGAGCTTTCGGGTTGGCGATAGCGTAAACGTGTTAAGCTATAACAATCAATCTGCAATTAAAGGTTTAGAACCCTTTAGCTTTCCGTTTCACCTGTTTTATATTTTGCCCGCTATATTTTTACTGATAGGTATCCCATTTTTATTAATTGGCCTGATACCTGCATTAAAAACATTCAATTTGTATAAAACAGGAATTATTAAAGAGGCGAATGTTGTTTCCATAGAATCAAATGGCGGATTAGTTGCATTTAGAGGGCAGCAACCAAACTTTTTAGTGAACTATTATTTCCCGGACGAGTTTGGCGGTAAAGTTTTTGGTGCGTCTCCAACAACAGATTATTTAATTTTGAACCAAACGAAAGCCGGAGACCCGGTTAAAATATTTGTTTCCGAAAGTGATAACAACAAATCATGCCTAGTGCCAGGCCTCGAAGCAATGAAGTATAATTGGAGTATATAACCTTAAATTAATTATAAAATAAAAATCGGCGAGATCATCAAAAACAGGTGTGATCCCAAAAAACAAACAATAAAACAATGGCAAAATTAAATTTCGGCGGTACCGAAGAAAATGTAGTTACCCGCGATGAGTTCCCTTTATCAAAAGCTCAGGATGTTCTTAAAGACGAAGTTGTAGCAGTAATTGGCTATGGCGTTCAAGGTCCGGGTCAGGCGTTAAACCAAAAAGACAATGGTATCAACGTAATTGTTGGTCAGCGTAAAGGCACCAAAACATGGGATAAAGCTGTAAGCGATGGCTTTGTACCGGGCGAAACCCTTTTTGAAATTGAAGAAGCTTTGCAAAGAGGAACAGTAATTTGCTACTTATTGAGCGATGCTGCACAAATAGCTTTATGGCCAACTGTTAAAAAACACCTTACTCCGGGTAAAGCGTTATACTTCTCGCACGGGTTTGGTATTACTTTTAACGAGCAGACTGGTATTGTTCCTCCTGCTGATGTTGACGTATTTTTGGTTGCCCCTAAAGGCTCCGGTACTTCATTACGCCGTATGTTCCTGCAGGGCCGTGGCTTAAACTCAAGCTACGCTATTTTCCAGGATGCAACAGGTAAGGCATTTGAGCGCGTTATCGCTTTAGGTATTGCTGTTGGTAGCGGTTACTTATTCGAAACTAACTTCAAAAAAGAAGTATTCAGTGATTTAACCGGCGAGCGTGGTACGCTAATGGGTTGTATCCAGGGTATTTTTGCTGCACAATACGAAGTATTACGTGCAAATGGTCACTCACCATCTGAGTCTTTCAACGAAACTGTTGAAGAATTAACTCAATCATTAATGCCTCTTGTTGCAGAAAATGGTATGGATTGGATGTATGCCAATTGCTCAACTACAGCACAACGTGGTGCGTTAGATTGGTGGAAAAAATTCCGTGATGCTACTAAACCAGTATTTGAAGACCTATACAAAAGCGTTGCAACAGGTGTTGAGTCACAAAAATCTATCGATTCAAACAGCAAAGAAGATTACCGCGAAAAACTTGATGCCGAATTGAAAGAATTACGCGAAAGCGAATTATGGCAAGCCGGCAAAACTGTACGTAGCTTACGCCCTGAAAACCAGGTTGTAGAAGCTTAAGATAAGTATCAAGTAGTTAGTATCAAGTATCAAGATTTTTTTGACTTGCTGCTGGTACTAACTACTTGTTATAAATACCAATGCGGTATCAAAAATCAAGTTGGCCGCTTAACTGCTGCTAAGTACTTGATACTTGATACTAACTACTTGATACTATACTAAAATGGGACAAACATTATTTGATAAGATTTGGGATGCACACGTCGTCAGTAGCAACGAGGGTTTTCCTGATATCTTATATATCGACACACACTTCATTCACGAGGTAACCAGTCCGCAGGCATTTGATGGGTTGCGTGCAAGGGGTTTACCTGTTTTCAGGCCAAAACAAACCGTGGCCACTGCTGATCATAACGTTCCTACAATTAATCAGCACCTCCCCATAAAAGAAGAACTTTCGCGCTACCAGGTTGATATGCTCACCAAAAACTGTGCAGAGTTTGGTATCGAGCTTTATGGTTTAGGTCACCCTTTCCAGGGTATCGTACACGTAATAGGGCCTGAGCTGGGGATCACCCGCCCGGGTGGTACTTATGTTTGCGGCGATAGCCATACTTCAACACACGGCGCCTTTGGTGCCATAGCGTTTGGTATAGGCACCTCACAGGTTGAGCAGGTGATGGCAACCCAATGTTTGCTGCAATCGCGTCCAAAACGTATGAAGATTGAGGTTAACGGCAAGCTGCAAAACGGTGTTGGCGCAAAGGATATTATCCTGTACATCATCTCCAAAATCTCTGCCGCCGGCGGTACAGGCTATGCCGTGGAATATGCTGGTGACACCATCCGTGCATTAAGTATGGAGGGCCGCATGACCATATGTAACATGAGCATCGAAATGGGTGCCCGCTGCGGATTGATAGCCCCTGATGATACAACCATTGAATATGTAAAAGGCCGCGAATTTGCCCCTAAAGGCGAAGAGTGGGACAAAGCAGTAGCTTACTGGAAAACTTTATACTCAGATGCTGATGCAGCCTTTGATGAAGTATTATCCTTTAAAGCCGAAGATATTGAGCCAATGATCACGTACGGAACAAATCCGGGTATGGGTATTGGCGTTACACAACACGTTCCCGAAACCGCTTCGTTCGAAGCAAAAGAACAGGGATCATATAAAAAAGCCCTTGATTACATGGGCCTGCATGATGATCAGCAATTATTAGGTAAACCTATTGATTATGTTTTCATCGGCAGCTGCACCAACTCCCGCATAGAAGACCTGCGCCAGGTAGCCGAATTTGTAAAAGGCAAACACAAGGCAGATAACGTAGTGGTATGGGTAGTCCCTGGCTCCAAACAAGTACAGCAACAAGCCATCCGCGAAGGACTGGACAAGATCTTTGATGCCGCAGGCTTCCCGCTTCGCGAACCAGGCTGCAGTGCATGCCTTGGTATGAATGAGGATAAGATTCCCGCAGGTAAATATTGCGTATCTACCTCCAACCGCAACTTTGAAGGCAGGCAGGGACCAAACAGCCGCACTTTCCTGGCAAGCCCCTTAACAGCGGCTGCAAGTGCGATTACGGGGAAGGTTACGGATATAAGAACATTCCTGAAAGAAAAGGAATTGGTAAGTTAATTAACACGTCATTGCGAGGAACGAAGCAATCCCCAATATACAGAGCGGATTTGCAAATCAGGGATTGCTTCGTCCCTCGCAATGACGAAATAAAACTAAATGATACTTGAAGTTGCCATTCTAAATGTGATACCCGGGCAGGAGGATGACTTTTTAAAAGCGTTTTCACAAGCACAGGGCATCATATCAAAAATGACCGGTTACCATTCCCATCAATTGAAAAGATGCATTGAGCACACAAGCCAGTTCATTTTATTGGTAGAATGGGAAAAACTTACCGATCATACAGTGGGCTTCAGAGAATCAAAAGAATACCAGGAATGGAAAGGTTTATTGCATCATTTTTATAACCCTTTCCCTACTGTAGAACATTATACGAATATTGAAATTTAAATAAATGTCATTGCGAGCGTAGCGTGGCAATCGCGAACTATACAAAGCGACCATGCATAGTTCGCGATTGCTTCGTACCTCGCAATGACATAAAAAAAATAGCATGGCAACCAAAATATTCAAACATATACAAACCAGCGTAGTGCCTCTGCCTATCGAGAATATCGATACAGACCAGATCATCCCCGCAAGGTTTTTGAAAGCCACCACCCGCGATGGTTTTGGCAATAACTTATTCCGCGACTGGCGTTTTGACGGAGACGATAACCCTAAACAGGATTTCGTACTCAACAACCCAAACTACAGCGGTAAAATACTGGTTGCAGGCAAAAACTTTGGTTGCGGCAGTAGCAGAGAGCATGCTGCCTGGGCCATTGCCGATTATGGTTTTGATGCCGTGGTAAGCAGCTTTTTTGCCGATATTTTTAAAGGCAACGCCCTTAATAACGGCTTGCTGCCGGTACAGGTGAGCGATGAGTTTTTAAAGAAGATCTTTGATGCGGTTTATGCTGATGAGCATGCCGTGGTTGAGATTGACCTTGTTGACCAGTTCATTAAAATTGTAGCCACCGGCGAGCAGGAAACCTTTGAGGTTAACCCCTACAAAAAAGCCTGCATGACCAACGGCTACGATGATATCGACTACATCCTGAGCAAAAAGGAATTGATAGCCGAATTTGAGAGCGAGAGGTAAAAGCTGAAAGGTAAAGGGCGAAAGGTCAGAAAAAAATGACTTAATGACCTAATGACAGCAAAGCGAAATGACCATTACCAGCTGCAAAAGACTAATGAACCAGTGAACCAATGAACAAAGTAATCCAAAGAGAAGGCAAAGGCACCGCGAAGTTATTTGACGAACGTAGTTTGGCTAATGACTATGCAACGCTCGCGTCTGCGCTTACCCCTGGTTTGCGGGTTTTGGACGTGGGTTGTGGTACAGGGGCGATATCTAAAGATATAGCTGCCATAGTTGGCGATACCGGTCATGTTACGGGCATTGATAATACGGAGTTCTTTATTCAAAGCGGAAAGGAAACTTATGCGGATGTTAAAAACCTCGATCTGATTTATACCGATCTGTTTGCTTACGAACCGGAAGAGCAATTCGACCTGATTGTGGCGGCAAGGGTGTTACAGTGGCTAAACAACCCGGTGGAGGCATTAAAGAAAATGTACTCGCTTTTAAAACCGGGTGGCATGGTGTCGATATTGGATTACAACCACGAAGCATTGGAATGGCAGCCGCAACCGCCGCCAAGCATGCTGCGGTTTTATGCTACCTTTTTAAGATGGCGCGGCGATGCCGGCATGAACAACCACATAGCCGAAGACCTGCCCGGATATTTTGAAGAAGCCGGTTTTACCAACATCGCGGAGTTTAACGCCGACGAGGTTTACCAGAAAGGCGAGGAAAACTTTACCAACAAAGCAGGCATCTGGGCTAAAGTAGCCATGTCGAAACAAATGGTAGAGGAAGGCTACATTGATGACGAGCTGCGCTTGTTAGCGATAGATGAGTATACCGAATGGGTAGCCGCCGATGCCGAACGGATGGTAATGAAACTGAAAGAAATACGCGGAATGAAACCGCAAACTATATAAAATAAAAAATATTCCTCCGTTAGCTAACGGAGGTTAGGGGGCTTTATGGGAATTCAGAAACACATTTTAGTAATACCCGGCGACGGGATAGGTCCCGAGGTTACCACCTGGGGTAAAGCAGTTTTAGAGAAAATCGGTCAGGATTTTGGTCATGAGTTTACGTTCGACGAGGCCCTGATGGGTCACGCGGGTATCGAGGCTACAGGCAATCCACTGCCCGACGAAACTTTAGCAAAAGCAAAAGCCAGTGATGCCATTTTATTTGGCGCCATTGGTCACATAAAATATGATAATGATCCATCGGCCAAGGTACGCCCCGAGCAGGGATTATTAAAGATCCGTAAAGAACTCGGCTTGTATGCCAACCTGCGCCCCATCATGTTATTTGATGAGCTGCTGGATGCTTCAAGCCTGAAACCGGAAATTTTGAAAGGAACCGACATTCTTTTCTTCCGGGAACTTACTGGGGACGTTTACTTCGGCGAGAAAAAACGCAGCGAGGACCGCAATACAGCTTCCGACCTGATGATCTATTCGCGTTACGAGGTTGAGCGCATTGCCATAAAAGCATACGAAGCTGCCATGGTACGCGGTAAAAGATTATGCTCTGTTGATAAAGCCAACGTACTGGAGGCATCACGCCTGTGGCGCGAGGTGGTGCAGGACATGGCCAAAAACTATCCGGAGGTGGAAACCGAACACATGTTTATTGATAACGCCGCCATGCAACTGGTTAAAAACCCTAAAAAGTTTGATGTGGTATTAACCGCCAACCTTTTTGGTGATATTTTAACTGATGAAGCATCGCAAATTGCAGGCTCAATGGGCATGCTGGCATCGGCATCAATTGGTGATGGTACCGGCTTTTTTGAGCCTATCCACGGCTCGGCACATGATATTGCGGGGATGGATAAGGCTAACCCACTGGCATCTATATTATCCGTAGCTTTGATGTTAGAAATCAGCTTCGGCCTTAAAGACGAAGCTAAACTAATCACATCGGCCATCGATAAAACGCTGAAAGAAGGCTACCGCACCGGCGATATTGCCGATGCAAAAACCGATAAGAGCAAAATTTTAGGCACCAAAGCAATGGGGCAAAAAGTGCTGGAGTATTTAGGTTAAACGCAAAAGGTTAAAGGCGAAAGGTAAAAAACTAATCAGTCAATGACTTAATGACCCAATGACGGCGAAGCAAATGACCCGATGACGGCGAAGCAAATGACCCGATGACGGCGAAGCAAATGACCCGATGACGGCGAAGCAAATGACCCGATGACGGCGAAGCAAATGACCCAATGACGGTGAAGCGAAATGACCCAATGACAGCGAAGCGAAATGACTAATGACGCGAAGCATAATGACTAATAATATGAAGTGGAACGCTGATTTATACGACCAGAAACATGCCTTTGTATTTCAATACGGGGAGGATGTTTTGGCTTTGCTGGATGTTAAACCCGGCGAACATATCCTGGATATTGGTTGTGGCACCGGCCACCTAACCAAACAGATACAGGATAAAGGCGCGATAGTAAAAGGTACCGACAATTCGCCTGATATGATAGCGCAGGCTAAAAACCTGTTCCCGGATGTAGATTTCGCGGTAGAGAATGCCGCCGATTTTTATACTGAACAAAAGTATGATGCCGTATTCAGCAACGCTGCCCTGCACTGGGTATTGGATGCCAATGGTGCCATAAAAAGCATTTACGAGGCCCTAAAGCCCGGCGGCCGCTTTGTGGCCGAAATGGGCGGCAAAGGCAACGTTGCCAAATTGTTGGAAGCTATCCGGTTGGTACTGCAAAATCATGACTATCATGACCAGGCCGAAACCAAAGTTTGGTTTTTCCCGTCGACTGCCGAATACGCCAGGTTGCTCGAAAACCACGGTTTCCGTGTAACCTTCACCGCCCATTACGACCGTAAAACGCCATTACAAGACGGCGACCAGGGCGTAGCCAAATGGGTAACCATGTTTGGTGCTCAGTTTTTAGAAGGCATAGCAGAAGAAGAAAAAGAAGAGATCCTGGCTGAGATCACCAAAAAACTGGAACCATACTATAACGAAGGCGGCCAATGGTACGCCGATTATAAACGGCTTCGTTTTGTCGCTATCAAAGAGTAGCAAGTAGTTAGTATCAAGTATCAAGACTTTTAATTGATCCTTGAATTAACGATATTTATAGATTAATTAAACACACGAAGAGGTAGTTATATAGGCACACGGAGCAAAAAATCTTGATACTTGCTACTATGTACTAACAATAACTACTTACTACTAAAAAGAAAGATATGTTACACGATCCCAACCGCGTTTATGTTTTTGATACCACGCTTCGCGATGGCGAGCAGGTACCAGGCTGCCAGTTAACCACTCCCGAAAAGATTGAGATAGCTAAAGAACTGGAACTACTGGGCGTGGATATTATTGAGGCCGGTTTCCCGGTTTCAAGTCCGGGAGATTTTCAGAGTGTTGTCGAGATTTCGAAGGCAGTAACCAACCCTACGGTTTGCGCGCTTACCCGTGCCAACAAGGGCGATATTGATGCCGCTATCGAATCGTTAAAATATGCCAAACATCCGCGTATCCATACCGGTATCGGCTCGTCGGATATGCACATCAAGCATAAATTCAACAGCACCCGCGAGGAGATATTGGAGCGTGCCGTTGAAGCCGTAAAATATGCCAAACGCGCGGTAGAAGATATTGAGTTTTACGCCGAGGATGCCGGCCGTGCCGATGTGGTGTACCTGGCCCAAATGGTTGAGGCTGTTATTGCTGCCGGTGCTACCGTGGTAAACATCCCCGATACCAATGGCTATTGCCTGCCCGATCAGTATGGCGCCAAGATCAAATTTTTGAAGGAAAACGTTAAAAATATCGATAAAGCCATTATCTCGGTACATTGCCATAACGACCTTGGTTTGGCTACCGCCAACTCCATAGCCGGCCTGCAAAACGGTGCCCGCCAGATAGAAGGCACCATCAACGGCATTGGCGAACGCGCGGGCAATACTTCTATCGAAGAAGTGGTCATGATATTGAAAGTGCACCAGGTTTTGGGCTTGAAAACCAATATCGATTCTAAACGGTTTTATGAACTAAGCCAGATGATCCGTACGCAAATGCGCATGCCGGTACAGCCCAATAAGGCTATTGTAGGCAGCAATGCGTTTGCGCACAGCTCGGGCATTCACCAGGATGGATTCCTGAAAATGCGCGAAAATTACGAGATCATTCGCCCTGAAGATGTAGGCTTTCCGAGCGCCACAATAGTGCTAACCGCGCGTAGCGGCAGGCATGCTCTGAAGTTCCACCTGGAACGCCTTGGCTTTAGTTTGGATAAAGAGGAACTTGCCCAGGTATACAACAAGTTTTTAACGCTTGCCGATGTCAAGCTTGATATAAATGACGAAGACCTGCAGGGCTTAATGGCCCACAGGCTGGTAAAAAATTAATAATGGAAACCGAAACCAAAAACCTGCTCGATTTCGATTCGGCTTACGAACGATTGAAAGGGGTTGTTAAACGCACTCCACTGGAGTATAACGCCGGCTTATCGGCCAAATACGAGTGCGAACTATATTTAAAACGCGAAGACCTTCAAATAGTACGCTCCTACAAACTGCGCGGCGCTTACAACATGATAAGCCAGCTAACGCAGGACGAGCTTGACCGCGGCGTAGTTTGCGCCAGCGCGGGCAACCATGCGCAGGGCGTAGCCTTTAGCTGCAGCCGCCTGGGCACCAAAGGCGTAATTTTTATGCCCGAAATTACCCCCAAGCAAAAAGTTACCCAAACCGAAATGCATGGCAAGGGCAATATCGAGATCATTTTAACCGGCGATACCTTTGACGATTGCCTGCGCGAGGCTTTGATATACACCGAAGCCCACCAGATGACTTTTATCCCGCCTTTTGATAATTACCGCATCATTGAAGGCCAGGGAACAGTAGGGGTAGAGATACTGCAGGATCTGCCCGGTATCGAAGCCATCATTATGCCCATAGGCGGTGGCGGCTTAGCGGCCGGCACAGGCACCTACCTTAAGCAACATGTGCCGGGCATTTACCTGGCAGGGGTGGAGCCCGAAGGCGCCCCATCTATGCTGGAAGCCTTTGAACACGGAGGCCCGACTACCTTAAAAGAGATTAACCGCTTTGTTGATGGCGCCGCTGTAAAATGCGTAGGCAAGCTCACCTACAACCTTTGCCAGCAAGTGTTAGACGATATGTTGCTGGTACCCGAAGGCAAAGTGTGCACCACCATACTCAAGCTATACAATGAAGACGCCATTGTGGTGGAACCAGCCGGTGCCCTATCTGTAGCCGTGCTGGACGCCTGCAAGGATAAAATAAAAGGCAAAAAAGTAGTTTGCGTTATCAGCGGCGGCAACAACGATATTGCCCGTATGCAGGAGATCAAAGAAAAATCCCTCCTGTACGAAGGTTTGAAGCACTACTTCATTGTTCGTTTCCCGCAACGCCCGGGAGCCTTGAAGCTGTTTGTGAACAACGTTTTAGGCCCTCATGATGATATTACCCGTTTCGAGTTCATCAAAAAAACCGAAAAGGAAAACGGCCCCGCCCTGGTAGGCATCGAACTAAAAACCGCCAGCGACTACCCCGCCCTGCTCAACCGCATGGCCGCCCACCGTTTCGACGTTATCGAGCTGAATAAGGACCAAACGTTGTTTGAGTATTTGGTGTAGGTGAAAGGTGAAAGGTGAAAGGTGAAAGGTGAAAGGTGAAAGGTGAAAGGTGAAAGGTGAAAGGTGAAAGGTGAAAGGTGAAAGGTGAAAGGTGAAAGGTGAAAAGGGCCGGTGTCATGCTGAGCCTGTCGAAGCGCGCGGGCAAAGGCCTGGCCGCCATGCCAATCTCACCATGTCATTGCGAGGCACGAAGCAATCGCGAACTATGCAGAACGTAGCACATCGGTAACCCAAAATATCAAAGCCTCCCGAAGCCCAAAACTCCGGGAGGCTTTTTGTTTCCGGCCCCACCATCCCCGCCACACCGTTCCACCGGAACGGGTGAAACGCATGGAACGGGTGGAACACCTTCATCGTTCATTGTCAATTAGTTAAGGTTTTGCTAAAATAGGCAGTGGAACACCTTTGTATCTCATTATCAATTATTTAAACAAATCTAAAAGATGGCATTTTTTTCTTAAAAGCGGCTTTCTGTCTTACTACTTGATACTAACTACTTGCTACTAATCGCAGCTGTCTTAATTCTTGATTCTCATCTCTTGACTCTTTTCAGGGCGTTTCCTGCGGGCCGGGTTTTTCGCTCATACGCGCACACGGCCTTAGGCGCGGGGCGGGTATCCGCTGCACCCCCTAACGCGAAATTTGGGTAAATGTCAGTTTTTGCGTTTTACAATAGCATCGTGATTTGCATGTGGGACGCCCGGCACGTGTGCACCGGCAGCGGAATCAAAATAGCTTAATCAGACGTTTCCAACGTAAAAATATCCTCCACTTTTACATTAAAAAAATGCGCGATTTTTAAAGCAATAACCGTAGATGGGATGTAAACGTTTTTTTCTATTGAATACACTGTCTGGCGGGAAACGTTCAATATCTTAGCCAGTTCATCTTGTGTTATATTAACCTTAGCCCGTTCAACCTTAATCGTATTTTTCATTGCGTGTATCAGTTAAAAAGCAAATACCCTACTACAAGCAACAAGATGATTATATAGACGATAAAAAATATTTTGTTACGTCTTATATTAACAACAACAGTTTGATTACTTCTAATCCACAATGGGTCAAAGTATAGGCCGATATTGAATAATAATAAATAAAGTGAAAGACCTATCAAAATGATCAGGGGCAAATCGGTTGATAAGCTTAAAATCACGTTTGAATTAACTATGCCTACAAAACTTAAGGCGATGAGCAGGGATATCACAATCCCAAACCCAAATTGAAACACCTTGCCTCTTATCACTTTAACACGGTCATCATCAATTTTTTCTTTGCTAAAAGCAATTATGAACAAACCGAATAGTGTCAATAAGAGAGATAATTGCAAATGCTGTGCAACATTCAGGCTTTTTATAATAATAAACGGGCTAATGTTCTCCAGGATCATCAGTATCAGCGCGGTTGCTGATAGTATAATACCCGCAATTTTAGCCTTGTAAGACTGTTGAGGAAATAATGTAAAATTATTCATAAGTTTTTAATTATTACGCAATATAAGTAAACTTTACAAAATGACAAGTAAACTTATGATTATATTTAAAAAACATCATTTAAAACATAGTTATATATATTGACATATAAAGTATGTTTAATAGGATAATTAATATACTTAAATTATTACTTAATATTATTAATCAATAATTTAAGTATATTTGAGCAGAGGCCAATGTTATACTGGCGTTGGTTATATATTATTAATACATTCTAAACCTGAAAAAAAATGAAAAAAATTATCCTTTCTTTGGCATTACTATTACTTTCAGCGACAATCTGGATATCCTGTAAAAAGAACGCGGCAGATCCATCTGCAGGCTCGCAGGCAACGCAGGGTTTAAAAATTGAAGACATTGGCGCGTGGCACAACAAAGCCCTTGATCTTCTTTCGCAACAACAATCAACCCTTAAAATTAATGCTGCTGGTTTGGCAGTTAAACCAACTTTTAATGAAGTAAGAGAAAAACTGATCACTTCGTTAGTTAAAGAAAATCCGGGAATATTTAACGAAATTGAGATCAGGCGATCTTTAAAAACGCTTGACGCTTCAAAAAACGCTAACACTATCCATTCCTGGAATAAAATGGACGGTTTAGATAAACTAACTTCTATTATCGAAACACTGAAGGGAAGGAATGATATAAGTGAAAAATTAGCATCTGCGCTGGAGGATATTCATAGGCAAACAAAATCGGGCGTCGACGGTGAAAAAATATTGGCTGCCGTAAATCAGTTAAAAACCACCAGTTTCACCGAAAAAGACAGAAAATTTGCAGATGCTTTTGCTGTTGTTTACAACTCATCATACAGCTATTGGAATAGCCCATCGCAAACAACCAATAGTTTAAAGGTAAATAATGTAGCCGCCCCGAGCGGTTGCAACCAGGTTATCATTGTGGCAGACGCGGCAGGCGCATTATATGGAATGATAACCGGCCCTATTTCGTCTGTATTGGAAGCGGCTGCGTTCTCGTTTCTTGCCTCTATCAATCCCCCGTGCGAAGCGAGCTAATCAATTCATTATATTTCTAACAAAAAAAAGATCAATTTTGGTCGTTTTTTTTGTTTAATAGCCCTGTGCTACAAATGTTTTGCTCGGATGGAGCAACCTGTCAATTCCTTATTTTAACCCTTTTAGCGCAAGTGTTGAGCGGTCGCCCGGTGCGCGGATGACTTGTGACTTGTTTATAAAAAAGTCACTGACACATAATCGATCACAAGTCATCTGCCCGCTGCCCTTTACGCAAGACTTGCGCTAAATTGGGGACTTGTAAATGTGTCATTATAAGGCACGAAGCAATCGCGAACTATGCAGAACGTAGCACATCGGTAACCCAAAATATCAAAGCCTCCCGAAGCCAAAAACTCCGGGAGGTTTTTTGTTTGCCCCAAAGTCATGCCGAACTTGTTTCGGCACCCCACAGGACAGGTAAGCTACACGTAAATCATCAGCTGTCTCCTTGGGGTCTCTCGTAGAGGACCCTGAGGTGTCCCGATCATATCGCATAAACGCAGCTTGGGGATTGCAACTGGCTTTGTACACCGCAGGGTCCTCGTTGAGAGACCCCACGGGGACAGATTTTTTTGTTTAATAGCCCTGTGCTACAAATGTTTTGCTCGGATGGAGCAACCTGTCAATTCCTTATTTTAAACTGTTATTAGCATCTATTGGTTAATCGCCGATTCGTTATCCAATTGTTTCTTGCCCCAAATGTGAAGATGTTCAATAAACGGAATTAATTCCTGCCCTGTATCACTCAATGAATATTCTACCTTGGGCGGCACTTCGTGGTACATTTTTCGCACTATTAATTTATCCTCTTCCAACTCCCTTAAAGTTTGGGTAAGCATTTTAGTAGTAATGTCGGGCAAGGTCCGGCTCAATTCGCCATAACGCAGTACTGTTTTCAAGCTCAAATGCCACAAGATCCGTCCTTTATATTTTCCGCCAATGCGCTTGAAAGCATATTCAACGCCGCAATTCTGTATACATTCAGGGATTTCTGCTTTATTTTTCATTTTATTTATTCATAAATAACTGATATTCAACATTACAAACTTTTTAGTATGTAAGATACAAATAAGTACATACTTGCCAAATGTAAACATTGCGTTTAAGTTTGCAGCTCATTAATAAGTAAAAAATGGACTTAAATTCAAAAGATAAAATGGCAGTAATGAAGGCGATCAGGCAGCATGAGTTCGGGGGCCCTGAAGTGCTGCATTATGAGGATGCGCCGATTCCCGAACTTAAGCCGGGAGAAGTACGCGTTCGGGTTCATGCAGTCGGTCTCAATCCGCCCGACTGGTATCTGCGCGACGGATATAAAATGCTGCCGCCTGAGTGGCAGCCAAAAGTTCCCTTTCCCATAATTCTGGGGACAGACATTTCGGGCGTCATCGAGGCGGTCGCCGACGATATTAAGGACTTCGCCATCGGTGATGAGGTGTATTCGATGGTTCGCTTTCCCAGCTATGGGCCCAGCCAGGCTTATGCCGAATACGTTACCGCGCCTGCATCAGAAGTTGCGCTTAAGCCGGCCGGCATCAATCACATACATGCCGCGGCGGCGCCAATGTCATTGCTCACCGCATGGCAGTTCATGATTGACGTAGGCCACAACGTACAGAATCCGCTTCAACCGAACAAGCATGAGCCGGTGCCGCTCGAAGGCAAAACGGTGCTCATTAACGGTGCCGCGGGTGGTGTTGGGCACTTTGCAGTGCAACTGGCAAAATGGAAGGGTGCGCACGTAATCGCTGTAGCATCGGGTAAGCATGAAGCGTTCCTGCGAGGTCTCGGCGCCGACGAATTCATCGATTATACCAGCACCACTCCCGAGGATGTTGTGCATGACGTTGACCTGGTCATCGATAGTGTTGGCGGGCCAACCACCGGCCGTTTTTTGCGCACATTGAAACGCGGCGGAGCTTTATTCCCGGTGTTCCCTTTAGGCTTTTCGGGTACAGAGGAAGCCGCGAAGCTGGGCATAACGGTGTCGGCCACCCAGGTACGCTCGAGCGGCGCACAGTTAGCTGAACTTGCCCGATTACTCGATGATGGGACTGTTCGTGTCGCCATTGACAGCACGTTTCCGCTCGCGGATGCTCAAAAGGCGCACGAAAGAGCTGCCCACGGAAGCATTCAAGGCAAGATAGTGCTTACTGTAGTTTAAGCACTAAAGCCGGAACGCAACAAGCATTTTAAAGTTCATAGTCATTTATATACCAGGAGGCTGCCTCAATAGGAGACGACTTCTTTAAAAAAAAACAACAATTATGAATATTAAGGAATTGGAAGACAGGATTTTGCTCAGAGAGCTTGTTGATAACGTTTCTATTCTTGGCGATAGAAAAGATTTTAAAGCACAGGTGCAGCAGTTTTCTGAAAATGCAGTGTCGGAAACTTTTGCCGGGGATACAGCTATTTTAAAACTGAAAGGCCGGAAAGAAATGGCGGAAGCGTTTGGTAGTTTTCTTAAAGATGTTGAAATAATCCACCATTTTAACGGTCAGCAGGTGGTGAATATCGACGGCAATAGCGCCACCGGAACGTGTTATTGTTTGATTACATTAATCGGTACCGAGCACGGTAAAAAAATGAAGACCAGTATAAGTGCTATTTACCACGACCATTATGTGCGTGAAAACAAGCGTTGGCTAATCGCTAACCGAACAGGAAATTTCGAGTGGCAGGAAAAAAGCGAAATCAATCTATAAACAAGGCTGCTGTGGCATTAATCAGTCTTGCTACTTGCTACTAATCGCAGCTGTCTTAATTCTTGATTCTCATCTCTTGACTCTTTTCAGAGCGTTCCCTGCGGGCCGGGTTTTCCGCTCATACTGCACAGGCCTTAGGCGCGAGGCAGGTATCCGCTACACCCCCTAACGCGAAATTGCGAGTAAATGTGAGCATAGTGTTTTCGAATAGCGTCGTGATTTGCATACGGGCGCACAGGCCTGGAGGCCTGCGGCAGCGGGAAGCAGAACGTAGCACATCGGTAACCCAAAATACCAAAGCCTCCCGAGGCCCAAAACTCCGGGAGGTTTTTTGTTTACCCCAAAGTCATGCCGAACTTGTTTCGGCACCCCACGGGACAGGTAAGCTACACGTAAATCATCAGCTGTCTCCTTGGGGTCTCTCGTAGAGGACCCTGAGGTGTCCCGATCATATCGCATAAACGCAGCTTGGGATTGCAACTGGCTTTGTACACCGCAGGGTCCTCGTTGAGAGACCCCGCGGGGACAGAAAACGCAGCTTGGGGATTGCAACTGGCTTTGTACACCGCAGGGTCCTCGTTGAGAGACCCCACGGGGACAGAATGGCGCACAATATATGTGCACACTTTAGCGCAAGTCTTGAGCAGTCATCCGCCCGCCCGCATTTTATTGGAGTTCCTCCTGTTGTTTGGTTTATCGCATGCAATATGCCCTCACAACTTCGAATTAACATGCTTCTTTCCGCACGATAAACGAAATGTCGTCGCTTCCCTAAATCTGTCAGCAGAGCAGCTTCGGGCGAAAACGGCCAAAACGATGCGGGGCTGTGCGGCTGCAGGGCATAGGGAGTTTTTGCGGTAGGGGCAATGTGGGCGAGGGCAAAATAATCCCCTGCTACCGCAAGGTCTTTTCGCTGCCGCAAGGCTCCAGCCTTGTGGCCCGCTGATAGGTAAACGCCATGCTAAGTAATGAATATGCAATGCCCGGATGCTTAATTTCATCCGAGTGTTTTTGTATACCCACAGTCTGCGTTAGGGGTAGTAGCGGATACCGGCCCACGCCTAAGGCCTGTGTAGTATGAGCGGATGACCCGGCCCCAACTTCTACCGGTTGGGGAAACGCCTGGGGAAAAGAGTCAAGAGATTAGAATCAAGAGTTAAGACTTTTGGTGTAACGGCTGGGCGAGCTGCTGATGGATACGTAATATATATGTGCCGTACCTACGGCACTCTTTTGCCTGCTGTTTATTTTACCACGGGTTAAAACCCATGGCTACAACACTGGCCGAACCTATGGTTCTTTTTTATTGGCGGTTTTATTTAAGAACAGAGTTGAATTGCACCTGATTTAACTCATATGTCTATGATAAAAAATAGCCTCTCGTTTTCCGTGAAGTGTCAGCAGAGCAGCTTCGGGCGAAAACGGCCAAAACGATGGTGGCCAGTGCGGTTGCAGGGCATAGGAAGTTTTTGCAGCGGGGGGGGGTGAGCTCCGGGGCAAAATAATTCCAGCCCAGGTTTTGGCCGTTTTGCAGGGCAAAGGCCCGTGCGGCAAAGAAGCCTTTCTGCTGACTTGATTTTTTGGTTACTTTTGTATCAAGACAAAAGTAACAGCCCTCCCGCGGCAATTGAGCGGGCCGATGTTGTCGATTACAACTAAATAATGTAAAAAAAACGCGGCTAACATATCGGCCCAACCTAAGGTTCTCTTTCATAACGCTGGCCCATTCTACTTCGAACTAATATAACGGCCAGGGAAATCCCGTTTTAGTCTTTTACCTCATGTAATAGCTTTTTAATACTGAGGTGGGTAGCCCCTGCGGGGCATAAAAGAATTTCGGATAGATTTTGCTACAAACAGGTAGCCTCTACGAGGCAGTTTTTCATAGATACTATCATAAATACTAATAAAAGGTGCCTGGCTCACCCAACGGCAGTCTCTTTAATCTATAACCAACTTATTGCTTATCTTGGCAAATATCAATCATCATTTTGCACCAACCTTATTCAACCATGGCCAGCCCCTATCAATTAGAAAAATACCTGTTCACAGATGCCGACTTTGATACCATGAACTGGCACGACTGCCATATCCATTCCTTCTGTTTCAACGACGACTACGAATTATTGCTGGATATCGACTATATGTTTGAATGGGTAAAACCCAAAAAGGGAAGCAAATATTATAAGTTTTGGATTGCTCCCTGCACCTTACTATTCGAAAACGTTCGGCAGGTTGAGTTTGAATTAGAAGGCCAACAACCTATCATAGATTTTATCCAAAGGGAAAACCCACAGGCAACAGTAGCCGCGGAATACCTGGGCAAGGAATTTGAATATGATTGGGATATGGTGATGATTAACGGAGAAATAACCTTCAAGTCGGCAGGCTTTAAGCAATATGTAAGGCAGGCGCCAGTCCTCATTCGCGGGCAAAAACTTGAGCTGGAAACCAGGGGAGGGATTTGCTTTGACAGGTTATCCGTTCTGGAAAAGAACCGGGAGTGAAGAATAAAGCGAGGGCACTTAACTTTATATTGTTTATTTGAAGTGGCAGATTAATTTAAATTATTGTTGCATAACTTAAAATAGAGCGTTAAATTTATATCAATCGCCGTTGAAAAATATAGGAGTAAAACAGAGAGTAGCGCAAATAATTATTCATCAGCTCGCTGATAAACAATTATTTGCCGAAAGGGGGGAATAGTTTTGCCATGTGGATAAAAGCCGGCGCAGACGCTTTAACCGGCGGATAAATGGATAACATTTCTTATTTTTATTAAGGCTAAACCAATGATGGATATTAAAGCACCGCGTTCCCTTATTTTTATCTTCCTGATACTTTATGGCTGTTCATCGCCCCAAAGCAATAATGTAACCGCTGATAAAGCTGCGCTGCAAAAAACCAAAATGGCCATGAGCGCCGCTTTTGCCCGCGGCGATGTGGCAGCGATAGTGGCGCTGCACCATCCGGATGTTGTTAAGTACTTTGGCGGCGACAATGTAGTTACCGGCCGGGCGGCATTGGCTAAACAATTAACGGCAATGTTTCATGCATCAAAAATAGAGCTTATTAAAAACCAAATTGAAAGCACGGAATTTAATGGTAATACAGCGATTGAAACCTGTATTTTTGCTTTCAGAGTAACCCCGGTTAATGGCGGAAAATCATCAATTGCCCGCGGCAGGTCGATGACTGTTTTCGCGAAGTATAAAGACAGCCCGTACGGATGGGTCTCTTTACGGGAGATGACCCAGGCTGCTCCCGCCGACCGATGAATAAACAATAGCAATGGAGTGCCGTGGGCACGGCGCATGTTAACCGGCAGGCATCATTACGACAACGGAATCGAACATAAGTTTGCAGCCCACCCCCTTGTATAAGAGTTGCGCTAAAATTGGAGGCAATAGGATACAACCAAAACCTATTATATTGGACATCCTGAATCAGCTATTCTAAATCAAGAAGCGGGTCATCTTTGCAAGCATCCAGTTTTCGCTTGCTCAGCCTGTCGTACAATGTGGTTTTCCGGTAGGTAATGCCGTTAAAGAACAGGCTTTTGGCAGTGTCGGGGAGTTGTACAGTTATGGTGTTAAGTGATCCCTTCTTTACTTTATATTCAAGCATAATTTTTCCGGAATCGGCAACCCGCCATTTTCCTTTGTGTACACGTATACCCGGTTCTGATTCAAAAATCAGCGAGTCGTGCCCTTTGGGAAAACTTTGTGTAGACTGAAGGACATAAAAGCGATTTTTGTTATCAAAACAAAGCGTTTGGAAATTAGCATACCTAACTATTGTGTCTATTTCGGGCATACCAGATTTCGGGCTTAACCATTTAACATGTTCGGGAATCCAATAGCCCTCAACAAATACTGATGCCTTACCGGCCTTGTTGCCAGTTGAATGACACGAAAAAAAGACGGTTAACGCCAAAATTAAAATTATAGCTCTCATTGGCTTTATATGTTAGTTTCCCGGCATTGCAACCAGGACGGCTGCCGCCGTTGGAACAACCTCTTAAATATGACAATTCACAATCTTCACTTCGCAGCCAAGACGTTCTTCAAATTCGGCTATAACGCCATCCTTTAACTCGGGCCAGTTCCAGAAGGTAAAGCCCAGGTTGCTGAAGCCCCAGGTTGGTTCAATGTCGTAGTCGTTAAGGTCGGCAACCTGGTTACATAGCGGGCAGGTTAGGCTGGGGTTACCCTGTTCGTGAAAATCATTAAGGTCCCAGCCAGCTTCTAAAATATCGTCGCCGCAATTGGGGCAAACAAAGCTGTCGAGGCCATTTGCCCCGGCATCAAAAACGGTATTTTCGGTAATTACTTTAAACCCGCAAGTAGTTAAACCGTAGGGGAGGTATTCGGGCTCGTCAACCAAAGCTTCGGCGTTTTTGCCAATAGGATAGCCAAGGCCCTTGCCCAAAATACAATCGGTTTTTACCGGTTCCACAGCCCCGATACTAATAAGCCAGTCGACAATGGTTTTGGCTTTTGGTAATCTATCGGGATATTGGGTTAATTTAGGAACTATGGAGGTACTGTTATCGCTCATGAGGTTTAAATTTAAACCAATATAGGAATTGTTATTTACTTAGGGCTGTGGGGTAAGGTTGAAAAGGAAACAAAGTAACGAAAAAGGGAAGCGATAAGTGACGCTTAGCCTTTAGCGCCGCTTTAACAAGGCATATAATAGATGGGCCGTGCCTACGGCACTCATTTGCCAGCTGTTGCGTAAAATAAAAAATCCCAAATGTATTACATCCGGGATTCTTCGGCGATATTTCGACTCGTTTTATCGATTGATGCCGGGATTTACGGACATGTTGATGTATGGGTACATGTTGTCGTTTGTTGTTCGCAATGATATATGTAGTCGCACGTCGGATCTCCATGAAACTCCGGATTATTAACGGAATATACATAGTAAATTAATGGACCGCCTGAATGATCGTTACATAGCCATAAATGACAACTTGGATCACCTCCCCTGACATTTTTCATGTCTTTTTTTGATAACTTTATCATAATTTAATAACTGATTAGTGTATAATTTAATAAAAATTTAGGCTCTTTAGATATAGACTACTTTCAATTTAATTATGGACAATCAAACGGGTTGCTACAATTTGCGCCTGCTGTACAGGTGTTTACATCCGAACATGATGGGTCGGTATGTAAAGTAGGATCGCCAAGGTGGCAAAAGGTGAGAAAATGTCCTGGTTGCTCCACGTAGTCACAGGTCCATAACTGTCCGTTTGTACCGCCCCTAACGTTTTTCATTTCTTGTTTAGATAATTTTTTCATGAATAAGATATAAGTTTTGGCCTTATTTTGGTATTAGGTATAAGGCGCGTTCACCATGCTTAAATTTATAAACTATCTTTTTAATTTCCTATTATTATAATACTTTTTTTAATAAATTACCTTTGATTATCAGCTCCAACAGTTATTACTAACGACTAAAAATATTGTAATTTTCAATACAAGAATTAGTGCCCAACTTATGTTATCATATATTTTATATCAGATAACCTATAAAAATCGGGCAAGTGGTATCCGTTTAATAAAACCGCCGGAGTACCGGCTATATCGGCTATACGGCACCATGCTCTTTGCATATCAAGCTTATCAATTTCCTCTGTATGTATGTCAACAGGATATAGTTTAGCCCATTTTTCATAGTTCTTCAAACTTTGTTTATACCAGCTATCAAGGGCATTTTTAACAAGTGATTTATCATCCAACGCGTTCAAGGCCATCAGGTGGCGGCCAACGGATGTTCGTTTGTCAAATTCGGCATTATCTGTACTGAAAATTATCCTGGCCTGTAATTCGGCATTGTTTTCCAACAATTCATCAAGCATTACATGCGTGGCTGCGCAAGGGCCGCAGTATGGGTTAGATACCATTACAATGACATTAGTAGCATCCGGGTTTCCCAGTACTATACTCCAGGCTTCATCAGGCAATGTGTATCTGGGCTGGTCGTGGAGTGCGATTTTAAAAAAACGACTGTTATATTTAACCAGGCGCAACTGATCTTTTAACGATTTGAGTTGTTGCATATTTAACAACAATGGTTTTAACAGCAGCCATGCCAAAACCGGGGTAAGCATGCCAATAATCAAATTACCCCAATCCGCATATTCAGGCCAAACAAGCGGCGTTTTAAATATTGTTGCAAATACCGCAAATTCAAGCCATAGCAGGGCCTGCACCATACAACAAAACACACACCACTGGCGCGCAACAAATGCCTGAAAATAAATGGAATAGAAAGTATATGGCAAACTTATAAAGTTTATAATGGCAAGCATATACAACAAAGAATTATTCTGTCCGCCAATTATCAGCGTAAATAAGGTCCCGGTAAAGTAAAAAAAACCTACTTCGCTCCACGAAAGACCTTCAAACACTACTGCAGCTTTGGATGACAAAATAGCATTGCAATTCAATTTACCCCTGCCTTCTCCCTGGCAAAGCTTTTTTACTAAGGGGTTGTTTTTGTTTATATACTGACTGAGCAATAGCACAGAAACAATCACCCCCATCACTTTAAAAACCGTAAGTATTATAACAGGCCAGCGAGGACTGTCAATATAACCTGTATGAAAAATAAGGAATGCTGCTATGATAAGGCAAGCCCCCACTATCATCGCCGGCGATTTTATGCTTTTAAAAAATGAGAATATGCTTTCGTTACTTATTTTAGTTTCTGGCGCTTCTATGATCAAACCTACACCATTGAACAGCGAATTAAATCGCTCTACAGAAAAACGTTTGTTTCGCCACTGGTTGCCTGATACGCGTACGTAGTCCTTATTTATATCGTGAACTACTAAAAAACTTCCTCCATCCAATTTAAAATGCCCTATAAACGGCGTGCTCACTTCCCCAATGCTGTCCGAATCTATTCTGAATGCCGAATTTTCGATATTGAAGTTGTCTAATACATCACTCAACGACAGCATGCTGGGATAATCAGGGTGCTTTTCTAATTCCGTCACTATTTTTTCGGATGGAATATCGATTTTCATTTCCTTCAGCAGCAGGATGATAGCTGCCTCTGCATTTTTATAATCTGAAAACGATAGCATAGGAGTATATTAAGGATAATAGGTATTGTTATAGCAAGATATATAATAAACTTAATATCCCAAAAAAATCAAAGACAGATATTAATTTTTTTATACACTTGTATAAGCAATTAATATTTATACATTTTGCCTATCAGCTTGTATAATAATGGCCTGTCGCCGGTTATAATTTTCACATCTGCGCTTAATCCCGCCCTAAGCTTTATGCCTTTATTAAAGTTGTTTTTTATGGCTATGCGGGCCAAGAACCGACCGTCTTTTCCAGGAGAATCACTGATGCTGTCAATGTTGCCGGTTATTACACCGTATTGTTCTGCCGGGTAAATGTCGGCTGTTATAAAAACATGCTGGCCTTTAAGTATTTTACCTGATAATTTTTGCGGAAAGGGAATAATGCCATAAAATATACTATCGCGCCTGGTATTGATAACAAATAAAACATCTTCCGGTTTTACGCGGGTATTTTCTACCGGCAATCCAATAAAATTTAGTTTTCCCGCTGATGGGGCTGCAACCTTCAAATAATGCCCGGTTACATCTTCAATTAACATAATAAGCTGGTTTTTATGAACCTGCGATTCATTTTTTACAAATACCTTAATGAGCAAACCCGGTGCAGGGGCGGCGGTAACCTGGGTATAATTACCATTCAATATGGTAGCCCTTGCGGTAAGTGATTCAGGATATCGAACCCAAGCCGACACTATGCCGATTATACAAAATAACCCCACAAACAATGTTACACCCCATCTTAACAGCCATTTGGGTGGCGACGCTATTATTTCATTAATTGCATCCGAATGTTTTTGATTTTTTTGAACGGGTTCTTCCATAAATCAGGTTCCTAATTCAAGTTGATTTTTTATGAGGTTATAATACGTACCGCGCGCATTTACCAGGCTGGCATGAGTGCCTTGTTCAACTATATGGCCTTTTTCAAGCACAACAATATTGTTTGCATTTTTTACTGTGCTTAAGCGGTGGGCAACAACAATTACCGTTTTACCTGCTAAAAAGTCTTGCAGGTTTTCAATTATGGCTTTTTCATTGTTGGCATCTAACGCATTGGTTGCTTCATCAAAAAAAACAAATTCGGGGTCTTTGTAAACGGCACGGGCTATTAATATACGCTGGGTTTGCCCCTGGCTAAGGCCTTGGCCGCCAATACCTATCTTCGAGTTAATTCCGTAGGGCATATTGTCTATAATATCCCCGGCATTGGCAATGCGTACCGCCGCGTTTAACTTTTCGGCATCGTACACATTTTCATCCATTGCTATGTTACCGGCTATGGTATCTGCAAAAATATATCCATCCTGCATCACGGCGCTGCATTTGCTGCGCCAGGTGCTAAATTTCAAATTCTTAAGTTGGTCATCACCTACATAAATTTCGCCGGCCTCCGGTTCATAATATCTTAACAAAAGTTTTAACAAGGTGGTTTTTCCGCTTCCGCTGGTACCAACAACAGCAGTTGTTTTTCCGGGTGGAATATGTAAAGTTATGTCATGCAATACAGGCTCGTTACCGGCACCAGGGTATCTGAACGTAATTTTATCAATGTTAATCCCCATGTTTGCACCCAACTGATCAACGTATTCCCTGCCGGCAGGTTCTTCATCTTCAATGGCATAAATTTCATTTAAACGCTCAACGCTTATCCTGGCATCCTGGTATGCTTTGGTAAAGCCTATCAATTGTTCAACAGGGCCGTTTAACTGCCCAACAATATACTGTATGGCCATCATGGCCCCTAATGAAAAGTCGCCGTTAATAACAGCTTTAGCACTCAACCATGTAATCAGGATATTTTTTCCCTGGTTTATAAAAACGGCCCCTGCTTGCTGGTATTGGCTTAAGGCCAACGATTTTATATTGAAATTAAATAAAGCCGCCTGGGTATGCTCCCATTTCCAACGCCTTCCCGTTTCTGCGTTGTTTAACTTTATCTCTTTCATGCCGTTAACAATTTCCAATATGTTGTCCTGATTTTTTAAATTGTTTGAGAACTGCTTATAATCCAGCTCTTTTCGGCGTTTCAAAAAAACAGCTATCCAGGTGACGTAAAGAATTGTGGCCGCGGCAAATACGGCAAATACCAGCGTGTTATAAAAAGCGATAATGACCGAGAACACAATAAAGTTAAAAACAGAAAACACCGTACTTAACGTGGAGCCTGTTAAAAAGCTTTCTATCCGTTTTTCATCACTTATCCGCTGCATAATGTCGCCGGCGGTTTTAGTGTCAAAAAAACTCATCGGAAGCTTCATCAGCTTTATCAAAAAGTCTGTAAGGATAGAAATGTTTACCCTGGTACTAATGTGCAACAATATCCACGACCGCAAAAACTCCACACTTGTGCTACCGGCAAAAAGCATCAGCTGTGCTATCAGGATTACATTGATAAAATTCAGGTTATGATTACTGATACCTACATCAACTATCGATTGCGTTAAAAATGGGGCCGCAAGTTGTATAAGCGTGCCGGTGGCAAGAGCAAGCACCAACTGAAACAACAACTGCCGGTAAGTAGTTAAATACCCGGTAATGAAGCTCCAATTTAATTTTATTTCATTTTCGCCGTTTTGCTGATAAAATAATGGGGTTGGTTGTATAAAAAGAACATTACCCTCATCGGCGTTGCCATCAACAAGCCAGCTATTATTAAACGTGTTTTCTTCAATTTTTAATAAGCCTGCTGCCGGGTCGGCTATATAATACTTACCGCCCTTTAGTTTATACAACACCGTAAAATGATTTTGACGCCAGTGAACTATACAGGGCAGATCGGCAGTTTTTAGTTGTGCAGCTTTTAACTTTACACCTAATGTCCGTAATCCTAACTGCTCTGCCGCTTCACTAATATCAAGCATAGATACTCCTTCACTATTTATAGCGCATAAGCGCCGTAAAGATTGAATGGTATAATTACGCCCGAAATATTGCGTAACCATTTTCAAACAAGTGGGCCCGCAATCCATCGCATCACGCTGTAAAAAAAAAGGGAATTTTTTCAAAGGTAAAAGCACTAAATATTATTGATACTAATATATAATTAATTGCGAAGATTATTCCTGGATGCTTGTGTATCGTGATTATGTGGTAATAGCCAAAACCATTTTTGCCCATAATGATAGCATAAAGCTCTCGCCCGGTTGATGTGGTTATCCGTTCTGGAAAAGAACCAACAGTCAAGAGTTAAGACTGATTTGCTACTAACCTGCGGGTAATAATTTAGAGTATTTTGTTTTACTTAAAAATATTAACTACCGGCAGTGTACCACCCCGTACCAGGACGTACCCGTACAGTACACTTTGGTGCTAAAAGCCCGCCCCGATTTTTTCCGTTGTTTGGTTTACCGCGGGCGGTATCCTTATCTTAGTACATACCCGAAAAATATGCCCCCACGCCAAATCATCTCTTGAGCGCAGCAAAAAAACTTTTGCGCCCTGCATTTCGAAAGGCGGATTGTAGTGCAAATCGTATAGGGTTTCTCTGTCGCGCTCGCCGCAATCCCGCCGCTTGCTCCAAAGGAAATGACAATTTCTTTTATTAAAGAAAAAGAGATGTATCTACATGGTAAGATGAGAGGATCGGAGCGTTTCTGTTTAAAAGAACTTTACACGGTTGGCACCGCTGTAAAAATACTTTTGTAGTATTTAAAGTAAGCTATGCCTAAAAACAGGTTTAAAATAATTACCCCTAAACCCATTGGTACACCCGCGGGGGCCAGTATGGAATGAAAAAGGAAAATATTTAACGAAATAGGAAAAAGGGCAAGCACAAACAACGCTGTGTAACGATTAATGAGCAAACCGATGCCGCAGGTAATCTCGATAACTTTCATGTACTGGAAAAAGTAACCGGAGCCAAACAAGCCGCCGCTAAAAGCCTGGGCTTTGTCGCTCATGACCGGTTGCGCCATTGGGATAAAATGAAAAAAGAAATTAAAGCCAAATACTACGAAGATGAGGCCCAGCAATATGCGGGCAATTAATACTGCAATTTTCATAATGTTGAGGTTAATGGAGGTTTAAACACTAAGTTTGGTAATTTAATTGACATAATCAAATACTGTTTGTGCCAGGGCATTTGCCAGGCATTACTTTTGAGGATACAAATACAATGAACACACACAAAATAACTTTCGGCAATGGTTGCTTTTGGTGCACCGAAGCCATTTTTCAATCGCTTAAGGGCGTAATTTCGGTAACATCGGGCTACATGGGTGGTCATGTGGATAACCCAACCTACAAACAGGTTTGCACGGGTACAACCGGCCATGCCGAGGTAATTGAGCTGGAGTACGATGCTGATGTATTATCGCTGGATGAGTTGCTGCTGGTTTTCTTTAAAACCCATAACCCCACAACACTTAACCGCCAGGGTAATGATGTAGGTACGCAATACCGGTCGGCTATATTTTATACTACCCCTGAGCAAAAGGACGCGGCTATTGCCATGATTAATACCCTAACTAATGAAAAGGTTTTCGACAGCCCGATAGTAACCGAGGTAACGCCGGCCAGCCAGTTTTATACGGCCGAAGATTATCATCAGAATTATTTTAACGATAACCCTGGCCAGTCGTACTGCGCGTTTGTTATCCAGCCAAAACTGAATAAATTTGCCAAAGAGTTTACGGATAAAATTAAGCCGGAGCTGTTGTAAAGCTATTTTGTAATGTTGAGTTGCAGAATTTCGTGAAATTCGATACACAGACGTTGGCTTTGAACGCTGGCTATGACTCACCCTGCCGACGCTACGCTGGGCCACCCACTCTTCAACTTCGTTGGAAAGAGGGGCTTGAAACCGGATATTTATAATAAAAAAATGGGCAAACCAGGTAATCAATTTTCAAACCCCTCTTTCCGGCGCAGCCGAAGAGAGGGTGGCGGGCGTAGCCTCGCCGGGTGAGTCGTCTCCGCCATGCGATATACGTCAATCTCCCTTCAGAATTTCGTGAAAATTCACATCCCAGGATCAACAAGATACTATAACCGTCAATGAAGAAAATACACCTACTACCCATAATCCTATTGTTTACAGCCTGTGCCGCAACAAAACCGATTGCAACAAACAGCGCTGCTTCCATAACCAACAGCGGCAAAGCCTGGGCTTCCATTTGGCAGCAACGCGCGGCCGAGTATAAGGCTTTATGTTTCCAGGCCTATAATATTGCCAGGCTTCGGGTTGATGAAGGTGTTAAAAGTCCCGGCAGCAAACCCTTGGCCATTGTTACCGATATTGACGAAACCCTGTTGGATAACAGCCCTTATGATGCAGCCCGTGCGCTGCAAAACAAAGACTATACCGATGCCACCTGGAAGGAGTGGACTGACAAGGCTGTGGCCGATACCGTGCCCGGCGCCCCGGCATTTCTAAAATACGCAGCCTCAAAAGGCATCACTATTTTTTACATCACCAATCGTAACGAAAATGAGCGGGCAACAACCCTTAAAAACCTGCAGTTATATGGCTTGCCAAACGCCGATGACGCACACCTGCAATTAAAAATATCAACATCGAGCAAGGAGACACGCAGGTTAAACGTACTGAAAACCCACAACATCCTGTTGCTTTGCGGCGATAACCTGCCCGATTTTGATATGCTGTATGATAATCACCCAACGGAGCAAAGCCGGACGGCCACCACGCAAAAACTGGAAAAAGAATTTGGCAGCAGGTACATTATCATTCCTAATCCATCTTACGGCGATTTTGAGGGCGCCATTTTCGGGTTTAATTATAAGCTTACAAACGCGCAGAAGGATTCGATCATCAGGGCTAAAATCAAGACGGATAAGTAAGTTTTTATTCAGCTTTTTTTGCATTTGATAATGATCAATGTGTTTTTTTGACACAGATAGTCTATCTTTAGCAATTATTCGCGCAAAGAAAGTTGCGTCACAAAAATTGCCCCATTTTCCAAAAGCTGTTTAAAATGGTAAAAAATGGAGGAAAATGTTGGGAAGATGTCAAATATTGCAGCGAACGGTGCAGGAGACATAAATTAATTGCAAATTTGTGGTCTGCATTAATACAGTTAACTCCCTGTTTAACTATGAGCGATAGAACGATACTGGTTTGGTTTAGAAATGACTTGCGGATACATGATAACGAAATTTTGTTAGAAGCCGTGCGCAAGGCTGATAAAGTTCTGCCGGTATATTGTTTTGATCCATATTATTTTCAGCAAACAGCATCCGGCGCCAGCAAAACAGGAAGTTTCAGGGCACGGTTTTTATTGGAGGCCGTGGCCGATTTACGTAAAAATCTGCAGGGTTACGGCGCCGAGCTCATTATCCGCATAGGTAACCCCGCCGAAATTATACCTCAGCTTGCTGCGCAATACCAGGTAAATGAAGTATACCATCACCGGGAGGTGGCCTATGAAGAAACAGCAAAATCCGAAGAAGTAGAAGCTGCCCTTTGGAAGCTGCGGCTTAACCTGAAGCACTTCATAGGGCACACCATGTACCACAAGGAGGATTTGCCCTTTCCGATAAAAGATATCCCTGATAGTTTTGCGGTATTTAAAAAGAAAGTTGAACGTGATAGCGACGTGCGGCCATGTGTAGCTACGCCCGAACATATTTATACACCCGATATTACTGATGCGGGCGAGTTACCAACCCTGCAGCAGTTAGGCTTAAACCAACCTGTTGACGATGTGCGGGCTACCAATTATTTCCAGGGTGGCGAAACGGCGGCGCTGATACAGCTGCATAAATATTTTTCGAAAACCGATCTTGCCGTTAAGGCCAAAGGAAAAGCAGGCATCATTACCAATACCTCAAAATTATCGCCTTGGCTGGCTGTAGGCTGTATATCGCCAAGGCAGGTTTACTGGGAAATATTTAAGCACAACGATGCCCAAAGCAGCATGCTGAAACTGGAACTGTTGTGGCGCGATTATTTCAGGTTTATGTTTAAAAAGCACGGGCAGAGATTCATCCAGGCAAAGGGTACCGAAGAAGCGGCTACAGCAAATAACGAAAGTTTTGACAAATGGGCGGCGGGCAAAACAGGCGTGCCATTCGTTGATGCCTGTATGCATGAGTTAAACGCTACAGGTTACATTTGTAACCAATGCCGCCAGATAGTGGCCACCTACCTGGTGAACGATTTAAAAGCCGACTGGACTAAAGGCGCCGTCTATTTTGAAGAAAAACTGATAGATTACTCGCCTGCAAGTAACTGGGGCAACTGGGCATTCATCGCCGGTGTAAATGATGCCAAAGTAAGCAAGTATACCATAGCAGCCATCCCGCAAAAAGAACTGGATACCAAAAGCGATTTTGTAACCACCTGGGAGTCATCACCTGTAGATGAGGCGGGGGATTTGGTGGGGGTGTGATAGGGGGACCTGTTTTTATTGTAAGTCCAATAAGGTGACAGTTTCTATTTCACTTATAATTGCCAATCTATGATCGTTGGTCAAAAAATAATCAGTATGATTTGTTAAGGCTGTAGCTATTTGTAAGGCATCAGGAGTTCTTAACCCATATTTAGCCCTGAGCTGAGCCGCTTTTTCAGCTATTTCGTTTGAGATTTCGATTATTTGGACTCCCGTTGCATTTAAAAGTATGTTTTTATATTGGGCTACCAGTTTATGCTTCCCTTCTTTTAACGGTTTAACCAATACCTCTAATAAAGTAATTGACGATGTGATGAAAGTAAAATCGCCGTTGTCATTGGAAGAAAAGTATTTGGTTAACTTGTCCTGATAAATAGAATGGCCTTCGATAAAATAAATTAATGGGGCTGTATCCAGAAAAATTCGCTTTTGATTAAATTCGGTAACTACCACTGTCTTTCCTGATCTACATATTCATCAATGTCTAAGTTGCTCCATAAAGATGAGCCTATGCCGGATAGTGAAGATAGTTTTGTCTGTTTTTGTTTTCGTTCAGATTTACGGATCATTAATGCAAGCTTTTCTAAAAGACTTAGCTGATCTTCTTTGTCCAGTCGTTCAACCTGCAACAGGATTTCATTGATGTTTAAATCTGCATTCATATTAACAAAAATAACAATATTTGTTCAACAATTGCTCACCAGAAAATGTCAAAACTTTAGATTCTGAATGGCGGGGGCCAAGGTTCCGCACCGCTAACAGTTCTATTTGACAGCAGGAGGAAAGATATGGCCAGATTAAGTTTTATTGTTTTTCAATACTAACCAACCATATTTTACCCTCCAAACCACTCATTCCCATCAAAACTGCATCATTTTTAACTGAATTTCTTTACAATTAATTGTGAAGTATATTACCGTATATGCTTACTTTTGCACTGTTTTAAAGATCATTTTCACATGGATCGTCTAAATTATATCAATAGCGGCAACGCAGACTACATCAATTCCTTATACGAAGCATACAAACAAGACCCCGAATCGGTAGATTATGGCTGGCAAAAGTTTTTCGAGGGGTTTGAATTTAACATAAATACAAATGCAACAGGCACGGTAGCTTCAACAGCTGCACCGGGCGTTGATGATAAAACTTATGATCACTTTTTAAAAGAGATCAAGGTATTAAACATGATAGATGGATACCGCTCACGCGGGCACCTTTTTGCAAAGACCAACCCGGTACGCGAGCGCCGCCACTATTACCCCGGTAAAGAGCTGGAAACATTTGGCTTAAGCGAGGCCGACCTGGATACCGTTTTTAACTCCGGTGTTGAAGTTGGCCTGGGTGCTGCCAAATTAAAAGACATCCGCCAGTTACTGGAAGATACCTATTGCCGTGCTATTGGCGCCGAGTACAGGTATATTCGCAACCCTATCAAAATCAAATGGTTTGAGGATAGGATGGAGAAAAACCGTAACACGCCATCTTTCACCGTCGACGAGAAAAAATTGATGCTGAATAAACTCAACGAAGCCGTTACTTTCGAAAACTTTTTGGGTACTAAATTCCTGGGGCAAAAACGTTTTTCGCTCGAAGGAGCCGAAGCGCTGATCCCATCCATGGATTCGGTTATTAAAAAAGGTGCCGATTTGGGTATCGAAGAGTTCATCATTGGTATGGCGCATCGCGGCCGTTTGAACGTGCTTACCAACATCATGGAGAAAACCTATAAAGAGGTGTTCCTGGAATTTGAAGGCAAAAATTTTGATTCCGAATCGCCTTTTGGTGGCGATGTTAAATACCACCTGGGTTTTTCAACGGATGTAACTACATCAAACGGGAAAAAAGTGCACCTGAGCCTTTGCCCCAACCCATCGCACTTAGAGGCTGTTGATCCGGTTGTAGAAGGTATCACCCGTTCAAAAATCGACTTTAAATACAATGGCGATCATTCAAAAATCGCTCCTATATTGATCCATGGGGATGCATCTGTTGCAGGCCAGGGTATTGTTTACGAAGTTTTACAAATGGAAAAACTGGATGGCTACCGCACCGGCGGCACCATTCACCTGGTTATCAATAACCAGATAGGTTTTACCACCAACTATAAAGATGCCCGTTCAAGTACGTATTGTACCGATGTGGCAAAAACTGTCCTGTCCCCGGTGTTCCATGTAAATGGCGACGATGTGGAGGCTTTGGCCTATGTTGTTAACCTGGCTATGGAGTACAGGCAGGTATTTAACGAGGATGTATTTATTGATATCCTGTGTTACCGCCGCTACGGCCACAACGAGGCTGATGAACCAAAATTCACCCAGCCGCTGTTGTACAAGGCTATCGAGGCGCATGCTAACCCGCTGAAAATTTACAATCAAAAACTGATTGATGAAGGCAGCATTGATGCCAATTACCTGAAAGGGGTAGAGAAGGCGTTCAAGGATGAATTGCAGCAAAAGTTGGATGAATCAAAAGCCGAAGACAGGTTTACCGATACCATTGCCATGTTTGAAGGCGCCTGGAGCGGTTTGCACCTGGCCAGCCATAAAGAGTTTGTTAAAGCAATTGACACATCGGTACCCGAAGAAGAATTATTAGCCATAGGTAATAAGTTAACCACACTGCCGGCCGACATGGAGTTTTTCAAAAAAATTGAAAAACTGTTTGAAGACCGCAAAACGATGGTTAACCAAACCAAAGTTTTTGACTGGGCCATGGGCGAACTTTTAGCTTACGGAACCCTGTTAAAAGAAGGCTATCCTATCAGGTTAAGTGGTGAAGATGTTAAGCGTGGTACTTTCTCACACCGCCATGCGGTATTAACCCTGGCCGATTCGGAGGATGAATATACGCCATTGGCAACCATCGAAACTGAAGCAAAACTGAGCATTTATAACTCGTTGCTATCTGAATATGGTGTACTTGGTTTTGAGTATGGTTACGCTTTGGCCAACCCTAACGCCTTAACCATTTGGGAAGCGCAGTTTGGCGATTTCTTTAATGGTGCCCAGATCATAGTTGACCAATACATTGCCAGTGCCGAAACTAAATGGCAGCGCGGTAACGGCTTGGTTATGTTGTTGCCTCATGGTTATGAAGGCCAGGGCCCCGAGCATTCATCGGCCCGTGTGGAGCGCTTTATGGAGCTTTGTGCCGATGATAATATCCAGGTAGCTAATTGTACTACGCCTGCAAACTTCTTCCATATATTAAGGAGGCAAATGCACCGCGATTTCCGCAAGCCGCTTATCATATTTACACCTAAGAGTTTATTACGCAGCCCTAAATGTGTATCGCCGATAGAAGATTTTACCAGCGGTAAATTCCACGAGCTGATTGACGATACCTACGCCGATCCTAAAAAAGTAAAACGCGTTTTGCTTTGCACCGGTAAAGTTTACTACGATTTGCTGGATAAGCAACAAGCCGATAAACGCAAAGACGTTGCCATTGTTCGTGTAGAACAACTATACCCAACCCCTGTTACACAAATACTAAAGGTAAAAGCCAAATACGAGAAAGCTACCGAGTTTATCTGGGTACAGGAAGAGCCCGAAAATATGGGCGCATGGCCATACATTTGCCGCAAATTCCATAACGATACGGTAATTAACCTGAATGTGATATCACGTAACGAGGGCAGCAGCACTGCTACCGGTTTTGCCAAACAGCATGCCGCGCAGCAATTGTACATTGTTTCAAAAGCATTTGAAGCGCCTGCGGGTAAAGTGGTAAAAGAAGCAATTAAAAAGACAACCAAAAAAATGGCTGATGCCGGAGCGGATTGAGTTAGGTAATACGTTTTACGTGGTACGTTATACGTAACCATGCAAAACGTATAACTTACCGCGTTACATGTGATCATGCAAAACGTATAACATACAACGTTAGCTGAGCATGCAAAACGTACAACTTAAAACGTATAACGTACAACCATTCAAAAATATACAATTACTAAAATATGAGTTTAGCGATCAAAGTACCTACCGTAGGTGAATCAATAACAGAAGTAACCCTGGCAAGCTGGAAAAAAAAGGACGGCGATCACGTGGAAATGGATGAGGTTATTGCCGAGTTAGAATCGGACAAGGCCACTTTTGAACTTACTGCCGAGCGTGCAGGTACTTTACAAATTGTTGCCAAAGAGGGCGATACTTTAGCCATTGGCGCATTGGTTGCCAATATTGAAGAGGGCGAAGGCGCTGCTGCCCCTGCGTCGGCTGCACAACCACAGCCCGAAGTTGTAGCTAACGCACCTGCACCGGCCCCCGTTGCCGCTGCCGCGCCCGTTGCTGCTCCTGCACCTGTTACCGGTGGTGGTTCTTTAGAAATTAAGGTGCCAACCGTAGGTGAATCAATCACCGAGGTAACTTTATCGCGCTGGATGAAGAAAGATGGTGATGCCGTTGAAATGGACGAAGCCATTGCCGAACTGGAATCAGATAAAGCCACATTTGAATTAACTGCCGAAAAAGCAGGCGTATTAAAAACCATAGCCAAAGAAGGCGATGTATTGCCAATTGGTGCTGTTGTGTGTACCATTGAAGGTGTAGGCGCTGCCCCTATTGCAGTTACCCCAGCAGTTGTAAGCGCGACCGACGAATCGCCCCGTGGCGGTGCAGCGGTACAGCCCGGAAGTGTTACCTATGCATCTGGCACCCCATCGCCTGCGGCTGCTAAAATATTAGCCGAAAAAGGCGTTGACCCTAAAGCCGTGTCCGGTACAGGTGTTGATGGCCGTATTACCAAGGGCGACGCCTTAGGCGCGCAAAATGCACCTGTTGCACAACCTGCCGCCGCTGCTAAGCCTGCCAGTGCTCCAACTCCTGCCGCCGCCCCTGTTGTTGCTGGTGAGCGTAGCGAGAAACGCGAGAAAATGACTTCCTTACGTAAAACTGTTGCCAAGCGTTTGGTAGCCGTTAAAAACGAAACAGCCATGCTTACCACTTTTAACGAAGTGGATATGCAGCCTATCATGGAGTTACGCAGCAAATACAAAGATAAATTTAAAGAGAAACATGGCGTTGGCTTAGGCTTTATGTCGTTTTTCACCAAAGCAGTCACCGAGGCTTTGAAAGATTGGCCTGCAGTAAATGCCCGTATAGAAGGCGAGGAGATTGTATACAGTAACTATGCCGATGTTTCTATCGCTGTATCGGCCCCTAAAGGCCTGGTTGTGCCGGTTATTCGTAACGCGGATAGCCTTAGCCTTGCCGAAATTGAAAAAGCCATCGTAGTATTGGCCGGTAAAGCCCGCGAAAACAAACTGACTATCCCTGAGATGACAGGCGGTACATTCACCATCACCAACGGTGGTGTGTTTGGATCGATGATGTCGACACCAATATTAAACTCACCGCAATCGGCTATCCTGGGTATGCACAACATCATTGAGCGCCCTGTTGCCGTAAACGGACAGGTGGTTATCCGCCCAATGATGTACCTGGCCCTGTCATATGATCACCGCATCATCGACGGCCGCGAATCGGTAAGCTTCCTGGTACGTGTAAAACAATTACTGGAAGATCCTGCAAGGTTATTGTTAGGGGTATAATAAATCCCATTTAAATATTTGAAAAGCCCGGCGAAAGTTGGGCTTTTTGCATTTGATGTGCTGCTTGCCCAACCGTAGAGGCGCATCACATGCGTCTCCCGCGTGCAAATCAGCCATACAAATCGGCCAGCGGAAAGTTTGTATGAACGAACCTATTCTACATACACAGTACCTCGCCGGGTATATGCCACCCTTTCAGGGCTGTCGTGCGTGTATATTGTATCCATCACGGCACAGGGCGCTGCCCTGTGTTGGCATATCGCGCCCTTTCAGGGCTGTCAAAGTTCAAAATTTGGATGTGTAAAAAACGCTGTGCCAGGATTCCGATTACCCGGCCCTGAAAGGGTGACATACGATTGCGATGGGCGTCGCCCATCGATTAAAAGTGCCTCTATAATAGCCCCGAAAGGGTGAGATATCAGCCGCGTGCTAAGTATGCGCCGTGTGTTTAGGGCGATTAATTATTATCTATCGTCAACCTAAACGCCTCCGTTTTGTAAATTGGGCCTCCATTAAAAATACAAAATCCCGGATATAGATTAACAACAGGGATCTACATATTAATTACTTAGGATGAGTGCTAACCCGTTAACCACTGGGTGGCGGCTGAGGCTCAAAAGCCTGCTATATTAATTATCACAACTTCGACATTTCAGCATGTAAGTCAGATGCAAGCGAAACAGTTTTGCTCATGCCTTTCATCGCCATTACTTTTTCTAAAAAAGATTGAACGGCGTTCTTTTTAATTGTTAATACCCGCCCATGCATATTTCCTAAAACTATTACCGTATTGTAAATGCCATTTGAATTATCCATGTGTTGGCTGGCATAATCAACCATTCCCTGAATCATGTCCGCATTTTTATACCAACCTACCATAATCTCGTTTGCCGCACTGATCCTGTCTGTACTGTTAGATGCAAATAAGCCAGCTATGAGATTGGCTTGTTGATCGTCCAATTTGGCTTGATATACTTTTTTATTAGCGGGATCTGCGCTAATAGCTATATTTAAGATTTGAGGGCCTTCGTCAGGTATAATATGCATGATCAGGTTGGTTGCAAGTGCTTTTCTCTTATCATCCGGGCCAGTCATGATATCCAAAAGGGGAGTGATAAGTTTATAGCTTTCCAGGCGTTGTGTTTTCAGCGAAAGTTGCAATTGTTGTTGATATTGCGCATTGGCCACAGAATCGCGCTCCTGCGTTTGCTTTGCCGTAAACTTCAACTCCTGGGTTTTTATTGCCATTGAAAACCAATAACCAGAGGCGGCTATTGCTAAGGGCAACAGAATAGATGAAACTAATTTGATCCAAAAATCTTTCTTTTTGTCAGATTCAGCATCATTTTTCAAATTTGCAATTTCCTTTTTTAAGGTATTGATTTCGACGGTAAGCTCTGTTTCGTTCATGCGAATTATTTTGGTTAGGTTTTAGAAATAAATGACAGACGTAAGGGGGCAAACGTATCATAAAATATTCAGGTCATTTCAAATATAATATTTTTTTGAATTGGGAAAATACATTTTTGTAAAAGCCGCAGCCTGTTTGTAAAATGAGGCCCCCGTTAGAGCAAGTTTTGAGTGGTCGCCAGTGGGCGGATGAAATATTAAATAGTATTTTTTATTGGGGTTTGTCGAAATTTTAATAGTAAATTGGGTGTTCAATCAATAACCTATCACGTACTATGGAAACAATACTGCCTGATATTCAGAAGGTGAATGACACGCTGGAAAGTGTCAGACCCCTCACCAGCGACGCAGCGATTCTTAAAGCGATTGATGATTGTCAGCAACTTCTTGGTTTCCCGCAGCCGGAAGCCAAGCTTTGGCGTTCCTCACTTTATCAAAAAACATTTTTTTGGGTTGTCATCTGTGTGCTGATTGCCTCCGTCATTTTCATTTATCAAGGTGTTGACTTTTCAACGCCTCCCAAGAAAAATATACCAACTACTTACAGCATGTGGGATATGCTTATATATGGAACATGGATTATTGGTCCGCCCTGCTTTTTTTTAATTGAATACACCTACATTTTCGGGGCTGATGGAAAGAACCGCATGAACAGTGCGCAGCGGGACGACATCAAATACTGCCAGGACTTGGCAGCAAAAATCTGGGCTGCTGTGGCAGTATTCCTAAGTATATTATTAATCATTAAATACGGTTCACCCTTTAAATAAGAGTTGCGTAATGAACAAACCATCCAGAGTACTGATTATTCACGGCTGGAGCGACTGCTCGGCCTCGTTTCAGGATATGAAAACCTTTCTGATCAGCAGAGATATAGGACAGGTAGATACCATCTATTATGCAGATTATGAATCCCGGGAAGACAATATTACTTACGAAGATGTAATTGAGGGGTTTAATAATGAATTGATCCTGAAAAATTTGATCTATAATAACGGTAAATCGGATTATGATCTGAAAATCGTAGTGCATTCCACCGGCGGGCTGGTGGTGCGCCACTGGCTGTGGCGATACTATGGTAAAACCGGAAAAATTGCCGATTGCCCTGTGACTAACCTGGTCATGCTGGCTCCGGCAAACTTCGGCTCGCCGCTGGCCCAGATGGGAAAGTCTTTTTTAGGCGGACTGGTCAAGGGACGCTGGAAGGTGGGTGATATGCTGGAAACCGGGAAGATAATGCTGGACGGCCTGGAACTCGGCAGTTCCTATCAATGGACTCTTGCTCATAGTGACCTGCTCGGGGAGAGCAAGTATTTTATGCCAGATCATATTCGTACAGTTGTGATGGTTGGCGATACAGATTATAAGGGCATCCGAGGCTGGTTGAATAAGCCCGGAACAGATGGTACTGTTGTTATAGCAGGTACTAATCTGAACTCGGCGAAGCTTTGCCTACAGTTTACCCAGCCAGACAATCTTTCAGACAGTACACCGGGGCATCAGTGGGTAACAACAAAACCTGTCAGCGATATTGCCTTCGGTGTACTCACGGGACTTGATCACGGTTCGATTATTACCGAATCATCGGTTGAGTCGATCGATCCGTCGGCCATCAACAACCTGCTGGTAAGAGCACTGCAAATGGAAAATGAGGTTGATTTTAGAGCTTTGCAGAATGACCTTACAACCTTTACTGCAGATGCCTATAACCAATCTGCTAATCCAAAATTCCAGCAGTTTCTGGTGCATGCGGTAGATTATCAAGATCGTTCAGCTATGGATTTTACATTAGATTTTTCAGTCTACCTGAAAAGCAGGGCTGATGGCATTGTCGTTAATGAACTCCCACAGACAGATAACAAGCAAGCTATTGATCAGAGCGCGGCAGAATACGATTACAGCAGGCGGATCAACGAAATTGTAAATGGGGAAGCTCACACCTTTTCGAAAGACTCCAGTTATCGCCGGTTACTAGTTAATACCACAGAGTTGGAAAGTCTGACTGCAGAGATAAGTCAAGATCCTGAGATGAAAGCAGGCTTTGGCATCTTTATGAAGGTATATGTCCCGGCAGTTGACAAAGAAATCGGATACTACACCAAAAATCTGCAGAACATTCTGATCTATGACTCAACGAATACCAGTTCCGATACACCATCGTTCTTTTTTCCAAATACCACTACGCTGATGGAAATACAGGTTGACCGGGTGAACGGCTATGTCATAGTCGGCACCGTTCCGCAGACCCGTTAATATTCGAATTGAGTTGCAAAAGCCGAAAGATTCTTCGGCTTTTGCATGAGGGATTGAAGTGGATACCGGCCTGTGGCTAATGCCTTGCGCAGTATGAACGAAAAGCCCGGCCGCCGCTTCTACCGGCGGGGGACATGCCCATATTGTTTTTTTTCGTGAAGAGGAAAAGGACACATCAATCCTCCTTTGTCCTCTTATCCAACAACGTTAAAATATCGGGCATCCTATAATCGCCTTTCATATTTTTGATAAAACTCACGCTGGCATCTAATTCCATCCCAATTGATGATATGTACAAGGGACTATTGCTAATTCCCCGTTTCAATTCCCTCACGGTATCTTTATTTTTAAAGAAAGATGTTTTTGCAACACCGATAACCGGGACGCGTTTTTCTAAAGCTTCCCAAAGCCGGCCGCCCAGGCCAAAATTCATGTCATTATCAATATAAACGTAGCCGTCAATTATAATAGCATCTATATTGTCTAAACTTATTTGTTCAATAATTTTCAGGAGGCAGGGAAGTTCCCTTTTATAAAACTCGCCGGGTACATAGTCGGCTACCTCGGTTATATACTCGATAATTACCTCTTCAGGAAAAGCATCTTCCCAATTAAACAAAATGCCAACAGCTTTGGCCCCTGCTGCTTTATAATGTACATCTATCGCTAAAATCATTGTTTCATCCCTTAGGTTCCAGCCCCCAATCTCCCCCAAAAATACAAACTACTTTGTATTGTGCACCTTACCGCCGCGCCGTAAAATTGTATCAACAAACAACCAAAACAATCATGAAAAAAATATACTTATTTAGCCCTTAACCGCGCAGGTGAATTGCACACACAACCACTCCCTACACCCCTTTTTAAACCCTTTAACCTAAAACTAAAAAAATGGAATATCTGATAGCCACAATTGTAATCATGCTGTTTTGCATAACAGCGCTTGCGCAGGAACGATCTTCGGAAGGCGCAGTAATAATAGCAAGGGATAAACCCAAGCCTTTGAAGCCGGATAATGCGCATGCAAAGCATACGATAAAGCACATGTGCGGGCCTGCATTTACAGGCTTGCCAAAGTTTCCAGGCCAGCTCTGTTTTGATGTAATCCCGATAACCGGCGGTCGGGCGGTAAGCCTGCATTTACCTGCTTCGTACGGCAGTATAACGGAGCTGTTTTCGCCCTGGCGAAATCATTACGCCCCTGATATTTCAATAAGACAGGCAAGTATATTGTTGTATTACTGTTATTTAAGCCTAAATAAATTTATTTGGCAATGTACATTGTTTTGTCGAAAAAAAATTACAACTTAGTTAAAGCATAACCAGCCTGTTGCCAATTAGCAGGCGCTATAATTAACGGCCTACTTATTACTTAACCTAATCTCCCTCACTATGATTTGCAAATCACGGCTATCATTCACGTATTGTGCGGTAATTGCACTTTGCCTGTTAGCTCAATCAGCATTTAGCCAAAACGCGTTCGAAAAAGAATTAAAACAACAAATTGATTCATTTTTAGCAATGAAACCCAATGTGGCTGCCACGCAGGAAGTGCCGCAGGTAGGCCAGCGTGAACTTTATCCCAGCGATGCGCCCATGGCGCTTTTAACGCCTACAGGTTTTGGCGGCTCTGGGATGTATATTTTTGGCGGCCTCGGCGGTGCATACCCCGAAGTTTACAGAAACAATAAACCCGATTTGATTGCCTCGGCAGGCGTGTGTGTAGGCAACCCCGTTGAGGCGGTAAATTTCGCAGCCAGTGTAAATATGACCGATGTGCACAAGTTCAGAGATTTTTCCGGGAACTTTATCCTGAGCCGGAAACTGTTTGTTGGTACAAGCATAGCGGCAGGCGCGCTACAAATGTTTGCAGCCGATAAATATTCGGATTCGCCGGGATCAACCTTTTTTATGGCGATAAGCCACGCGGTACAAACTATGCCATCGCTTACGCCGGGCAGTTCGAGGCTAAGCTATACCATTGGTTTGGGCAGCGGCCGGTTTTATGAAAAAAGCCCCAACGATATTGCCGCCGGTAAAGGCAAGCATGGTACGGCCGTGTTTGGAGGTGTATCATTTGAAGTGGTGCGCCATTTAACCGTCAACGCCGAATGGACAGGCATGAACTTAGGCTTATCGGCCGGTATACGGCCATTTAAAACGCCAATTAGCCTGGGCATTGGCGTTGCCAATTTAACGAAGTATTCATCAGACAGGGTCAACATGGCATTTTCGATTGGATTGCCCCTTTCGCTTACCCGATTAATGAACAATAATTAACTAACACTATGAAAAAGATAATCATCGTATCCATGGTTGCAGCAGCAACATTGCTGGCCAGCGTAAAGCATGCCAAAGCACAAGGGAACCGCTCAGATTGGAATGTACCACCGCCTATACCGCCCGTACCGCCTATAAAAATGCCGCCGCCAATACCAACGCCGCCGCCGATACCAACGCCGCCGCCAATACCAACGCCGCCGCCGATACCAACGCCGCCGCCAATACCAACGCCGCCGCCGATAACGCCGCCGCCGCCGATACCAACGCCGCCGCCAATACCAACGCCGCCGCCGATACCAACGCCGCCGCCGATACCAACGCCGCCGCCAATACCGACGCCGCCGCCAATACCAACGCCGCCGCCGATAACACCGGTGCCGCCGATACCAACGCCGCCGCCGATACCAACGCCGCCGCCGATAAAAATGCCGCCACCTATACCTGGCTTAAAACCGTTACATTAATTGGAAATGGTTGTTTGTTGATGGTTCATAGATCATGGTTCATGGTTGATAGTTCATGGCCTTTTTGGGATCTGGTAGAAAATGTTTGCGAGGATTTTTCCGCCTATGAACCATGATCTATGAACTATAAGTCACAAATAAAACCATGATCAATGAACTATAAGTCACAAACAAAACCATGAACCATAATCTATGAACCAAAGACCAATCATAAAAAAGATAAAATGAGAACATATATAAAAAAACTAAAAGCCCTTTTAACGCTATCGCTTGTAGTGGTTGCGGGGATATGCTTTGCCCAAACAGCACCGCTGAGGCTTGAGATGAAAAAGGCAGCAGAATTACCGGCAGGCGCCCTTTTAAATACTACCCTGGTTACACCTTTAACGGCCCCTGCGGCTGTTGCGGATGAGCACCGCCAACTGGCGTTTAAAAAAGGCGATGGGTACCAAAAAACAACCCTGGTAAACTCAAACACTATTTTGGCGCGGTATGATCAAAAATTTACTATCAGCAGCAATTCATCAGTAACAAAAAACTATAACGTTACCGATGCAACAAAATCGGGTTTCGAGGTTGCGGTTACTACCAAGCGTATTGCCGATACTTTGTTTGCTATGGGTAAATCGATGGCGTATAATTCCGATCAGCCGTCAGATACCGGTTCATATATCCAAAAACGGTTTACCGCAATGGTTGGGCAAACAACAAACGTTAGCCTGGGCACCAGGGATACTATTTTTGCTGTTAAAGGTGGCGGCGGTAACCAGGCTGTTAATGATACGCTGTTTGCATTTACCGGTTTGCAAAACGATCAGCTGGTTAAAGGCGGCTCCTTGGGGCTAACTGTAGATTACGCAGCACTTCAAACCATGAAAAAGGGTTATACCTGGGTAGATACCACCACCAGTGCCGGCACCAACGTGAAAAATACGTTTTGGATTGAATCAAAAACGGATAAAACTACCACTGTTGCTTTTGAAAGCGCCCTGCGCCAGCAATATTCAAATAGCAATACCAATGGTGTTTATGTGATTGACAATGCTACCGGGATTGTTTTAATACGCCAGATGCGAAGTGTTACCACGGGTTACCAAATATTAAACAATGTAGTATACGCAGCTTCCCGAAGCACGGCCTTTGTTGAAAGTTGCTATAAAATACAATAGCCCCCCGCCCCCTGAAGGAGGAGCTTTTGATTTGCAGGGTGCATTTCAGGGGAAGCATAGTAATAAAACAGCCCGGCTATCAATAGTGATGGCCGGGCTGTTTTGCTACTGATTTTGGCTACGGAAAAAGGCATTAAGTGCTAAATGCGGCTACCTTTTTACCTTTGATGCAGATACTTTTTAAAGTTATAAAAAGTTGTATTTTTTTGTAAATCTGTGAATATTTTTTGCTACCTAAGTGTTGATTAATTGCTCAAAATTTGCTGTTTTTTGCCAAATTTTGGCAGAAAACTGTAGTTTTATGAAGTTTTCGGGATAATTAATGTAAAATTTTCTTCCTCTCCTTACTTGCCGGGTTTAGGTAACCGTTGTCGGCCAGCCAGTCGGCCAAACGTTGTGGCCAGGTGCTGATGCTCTGTAATTTCGAGCGTTTGCCCATGTTAAAACCGTGGGCTCCCCGGGCGTACAAATGTACCTCAATAGGCACCTTAGCTTCCCGGTATTTTTGCATCAAACTTACCACCGGCACCGCGCAGCATGGGTCGTCATTCGCCGCTAATAAAAAGGCAGGCGGCGCATCGGCAGGTACCACATCGGGGATGTATAAAGGTCCGGGGTAAATCTGTATAATAAACTTAGGCCGGGCACTCTGTCTGTCAACGGGATCGGCGGCATTAGGATCGCCTTTGCCATCGCCAAAAGCAACCATATCAACAACCTCACCGCCAGCCGAAAAGCCCATCAGACCTATTCTGCTGGTATCCAGGCCATATTCGGCCGCCTTGCTACGTACCAGGCGCATTGCCCGGTACCCGTCCTGTTTGGCGTGTACATCAATTTTATATGGCGATAAGGTATCGCGGCCTAACCGATACTTCAGCACAAAAACAGTAACACCCAACTCATTAAGGTATTTGGCCGGTTCAATACCCTCGGCGGTATAAACCAACAAACGGTGGCCTCCGCCAGGGCATATCACTACTGCCGCGCCATTGGCTTTACCTGCCGGGGGCGTAAAAACAGTAAGCGATGGATTGTGGATGTTTTTTACCCAGTAATCCTTTGCCTGTTCGGGCTCATTTCGCCTGTTTTCGAAGCCGGGTGCGCCATTTGGCCAAAGTGGTATAACGGTGGGTTTGTCTTGCGCTAAAGCCGCAAACGAGGTAATAAAAAGTGCCAGCGTTAAGTAAATTCCGGTTGTTGTGCTCTTGTTCATGGTTAATAGTTAAGGGTTCATAGTCGGAAAGTCATATTCCCAATTAAGCTTCTGTTCAATAAACTTTTATCTAAAATAATGGTTATTATTGATAACAATAGCTAATACCTATTAACCATTAGCAATGAACTAAATAGCGAAAAAATTATGGCAAATTTCCAGGATATAATAGCTTCAGAAATTCCGGTATTGGTCGATTTTTCGGCCGAATGGTGCGGCCCCTGTAAAATGATGCCGCCTATACTAAAAGATGTAAAGCACGCCCTTGGCGATAAAGTAAAAATCATCAAGATTGATATCGATAAAAACCCGCAAGCGGCAAGCGCTTACCGTGTACAAAGCGTACCAACATTAATGATATTCCAAAAAGGACAAACCAAATGGCGCCAGGCCGGTGTTGTGCAGGCAAGAGAGCTGCAGCGGACCGTGGAGATGTTTATATAAGCCTCATCCCAGTCCCCTCCAAAGGAGAGCGGAAAAGTAACGGTTTATTAAAATAATTACATAACCAACACGCCAATCAAAAGTCCTCTCCTTTGGAGATGATTTAGGTGAGGCCAACCAAATCAAATATGGCAACTATCGAAAGTATCCAGAACGCATATATTGACTATGTGCTAACCGAAGGCTCGGAGCCTAAGTCGGTATATATATTTGCGAAGCAAAATGAAATGACCGAGGCAGAGTTTTACCAGTTCTTTGGCTCGTTTGAGGCAGTGGAACAGGCTATTTGGGCTGGTTTTGCTACTAAAACTATCAACGAAATAAAAGTACAGGAAGTTTGGGCGCAATACACTGCCCGCGAAAAGGCTTTATCTTACTTTTATGGTTTTTTTGAACTGCTTAAGGGCAGCCGCAGCTTTGCTATATATTCCATTAAAAAACAGCCAAGAGGTTTTACTACACCCCGCGTTTTTGAACCGATGAAAACGGCTTTCGAAAGCTTTGCCGAAGAGATATTGAAAGAAGGCATAGAAACTACAGAACTTACCGACCGTAAATTTTTTAGCAAACGTTATAAAGATGCGCTTTGGGTGCAATTTGTGTTTGTACTCAACTTTTGGGTAAATGATAACTCGGCAGGATTTGAGAAAACCGATGAAGCTATTGAAAAAGGTGTTAATGTAACGTTCGATCTGTTTCAACGCTCGCCAATTGACAATCTTTTCGAATACGGAAAGTTCCTGGTTAAAAATGGTGGAAAGTAATTGTGCATGGGGTTTTAAGAATCGAATATGACAGATGAGAACAACAAAGTCTCCCCTTCCGGGGGAGATGAGGGAGGGCTTCGCCGTTTAGAGGGGGCTGAACAAAATAGCATACCAATAACCAAAGTAGAACGCAGCGCCAAATTTGTAAAAACAGGGTTTAAGATAGGTGGTAATTATATTAAGCATTATTCAAAAAAACTGTTCAACCCGGATATGGATAAATCCGAGCTGAACGAGGATAATGCGGCTGATATTTACCAATCATTAAGCGAGTTAAAGGGAAGCGCCCTTAAGGTAGCGCAGATGCTTAGCATGGATAAAAACCTGCTGCCAAAAGCTTATGTTGATAAGTTCACGCAATCGCAATACAACGCGCCGCCGCTTTCGGGGCCGCTGATTGTGCAAACGTTCAGGAAATATTTTGGTAAAAATCCCGATCAGATCTTTGATAAATTCAACATCCGGTCAAACAATGCCGCATCAATAGGGCAGGTGCACCAGGCCGAACTGAACGGGAAAAAGCTTGCTGTAAAAATTCAGTATCCCGGTGTCGGCGAGTCCATCTCGTCCGACTTGAAACTCATCAAACCATTTGCCTTTAGGATGCTGGGCATGAGTGAAAAGGAATTGAATGTGTACATGAGCGAGGTTGAAGAGCGCCTGCTGGAAGAAACCGACTATGAACTGGAAGTACGCCGTTCCATTGAATTTTCTACCGCGTGCGGCAATCTCGATAATGTGGTATTCCCTATTTATTACCCGGAGTTGAGCAGTAAGCGCATTATTACCATGAATTGGCTGGAAGGGAAACATCTTAAAGAGTTTTTGGCCACCAACCCATCGCAGGAATTAAGAAACCAGATAGGGCAGGCCCTATGGGATTTTTACAATTTTCAGCAGCATGAGCTGCGTGCTGTACATGCCGACCCGCATCCCGGTAATTTCCTGATAACACCCGAAGGTAAACTGGGATGTATCGATTTTGGTTGTATTAAAGAGATGCCCGAGGATTTTTACTATCCTTTCTTTTCGCTTACGTCAACCAATCTGTTGGATAACAAGGAAGAAACTATTAAAGCTTTTCGCTTGCTGGATATGATCCGTAAGGACGATACCCCGGCGCAGGTTGAGTTTTTTTACGGGCAGTTTAAAGAGATGATAAGCCTGTTTGCGATGCCTTACATTGATGGTTATTTCGATTTTAGCCAATCAGAATTCTTCGACCAGCTTTTTGCCTTTGGCGAGCGCTTATCCAAAATGCCCGAATTTAAACAAACTCGTGGTGTTAAGCACTTTATATATGTAAACCGCACCAATTTTGGTTTATACAATATGTTACACGAGCTAAAGGCCAAAGTGAAAACAGATACATTTAAGCCACACGTGGTTTTGGAATATTAACCCTTAATGAGTCCTCTCTTTACTGGAGGCGGCTTTTGAATCTTAATCGCTTTTTTTAAATGCTTTAGCCTATATTTGAATAACCTTTATTCATATATGAAGCCTTATTTTTTGTTAATAGCCTTATTTATTATGGTTGCCTGCAAACCCAAACAGGCGCCGGTGATAACAAATATGGAAGTAAAGCCCGTTCGTGTTTTGCAAGCCGGTTATAAAACAGTTGCAACTTTCAAAGCATCCGGAGTTGATACATCCGAAACAGACGAACAACTTAACGCCTATGCCAACTATTATGTACTGGTTGCTGATACAGGTAAAAGGTATGATGAGCTCAGGACTGAAATGTTCAATCTGCATCAATCATCAAGCCTGGCTATTGATACCTTAGGCCGTTATTATGATAAAACCAAAGGGTTGATCCAATTGCCAGACGACGATGACGATGAGATGTATGCAGGTGAATATTACCCCCGCAGATATCTCTCTGAATATTTAAGCCTGGAGTACCTGGATGAATATCAGCCGGGATCTGAATCTAAAATGATTGCTTTGGTTGCCGGTATTTATGAAACCAGGAAAAGTGCTGATAGCGCTTTAAGTGCAATTAAACCTGGCGAAAAAGCTTTTGTGTTGAAATCGAGAATATATGTGGGCTGTATGCATTAATTGGTTATATGAGTACTAAAGAGTTGAAAAAAACAATTATTACCGGGTTAGCTGATATACTTAAGCCGCTTGGTTATAAACGGGCCGGAAATATATTTTCAAAAACAACGGATGATCTTGTTTATAGTATAGGGTTACAAAGTAGTTTTAGTTCAACGGCTGATATATTGAAGTTTACCCTTAATATAAACATCATATCAAAAAAGCTGTATGAACTATCTGATACGGTTATGCCATTAAACGCCCAGGAACATTATAGGCGTCGTATCGGATATTATATCCAACCCGGTGGCGACAAATGGTGGGTTGTGAATAATCATTACACCACCGGATTAGCCGTTAGAGAAATTAAAACTATAATTGTTGAAAAAGTCATTCCCGATTTTGAACAATTAAAGTCGATAAGCGATATTTATTGTCTTTGGAAACAAGGTAAGGGTACCGGCATCACCGCTGGAGCTATGAAATATTTTATGCAGCTATTGGAGCAAGCCGGCCTCTAAATTATTCAATCATTATAAAAAAAACATATTTACCCATGCCAGCGGATACTCACCTGGAAATTGATTGACAGGTAGTACATGTTTCCTTATTGATTTTGTTTGATGGCCCTGCGCAGCAGGAAGCCTAACAGGTTGACCCAACCCATATCATTTTTGCCGAACAGTATGCAAAGCCGCCATGTTAGTAAAGTTGTGATGGCTGATAGTGTTAATATATAATATACTCCCGAACCATCCCAACGCTGCCTATTTCCACTAAATCATGTATTGTTTGCCGTAAGCTGCAATTTTTCCTTGCTGAAATATAGGCTGTTATGCAAAATTGTAGTGTAAAAGCTTTAAACGATTTGCAGAAGCGGCAAAAGCGCGTACCTTTGCAGCCCGCAAATAAGGAAGCGGGATTGTTCTTAGAAAGGTTACTGAAGGGGTTTTTTGAAGCAGGAATAGGGGAGAGAGAAGAAAAAACAAGGGTTCAAAAAAAACTTCAGATAAAATTTCGGAAATCCAGAAAGTTTACTACTTTTGCACCCCGCCACGGAGGGAGAAAAGAGAAGTGGTAAGCGGACAAAACGGAAGAGATTCTTTAGAAATCGAGAGAAAAAAAAAGAAAAAATAAGTTTTGGAAAAGCGGAAAGGTTTTCTACCTTTGCAGACCCAAACGGAGGGTTGCTTTACGGAGCAGAAGAAGTTAAAAAGCCGGAGCGATTCTGGTAATAGAAATGAAAAGTTAGATGGATGCAAATCCAACAAAACATATAGCGGATTCGGATGATGAAGCGAGAAAGTTCTTTTAAGAAATAGAAAATCATGTAGAGTAACACGGGAGCGGAAAGCGGAAGGCGTAAAGCAGAAAGCGAGAGGCAAACGGGTTATGATAACAAAAAGTTAGATACTGTATAAAGATATAATTATATACAGATTCTATTATTAATAATAGGGTCAGTGACAAACTAGACATTTTACAATGGAGAGTTTGATCCTGGCTCAGGATGAACGCTAGCGGCAGGCCTAATACATGCAAGTCGGACGGGATAGGAGAGCTTGCTTTCCTTGAGAGTGGCGCACGGGTGCGTAACACGTATGTAACCTACCTTAATC
>NZ_JBFUCY010000016.1:0-178100 GCF_056404995.1 Mucilaginibacter sp. P2_A5
ATGATATCTGTTAGTAGATGTTGCTTTTTTCTGTCAATGCGGAAGTCTTGCATTTCGCTAAAATAAGCGAAAATAGTACTTGTCTTATTTTTTGTATCCATCTGATTGTCAGATAAATATACATAAATACAATCACAAAAACAACATAAATATCTGACTATCAGGTGTTTATTTAATCGCCAATTAGTGAATCATTTTAATGCGTTTGCCCTGCCCTTGCTCAATAATATAACCGGGTTGGTTATTTCGCCAATGCTATAATATCCTTTCCTTCCACCACTTTTTTGGGATATGGATGCTTAACTACCCTGATCATAGCGGTGGCCAATTCCAGCAAAGTGCAAAAGCCGGCCAGGTAAAGCGTACGGCCAACCGGGAACAGCCAATTGATATACTTGTAAAAACTGTGGGCATTTTTTAAACCCTTTATCGGTTTTATAAAACCGGGCCTAAAGGCGTACACTTGTTTAAAGGGCAGTTTCATCAGGTCGTTTTCTGTTTTGCCTTTTACCGCGGCCCAGCCGTTGCCTTTTTCATTACTATCGGTGCCTGCGCCGGATACATAGCAAAAGGTCATTTCGGAATTCTGTTTTACCAATATTTGGGCCATATGGATGGTGAGTGTATAGGTAAGCCTGTAGTATTCATCGGCTTTTTTACCAACCGATGTAACGCCAAGGCAAAAAAAGCACGCGTTATAACCAGTAAGCTGATCCCTGATGGGCGAAAGATCAAAAAAATCGGCATGAATAATCTCCTTTAATTTAGGATGCGATACCCCTGAAGCTTTACGATTGATCACCAAAACCTGCTCAACATCAGGATCCTGTAAACATTGGTGCATAAGCCCTTCGCCTACCATCCCGGTCGCACCCGTAACAATCGCTCTTATTGCTGTTTTCATGTGGTAAATGTATTTGTATCAAATTTATGCTTAAATGTGCTAACACACGCTTTGCAAAATAAGTTTTCTGTACGCGGGCAACCCTTTGGCCTAACGCAACGATATAATTAATAGATGCTCGTTGCTTCTTGTTTTATTAAAGCCGCGAACACCTACTAACATTACTATAGCATGAACCCAATCTCTGTTGTTATCATTACCAAAAACGAGGCCGGTACACTTGTTAAAAGTATCCCGCTGCTGAAACAGATCAGCAACGATATCATTGTGATAGACAATAACAGTACCGACCAAACCGTAACTATAGCTACAGCATATGGCTGCAAGGTATATCAAAAGGCATGGATTGGCTACGGCGCCAACAAAAATAAAGGCATTCAGCTGGCGCGATATAACTGGATACTAAGCGTAGATGGCGATGAAATACCCGACCAGGCCCTGATCAACTCGATAAAGGCGACGGCTCCCGGTGATGATAAAACAGTTTACGATATAGCCTTTAAAACCTATTTCGGCAGCAAGCTTATCCGCTTTGGTAACTGGGGGCGCGATCATCATATCCGCCTGTTCAACAAGCGATATGTTAAGTGGACCGAAACCCCGGTACACGAAATATTACTGTTGCCGCAAAATGTTACCGTAAAAAAAATTGAAGGCAACTTGCACCATTATTCTGTAAAAGACCGGGCCGAATACGAAAAGAAGACAATACACTACTCACAATTAAGCGCAATAAAGTACCTGAAAGCTGGGAAAAAATCAGGCCTGGTGAAACAGTATTTGGCACCAGTATTTCATTTTGTGAAGACCTACCTGTTTTTATTGGGCTTGTTAGATGGCAAAGAAGGCTTCATCATCTCGCGGATGGCTTTTAAAAACACATGGTTAAAATATTATTACCTTAGCAAGGCCACACAAAGCATAAGGCATAAACCAGTATACCGGCATGATGTACCCGCTATAGCATATAAGCTTAATGCCCATGCACGTGTTGAATAAACCGCAGCATTGTTCATGAAAAAAAAGCTGGTAATTGATCTCTCGGCAAATACACTGCAACTTGTCATCAACCAGCTGTTTGGGGTGCTTATCTTTTACGTATTATCCGTAAATCTTGATAAAAACAGCTTCGGCCAGGTTAACCTTGCCTTAGCGGTATTGCTATCTGCATTCAACATTCTTTCTTTTGGTATCGACCAGGTAATTATCAAAAAAGTAGCGCATGGCGATGATGCCCAAACCGTTATGTCGCTTTATGCTTTCCATGTATTATTTACCGGGGGGCTGTTTTATGGTATCCTGTTATTTGGCCGGGCGTTTTTTATCCACGATAATGAGCTATACCGGCTGATATTATTGATAGGCCTGGGCAAGCTCATGATCTTCCTTTCTGTGCCGTTAAAACAGGTTTCAAGCGGCCTGGAGCGCTTTAAATTACTGGCATATATGCTGGTGATATCCAATATGGCAAGGGGCATCAGCCTGCTTATTTTGGCTTTTTTACACCAGGTAAATATCGGCGCCATCATTTGGGTATTTATCGGCGGCGATGTGCTTGAATTAATGGTATCCTTTTATCTTTTCAGGCGTTACGTGGGGCTGCCGGTGCTCCCGGTTTGGAAAAAGGCAGCCTACTTTTCGTTGCTGCGCGAATCGCTTCCGCAGGTTGGCGTTGTATTAATTACTTCGGCCCTGGCCCGGTTTGATTGGTTGTTTATCGGGTTTATGGTATCGGCAGTTAGTTTGGCCGAATACAGTTTCGCTTACAAAATATTTGAGATTTCTACCCTCCCCCTGTTAGCTATCGCCCCCTTAATTCTTCCCCGTTTTACCAAATTATTTAAAACGGGTGACCATCAGCATGCCGATTTTAAATTACTCATCAGGATAGAACTTATTATAGCCGGATTTACTGCTTTGGTTTTAAACATGTGTTGGAACCCGGTAATTGACAACATAACCCATGGCAGGTATGGCGCGGTTAATACAACCACCATATTTATCCTATCGCTCTGTTTACCCTTCATGTATTTAAATAACTTTTTGTGGACTATTTTTTTTGCGCAAAACAGGCTAAAAATGATCTTTCAATCATTCCTGGTCACTTTTGGCGTAAACGTAGCTGCCGACCTGGTATTAATCCCTTTTTACAAAAATGAAGGCGCTGCCCTGGCGTTTTTATTGGCCTGCCTGGTGCAGGCTATTTTCTATCTTGCCAATGACAACGCGGGGCTTAAAGGCTCTTTTTATACACTAATCATTTGTACGGCCAGCGCCCTTTTTAGCGGCTTTGCTGCCAAAATGCTGTTTCAAAATCCATGGCTGGCCGGGGGGATTTCGGTAATATTTTATGGCTTATCGTTACTAATCACGATGCAATTAAAGCGGACCGACAAAGAGGGCCTAACCCGGCTGTTAAACTGGTAAAATAAAACATATTCCTGTTTTACACAGGCAACCAATCCGGTTTTTGGGTCGTAATGACTTTAAATGCCCCAGGATAATGTTGGTTAACAAAACAGTTTTTTACATCGATAAATTAAAGAAAAAGGTGGATTGGAAGCTACTTGCCTTTTTGCTTTTGTTTTTAAATGTAAAAATCGGTATCAAAATCCCGGTTATCCTCCTGTTCACGCTGATCCAGTTTAATTTCAAATTTGGCTTTAGCTTCAAAAACTCACGGCTGCCCCTATTTTATCCGCTGGTAATTGCCATAGCGGTTATTAACTGGTTTATCGGCAAAAATTATACCGACCTTAATTATACGGTAATGTTACTTACCGGAATAGGCTTTTGGATTTTATGCATCCTGGCCATTCACCAGGTAAAGCTGGCTGTTGAGCAAAACCAACCAGCTGTGATACATCAAACCATCCTGGTGTTTTTTATTATCAATGCATTATTCTCGGCAGGTAACCTGGCCGCTATATTTTTAGAAACACATGTCATTAACCCTTATACCTACCAGGGCCAGCTGCAAAAGTATTTCTTAAATACGGGCGACTATATCAAAGGCGTAACTTTTGATACATCGACAACCAACGCTGTACTAAGTGCCTTTGGGGTAATTTACTTTCTGACCCGTAAAAACGCCCTCATGCTATTTGTCTGCATGGCCACGTTATTGCTTACCGGCAGCAATTTCATCAATATCATTACCCTGCTCATCTTTATACTGTTGTTTGCTTTCAAAACAGATCGTTATCAAAAAAGCCTCATTGTAATTTGCCTGGTTTTTTTAGGCATTTTTATGGCCAAAATCTCGCCTCAAAATAACCAATATACAACCAACGCCATTGCAATCCTGCTTCATAAAGATCCAAGCGCCCCCAAACCATCTGTGTGGGCAAATTTACCTGTAACCGCAAAGCCGGATAGTGTATTAAGCTTTGATGAGCGGCGACAAAAGCTGGCCATTATTTTCAGAGATAGTGTTTATGAGGCAAGCCATCCGCAAAAGCCGGTGGTTATAAAAGCGCAGGATGAGCCTTACGAAACCGAAGGCGGCAGGATAGCCATCAAAGGGCCCGATATTCACTCGGCGCCCTATCAAAGCAGTATTCAAACCCCTCCTGAACAACAACAGCTGGTGCAGTTTATTGACAGTCATAAAGCCGTATTACCTGTTGCCGGGCAGGAAATTGTTGTTCCCAGCATGGATAGGCCGGGGAAATTGATCGGTTTTTTGCAAACGGCCAGCTTTTTTCACCACCATATTAACAGGGCAATTACTGGTGCCGGTATGGGCAATTTTTCGTCTAAGTTGGCATTCAGGGCTACCGGGTTGGGTTTTGCCGGCGGTTATCCGCATAAATTCATCTATATCAGCCATGATTTTATGGTCAATCACCTTGATCTGTACCTCAATTATTTCAGCAAAAGGGCTGGCTTCCATTCGTTAACCAATAGCCCGTTTTCTGTTTACGACCAGTTGCTGGCCGAGTACGGGCTTATTGGTTTACTCCTATTTGCCGTTTACTACCTTGGCTTTTTTGCCAGGCACTATAAAGTTTTAACCTACGGCCTGCCCCTTTTGCTGTTAATGCTGGCGGCATTTTTTATCGAGTACTGGTTTGAGCAGCTTTCGGTTATCGTGTTTTTTGAACTATTGCTGCTGCTCAACATTAAAGAAACACAAACCCCTAAACCGTTGGCAAATGAATTTTAATATCCCTAAAATAACGGTGCTGATGCCTGCCTACAATGCAGGTAAATATATTGCTGATGCCATAGCATCGGTATTGGAGCAAACTTTTACCGATTTTGAGTTACTTATAGTAAATGATGGCTCTACAGATAATACTGTTGATGTTATCAGTTCTTTTGATGACCCGCGCATTGTAGCAATTTACCAGGATAACAAAGGTGTTGCCATCGCCCTTAATACCGGGTTAAAATATGCCCGCGCCCCATACGTAGCACGCTTTGATGCCGATGATATTTGCTACCCCGAGCGGCTGCAGCTGCAATATGATTTCATGACAGCCAACCCCGAATACAGCGTAATTGGATCTGCTGCTGATTATATTGATATGGAGGGAAATTTTTTGTTTACCCATAAGCCCCCTGCTTTTGATTACGCACAGATCCGGCAGCTTAATTATTCAGTTTGCCCCTTTATCCACTCCAGTGTTTTTTATAAGAAAGACCTGGTGATTAGCAAGGGCGGTTATAACGAGCATGCTTACACCTTTGAAGACCATTTTTTATGGGTTAACATCCTTAAGGATCAAAAAGCCTGCAACCTTGCCCTGCCCCTGATTAAAGTAAGGCTGAACCCCGAATCAATAACTATCGACGAAAAATGGAGGCCCCGTAAATTCAGGGACATTAAGTATGCCACGCTTAAAAACCGCGCTATAACAAAAGATGAAGGCAGTTTACTGGCAGCAATGGGTGGTAAACAATATTCGGCCAGGATAAAGCAAGGCTCCTATTACGCGCTTTGCGGTAAAAAACTGCTGGTTAATAATTTTCAACCGCAAAGAGCCCGCGCTCATATGGCCAGGGCTATCAGCATATCGCCTTTACGGCTGGATAATTACCTGTTGTACACAGTCAGTTACCTTCCGGAGCGCGTAATTAACTGGCTGCATAAATTTATATCAGGAGGGGTTGCAATATGAAAGTGGCATTTATTACCCGGTCAACTTTGTATACCGTACCCGGCGGCGATACCGTGCAAGCCGTGCAAACTGCACGTCATCTTACTTTTATGGGTATTACCGCCGAAATAAAACTGGCCAACGAGCCGATCAACTACAACAATTACGATTTGCTGCATTTTTTTAACCTCTGCCGCCCTGCCGATATTTTGTACCATAGCTATAGAGCCGAAAAGCCTTTTGTAATATCGACCATACTGTGCAACTACACCGAGTACGATCAGCAATACCGCAAAGGTTTGGGCAGGCTATTTAAATATTTGCCGGCAGATGGCGTGGAATATGTTAAAACCATTGCCCGCTATCTGCTTGGCCGCGATAAGCTGGCCAGCCTGGCTTATACCTGGAAAGGGCAACGCAAAAGCATAACGGATATTTTGAGCAGGGCAGCTATGATATTGCCCAATTCCAGGTCAGAATATCACCGGGTAGTACACAATTATCCCGGCGAGGTAAAGCACATGGTGGTGCCCAACGGCACAGATCAGCATTTGTTTAAATACGATGCCTCGGTAATAAAGGATGACAAGCTGGTGATTTGTGCGGCGAGAATTGAAGGTATTAAAAATCAGCTGAACCTGATAAAGGCATTAAATAACACGCCTTACCGGTTGTTACTTATTGGCACCCATGCCCCCAACCAGGCTGCTTACTACCACGAATGCCGTAAAACAGCGGCTGATAACATCACTTTTATTGAGCAAATGCCGCAATATGAACTGGTAAAATATTATGCAGGCGCCAAAGTACATGTTTTGCCCAGTTGGTTTGAAACCACCGGCCTTAGCTCGATAGAAGCTGCCCTCATGGGCTGCAGCATAGTAATAAGCGACAAAGGCGATGTAAGGGAATATTTTGCCGACGATGCATTTTATTGCGACCCGGCATCACCGCAAAGCATATTAACAGCCATTGAAAAAGCGGCGAACGCGCCGGTTAACGAGCATTTACGCAATAAGATATTACAAAAATACACCTGGAAACAGGCTGCTACTCAAACTTTAAAAGCATACCAATCTATATTATAACATGAAACTACGCATAGCCATATTAGGGATTAGGGGCGTACCGAATTACTACGGCGGCTTTGAGCATATTTCAGAATATGTATCGGCCGGCCTGGTAAAGCGCGGCCACTCGGTAACGGTTTATAACTCACATAACCACCCTTACCAGCAGGATAGCTGGAACGGTGTCGAAATAAGGCATTGTTATGATCCTGAATACCTGGTTGGCACCGCCGGGCAGTTTGTTTATGATATGAACTGCCTGTTAGATGCCCGTAAACGAAATTTTGATGTGGTAATGCTTATGGGCTATACCAGCAGTTCGGTTTGGGGGCAGCTTTACCCTAAAAACAGCACCATTATTACCAATATGGACGGCATGGAGTGGAAGCGGACCAAATACTCGAAACCCGTACAAAAATTTTTAAAATATGCCGAAAAACTGGCGGTTAAATACAGTGACTACTATGTTGCCGATTCAAAAGTTATAAAAGGATATCTGAAGGATAAGTATCACATCAACAGTGAATATATCCCCTACGGGGCAGATGTTTTTACCGAGTTTGAACGCGAGCAATATGATGGGAACGAAGCGCTTAAAGAAGATTATTTTTTGCTGATGGCGCGCATGGAACCCGAAAATAACATCGAAGCCATCCTGGAAGGTTTTAACAGGAGCAATTCGGGCAAAAAGTTTAAAGTTTTGGGCGATACCAGCAATCGTTTTGGCAAATTCATCACCAATAAATTTGCCAACGATGAGCGCATTCAATTCAAAGGCGCCATTTTTGATACGCCTAAGGTACGCTCACTCCAAAATAACTCTTACTTGTATTTTCACGGGCATAGTGTTGGCGGTACTAATCCATCCCTGTTAGAGGCCATGGCCAGCGAGGCCCTGATAGCGGCGCATAATAACCCGTTTAATAAGTCGGTATTAAATACGGATGCTTTTTACTTTTCAAACGCGACTGAAGTAACCCACCTGGTAGAGAACGTGCAGCGTAAAGCTCCCGAAAAAAATATGGTAATGAATAACCTTCATAAAATCCAGTACCAGTTTAATTGGGAGCGGGTAATTGACCAGTACGAGAGGTTTATCATCGAAAGCTATAAACATAAAAACTATGAAGCAATTATTGCTGATAAATGATAACAACGCCAATAAGGTAAGTTATTATCATGTCATGCTGCTGATGGCAAGCCTGCCATTTGATAGGTTTTACAGCCATATTATACTCATCAGTTTTATAGCGCATACACTTATTCATTTGCAAAAAGCAAAACTGAGGGCTGTTTTTACATTAAAGACCATAATACTGCAATCTGTATTTTTTGTGACGATGATGGCAACCGTTTACTCTTTTTACCATGCCGAGGCCTTTAACGAATGGGGATTGCGTTTACCGGTCCTGGTTTTCCCGGCAATATTTTTATTAAACGGCCTCGACCTGAAAAAATACCGGGCTAATTTTTTATTGGCCTTTGCCCTTGTGTGTACGGCAACCGTCATTTACCTGTATATTGATGCTGTTGTTACCATTAAATATTATCATTTGCCGCTTAAAACCATTTTGTCGCCGGCATTTACCAATCATAATTTTTCGGAGCCGCTTAATATACATGCCACCTTTTTTTCTCTTCAACTGGTAGTCGCGCTGGCATACCTGTTAACCTTATTGTTTACACAGCTATCATGGCCCTTAAAATTAATTTATAGTATTTGTTGCGGCATATTACTATGCGGAATGATCCAGTTAAGCTCAAAATCAATATTGGCGGTATTGTTTATCATCATTAACCTTGTACTGCCTTATTGTCTGCTTAAGGGTAAAAACAGGCTGAAGTTTATATCAGTCGGGATTGTCCTATCAGGATTGGCCTTTGCGTTGGTTGTAAACGTGCCTTCATTCAAAGAACGCTATCTGACAACTTTAACGGACGATCTTTCGGCATTCAAACCAGGCGAAAATATCGATCCGCGCCTTGCCCGCTGGCATGTTGTGGCCAAACTTATCAACCAGAAACCTTTAATTGGGCATGGTTCGGGGGCCGAACAAGCGTTGCTGCACGATGAATTTTTCAAGGCTAAAATGTACAGCTCTTTTTTAGCCAATTTAAATTCCCACAACCAGTATTTCAGCTTCCTAGTAAAATCGGGCGCCTGGGGGTTGCTTGTTTACCTGCTAACGCTGGCCTACGGCTTTAAAACCGCTATCCAAAAAAAAGACGTGGTATTTATCAGCTTTATGCTGCTGATTGCCATTGTTTCGTTGTCAGAAAACGTGTTGGATGCCGATAAGGGAGTTATGTTTTACAGCTTATTTTTTGCTTTCCTGCTGTTTTTCAACGACGAAGATAAGCCGGCAGCCATGGTCAAAAATAAAAGCCCCCAATATTCAGATGATGTGGCAACCAACAGTTTAACGCTTACGTCATACTAATGTTGAGCCGCCTATGAAATGGCGGATAGTTTTTAGCCGAAAGTTTTAAGTTACAAGCCCGGCACCGTCGGGATCAGACTCAGAACTCAAGACTCAGAACTTACTACTTAATACTATAGATATGCAGATCAGGTCCGTTTTTAATCAACCAAGCATCAATACCGTGTCAGAAATTAAAAAGAACATATTAACTACACTGGCCTACTTTGATGTATTTAACTATCCGCTCACCCGCGAAGAGATATGTTTGTTTTTGCCGGTAAAATTTGAGCGCAAGACATTTGAAGATGCCATGGCCTGCCTGATAGAAACCCGGATGGTGTACCGTTTTGATAAGTTTTACTGTTTAAAAAACGATCAGTACCTGGCGCAGCGCCGTAATAAGGGCAATCAAAAGGCCATTGAAATGGTAAAAATTGCCCGCAAGGTTGGTAACCTGCTTATCAGGTTTCCATATGTCAGGGGGATAGCAATTTCGGGCTCTTTGTCTAAAAATTATGCCGACGAGCAATCTGATATTGATCTTTTTATAATCACTGCGCCAAACCGCCTTTGGATAGCGCGTACGCTGATGCATTTTTTTAAGAAGCTTACTTTCCTGGTAAATAAGCAACATTGCTTTTGCATGAACTATTATGTAGATGAACAGGCGCTTGAAATTGCCGAGAAAAATATTTATACCGCTACCGAAGTAGTTACACTGATACCTATCCAGGGCGATGCCACGTTTGCCGATTTTTTTGCGGCCAACGCCTGGACGCGCAAATATCTGCCTAATCATATTATGCGGGTATCTACCGCTAAGCCGTTAAAAAAGAGCTGGTTAAAAAAACTAGTCGAATTTTTACTTAATAACAAAACGGGTGACTTGCTCGACGATAGCTTTATGAAAATAACATCGCGCCGGTGGAACGAAAAAACCAGGCAGCAAAAACTTAACGACCATGGCATTTTATTGGCCATAGCCGCTGATAAGCACTGCGCCAAACCAGAGCCGGGGAATTTTCAGTCGAACCTGATTAAGCGGTTTCAAAATAAAGTAATACAATTGCTCGCCGAAAATCATCATAGCGTAGCCAATTAATAGTAAAAGCTTAAAGCGGAATGCACAAAGCTAAAAGCCCGGAACATTGGTATTCAATTTAATAAAGGTCTTTATAACGGCTCGATGTTTTTTATTTTCTTTTTAGATACCACAAGCCCGGTTACCACCAAAACGGTCCCGGCAATGGCATAAATGGAAATTTGCTCGCCAAGTAAAAGGTAACCAAAACCATAGCCAAACACAGGTGTAAGGTAAAGCCAGGTCCCGGCGGTTACGGCATCTTGTCCAACCAGGTATAGCCATAATTGGTTGGCTATAAATGAGAGCACCACGATGAGCCAAAAGAGGCATAAAAACAAGTTAGTATCAACGTGATGAACGTGCTGCTGCCTAAATAGCGGGCAAAACGGCAACAGGATTATACCACCAACAAATACCTGCCAGATATTGAATGACACATTAGGTAAAGTAATATTTAGTGTTGAGAAATAAACACTACTTGCTGCATAGGCAAAAATGTAAATAAGCAACAATATGATGCCCAGGGGCTTTATACTGGCATTGGGCAGTGCCGCTGCTGATGCAAGCACCAAACCGGTAAACGCAATCAGCATCCCAATAATTTCGAACTTAGTGAGTTTCCTTTTTATAATTATCGACGAAAATAAGGCTATTAATAAAGGGGCGACTGCTATAAACAACATGCTGATACCTGCCGATGCATATCGCTGTGCGGCAAAAAATGAGCCTAATGTTAAAGTAGTACATAAAAAGCCATAGATCACGATACTTTTCCATTCGCTTTTTAATGGCCAGAAACGTTCTTTTCTTACCAAACCAAAGAAGGGTCCGAATATAAAACCAGTGGCGATAAAGCGGATACTGGCCAGGATCAAGGAGTCTGCAGAACGAATTCCGAATTTTACAGCCACTGAACCGGTTGCCCAAAGAATACTAAACAATAAACCAGGAAGGATTTTTTTTACCATGGGCACAATGATATGCCTGCAAAGATATTTTTTAATGATTAAAATTAAAGGGTTCTATGACGTTTTGTGTGGGTAACGCAGACGAGGTACTGATTAGCTTCTAAAGATATATTTTGTTGACACATCGGGGGCTTGTTCAACACGAATTAGAGGCGTAGCCTCGGCCAATCTTGTAGCCACGGGTTTTAACCCGTGGAAAAAACGAAGAAAACGATGAAGAGCGTAGGTTCGATCCATATGGGTAACGCGTATATATCGGTTGAAGAAATTAAAAATACCTGGATTTACATCAAAATATGGGCCGTGCCGATGGCACTCTTGTCGCGTTTTGGCCAATCATCCACGGGTTGAAACCCGTGGCTACAATATGTGTCGGGCCGATGGCCCTTGGGAAGAAAGTTATGTAGAACTAATTGAAATCGATCAACCCATACAACGCGTAATTGAGCCAATTAAAATCATTACTTCTTCTCCAGAGAAATAATAAAATAATCGCCTATGTACTTCCAGGGCCAGGTGCTTTTCAGCCGGTCTTCTTTGTTCCTTAGGAAGTTATAAGCTTTAGGGTGATTTTCTGCAAAGCCTTCTATGTACGACGGCGGCACTATACTACACAGGCCTTCAACGCCCAATACTTTAAATGACTTTTGTAACGTATTGATAACGAACGACTGTTTGTAGTAAAAGCATCTAAAGTAAGATCCTTCTACACGGGCAGCTCGTCCTTTACTGCTAAAAAAGCGCCTGAATGCCGTTTTGAATTTTCCTTTAACAACAAGCAGTGTTTCCCACAGGCAAAATGGGGATATAATAACTAAAGTCACCTTACCGCCGGGTTTTAAAAGGCTGTCAAACGACAATAAAACTTTTTCCAGCTCGCCGGTGCAGTTGAGCCCGCCAAAGTTGGAAAATATATGATCGTAAGGACCTTTCTGTTTTAATTGATCCAGTTGGGTAAATGAGCAAATTTCGGTGCTTATACGATCTTTATATGGCATTGCTTTTTGCCGGAGCTGTTGCTGCATACCCGCCGATATATCTGTAGCATGAACATGATGCCCTTGGCCTGCAAAAAAAAGGGCGTCTTCCCCTGTTCCGCTATTCAGTTCGAGCATGCTACCCGCTGGTTTTAAATATTGAAGTACATGCTCCCTTACCCTTGCCCTTTTGTAATTGATAATGGTATTGCCCGAATAAATTTGGTCAAATACGGCAGACTGCCTGCTAAAAGCAGCTGATGCGTCCGTTTCGTTATTTATAAGGCTTATCTCGCTCATATTGCTTTCTCCAATTTTTGTAGCTTAAAACCTTCAATCAATGTTGCAGGGGCATGATAGATGAACGAGGCCGCCTTTCTGATACGTTTTAAACTTGGTTTAAAGGGGTTTTTCAAAAGTTTAACCAGGCTGTTTTTAGCCAGATGCGCATGGTAATTTTGATGCACATAGCGATGTAATTGTTTATAGTAAGCCGGGCTGAACGTGTTGCTAAACATCAGCGCCATCTCGTCGGAGTCGGTCCAGTTTGTTTTTTGACGCAGGTCGGCTTTTACTTTTTCGTAAAACAGGGTGCCCGGTAAGGGATATGATACCGATATTCCGATTTCGTGCGGCAACAATTTGTTAATCATGTTGATGGTAAGCGCGATATCTTCTTTTGTTTCGCCGGGGTAGCCAAACTGGATGAAGAAAGAGGGTTTGATGCCATGCTTTTTCATCAGCTGCGTTGCTGTCGCTATCTGTTCAACGGTAGTACCTTTGTCCATCGCGTCCAGTATCTTTTGCGAGCCGCTCTCGGCGCCTATCCATACATTTTCGCAGCCCGACGCGGCCAGCGCGGCCACATCTTCGTCATCCAGCAACAAATCCGCACGCGACTGGAGCTTGTAGCTAAACTGCAGCCCCTCTTTTTTAACCAATTGGGCAAACTGTTTTACCCAGCCCGGTTTTAATCCAAAAATATCGTCGCAAAACCAAATATGGTCCATGTTGAACATGGTTTTCAAAAGCTTAAGCTCGGCAATCACATTTTCGGCGCTGCGCGAATTGTAGCGGTTGCCGTAAATGGGCTTAGCACACCAGTTGCATTTAAAAGGGCAACCACGGGTTGTGCCAACATTCATCGAAAAATATCCCGCGTGTTTCAGCCAGCTTTCGCGGTAAGGGGTAATATCAACCAAATCCCAGGCTGGTAGTGGCAATGTATCCAGGTCTTTGAGTACCGGCCTTGCAATGGTTTTAAAAGGGATGTCATTTTTGATATAAGCCAACCCCTGTATCGTCGAAACATCTTTAATATCGCTTTTGATGGCGTTGGTAAGTTCCAATAGCGTTTGCTCTGCTTCGCCAATAATTACAAAATCGGCGCCCTCGCTTAAATATTCCTTGTACCGGTCGGTCGAGTCGGAACTGGATACAATTACAGTGCAGCCATATTTTTTGGCCAGCTTACACATTTTAAATGCCGCCTCGCGCATATTGGTAAGGCACATTTTAGTGAGATAGTTGAAGCCATCATCGTAAATTACAAAAAAGTCCGGTTTATTTTGCGCTATGGCGGGTACAACATCATGCGCTGTGTATGAAAACATGTTGTCAAAAAATGACACGTTATAACCATTCATCCGCATATTGGATGCGGCATATAAAGTGCCCAGCGGCGCGTAAGGCTGCCCTATTGCCCATTGCTTAGGATCGAACCGTAAAAAGTAGGAATGTGTGAACAATATATTATTTAGCTGCTCCATAAAATTAAGATAGATGGGTTAATGGCGACAGGTTAAGCGAACAAACACATTTAACACAGGTTGGATGCGTTGACGTATTTAATGACTTGCGGAAGGCGATTGCATCAGGGCTGTTTAAAATAACATCAAGCGATGAATCCCTTATGTTTCCTATCGGCTCCAAAAAGAAACAGGGCCTAACCGTTCCATCGGCTTCAACAACGGTTGATACCCAAGGCGCATTACATTTTTTAAACGGAAATTCATTCAAACCATAAAACGCCGCATAATAATGATAGACATCCTGTATCTTCTCTTTACTTTCGGCAATAAAACCGGCCTGGAATTCATTGTCAAATTCGGTACACAGGTAACTGATCACCTCGCTCAGTTCGGGTAATTCCTTTTCCTGTACCAGTATCTCGTTTTGCTTAGGTTCGGCCCAGGCTTGCTGGCGGTTAAAGGCATGGCTGCTTACATCGGCAGGTAAAAAGCTTACCTGGTTAAGGCCCATCTTTTTGGCTTCGGTAATGATATTTGGCCAGTTGCGGTAATTTAGCCGGTGTATCACTGTACGCCCGGTTATCCGGTAGGCTGGGTTAATTTGTTTGATGTACTCCACTCCTTCCTTCAGCTTTTTAAATGCATTGGGAATGTTGCGGATAGCATCGTGCAGGGGCTCATCGCCATCTATAGAAACAATTACTTCATTAACATATTTCAGGATGTCGCCGGCATTATTTTTTATAGATAAGCCGGTAGTCAATAATACAACGCTGATGCCCGCATCTTTCAAGATCCGGCACAGCGTAAAAAAGTTGGCATTCAGCAAAGCCTCGCCGCCTGACATGAGCACCTGGGCTGTGCCCAATGATTTTAATGAAGTCAGTAACCCGGTAATATCGGCTTCGGTTAGTTGCTTCAGGTTTTTATTATCCTTCCAGATATCACACATCACACAACGGCAATTACAGGCGCTGTGGGGCATTAATATCACAATAGGCAAGGCAGTTACCCGGTGAGTTTGCAGGGTGCGGTAACGCTTAAAAGTATGTAATACGCTTTGCCCGGTCATTGGTCAGGGTTTAATTTTTATCCAGTAAAAGATGCTTTTTTTGATGATCTTATTTAAAAAAGCGGTGGGATTAAACATCACCTTGTGCTTAAGCCCCATCACCTGTTTCAGCGGATGATGAAAATAATACTGCGCCATTTGCGGGAAACCCATTGATGTAAAATAATCCTTGCTCCTTTCGGCCGCTGTTTCTATCTCGTTAGTATGATAAAAATGGGTATCAAGCACATGTACACGGCCGGCGGGGGTAAGTAAATCAAACGCATCGCTTATAACCTCCTTAAGGGATGGAAAGTATTGGATGGATGCGGCAAAAATGATCACATCAAATTTTGTCCCCTCGTTAAATGAGGTACTGTTAAACGGCGCGTGGATAAATTTAAGGTTCCCTTTTTTAAACACCCTGCAGGCCTGTTCAATCTCTATCCCGTTAGGATCTATCCCGGTTACTTTTGCTTTAGGGATACCGGCAAGCCTCGCCGAAAGCCAGCCATTACCGCAACCAACCTCCAGGATATTTAATGACCGGCGTTGTTTTTTCAGAAAAGTAATCAGCTGCTCAGACGAATGCTTTCTCATTTTCCACTCTTTGTAATACTGGTGACCGGATTCTACATCGGGCAGGTGCGCCACCTGTTTATCGGTATACAGCCGGCCTTCTTTATCGCGAACAGCAACGTACATGGCCTCAAAAGCATCTTCGGCAGTCGGGGTATGGTTTATGGTAATATTGTTTGTTTGGGCGCTCAACTGTTATTTTAGTTAATTTAAAAAGTGGTATGGTTATACAGTAATATCTTATTCATGCAGTATTGTTAAATAATAGCAAGCGACAGGCTCCCCCCTGCCGCTCACTAACCCACCTCAACAATCAAACTACTCATTATATACTACGGCAGCCAAACGGCGCGGGTTGCCTGCGGTAAAATAAAAAGCACGGGCAACCCTACAGCTCTCCTCATCGTTATTGTTATAAAAACGCATGCTAATGCTGGCCACGGTTAAAAACTATATAAAAAGCAAAATAACTAACCCGGTAACCGAAAAAGGTGTAGCAGAGGCTTACGACCTGTGGGCACCTGATCATGATATGCAGCCGGGCAATTTAATGCTGCACCTTGACGAAAACCTTTTTACCGACCTGCTGGATGGATTGGTACTTACAGGCAAACATATAGCCGATATAGGTTGTGGTAGCGGCAGGCAATGGCCCGCCATATTTAATAAACTACCGGCATCGCTAACCGGCTTTGATGTATCGGCCGGAATGTTAAAAAAATTAAAGGAAAAATATCCGGAGGCGCATACTGGCAAAATTACCGATAACTTATTTTCGGATATACCTGATGCTTCTTTTGATATGATAGTTTCAACGCTCACTGTTGCCCATATTGAAGATATAGACGAAGCGATGGATGCCTGGTGCCGTTTGCTTAAGCCAGCTGGCGAGATCATTATCACCGACTTCCACCCGCATACGCTGGCATTGGGCGGCAGGCGTACCTTTAAACACGGAAAGACCCTGATGGCCGTGCGCAACTATGTACACCCTATTTATACCATAAAGGAGGCGCTTTTGCGCCATGGTTTTAACCTGGTAACACAGCATGAAATAAAAATTGAGGAAACCATGAAGCAATTTTACGCAGATGCCAATGCCCCGCATGTTTATGAAAAATACTTTGGCTTCCCGGTTATTTATGGCATTCATTTAAAAAGAGGTAAATGATACTGGGGAATGTAATACCGGCTGATGGTGCCGAAGCGGTCAACATCAAAATTGAAGGTGAAAAGATCGGTATGGTAAGTTCACCGACAATAGAAGCTGATGCTCAGTTATTGCTGCATTTTGATAATTCCATCATTTTCCCCGGCCTCATCAATTCGCATGATCATCTTGATTTCAACCTTTTCCCGCAGCTGGGCAATCGCATTTATAATAACTACACCGAATGGGGAAAAAATATTCACCAGGAGTTTAAGGCAGAAATTGCGGCAGTACTGAACGTGCCCCAACATTTGCGCATACTTTGGGGGATATATAAAAATTTATTGTGCGGTGTTACTACCGTGGTGAACCACGGTGAGCGGCTGCACCTTGACAATGCGCCGATTAATGTATTCGAGGAAACACAAGACCTCCATTCCGCAGTCTTTGAAAAGTATTGGAGATTAAAGCTTAATAACCCGCTAAAACGCAAACTCCCCGTAGTTATTCATACAGGTGAAGGGTCAGATAAACTGGCCTCCCGCGAAATAGACGAGCTGCTCCGCTGGAATAAACTGGGCCGCTCCCTGGTTGGTATTCACGCTGTAGCCATGAGCAAGCAACAGGCGCCTTATTTTAAGGCCATAGTGTGGTGCCCCGAATCAAACTTTTACCTGTTGAACAAAACAGCCGATATACACCAGCTAAAACCGTTCACTGATATTCTTTTTGGAACGGATTCTACCCTCACCGGTAGCTGGAATACCTGGGATCATGTTAGTACGGCACGTGGCACCGGCATGCTTACCGACGAAGAACTATACCAATCGCTCAATAAAACTGCCGCAAAAACATGGGCAATTAATACCGGCGAAATTGCTGTCGACATGCAGGCCGACCTGGTTATCGCGAAAGCAAATAATGGCGGTGCTTATTATGATGCTTTTTTTGCTACCCGCCCGGCAAGCATCCAAATAGTGATCCAAAAAGGAAATATCCGGTTGTTTGACCAGGAACTGTTGCCCGTACTAGCCGGTACATTAAAAGGGAAATCGTTAAGTTTAATAAAGGTGGGCGAAGCTTATAAATATGTAGAAGGAAATATCGGGGAATTAATGGCCTCCATTCAATCGTACTTGCCGGGTGTTGTTTTCCCGGTTACCTTTATACAACATCAAATTATCTGAAATTGATAAAGCTGATCGATCTTGTTTATCATTCGCACCTGAACTATACCCGCCCGCAGCAGGTAACAGAAAACCATGCCCCAGCGCTAACCTTTGCTACTTACCTTAATGATAGGCTTGATTTTGCGTTTGTAAAACATACAACTTTTGAACAGCATGCTGTAATGAACGGCGTACCCTATTTTTTTTTTAAAGGCCGCAACAGGTTCTGGTCTATCACTATAAAAACTCATGTGCTAATCCGGAAATTAAAGCCGGATATTGTGCTGGTACAAGGCCTGGTATTCCCCTTACAGGTGATGTTTTTAAAATTGTTTTGCGGCAACAAATTCAAACTGGTTATACAGCATCATGGCGAATTGCCCTCGGATGGCCTGAAAGGCCGGCTGCAAAAGATAGCCTGCAACATGACCGATGCCTTTCTTTTTACTTCGGCCGGTAATGCGGACGCCTGGAAGAAAAAGAACATTATCGGGCCCGATGCCCGGATATTTGAGTTATTAGAAGCTTCTACTGTTTTTAAGCCCATTGATAAAGCCCTGGCCAAACAACATACAGGGGTTACCGGCAAAGCAAACTTCATTTGGGTGGGCCACCTGAATAAAAATAAAGATCCTTTAACCGTTTTAAACGGTTTTCATGATTACCTGCATATAAACCCGGCTGCAAAGTTGTACATGATTTACCAAACCGGTGCTTTGTTAAATGATATAAAGCAGCTGATCACATCTTCTGCCCTGCTATCAAATTCGGTTGTTTTAGTAGGCGAAGTAGCGAATACCGACTTGCCTTACTGGTTTAGCGCGGTAGATTTTTATATATCGGGCAGCCATAAAGAAGGCAGTGGCTATGCTTTATTAGAAGCTATGGCTTGCGGCTGTATCCCTGTTGTTACTACCATCCCGCCGTATAAAAAAATCACCTTAAATGGCGAATATGGGTTTTTATACCCCCCTGGCGATGCCGGCGCCTTAGGCCAAACCCTTAAGGGGCTTGAAGGAACAGACTGGCAAAAGCTTTCGGCAGCTGTTTTGAGCCATTTTAACAAAAAACTAAGTTTTAAAACCATAGCCGATGACCTGGTCGATATCTGCCATCAATTAATGGATAAATAAGCCGGTAACGCGGGCTGCTATTTCCTGGGTTGTGTAAATAAGCACCGGTTCGTGCTTTAATTCTTTATCGTTCAATAAGGTTTTAATAATAAGCGGTAAGTCTTCGGCATTGTCAGGTACATGGTGCTGAGGGGGCCTTGTATTCATTCCATTAACCAGGCTCAATACCTGGCAACCCGCGTATAAAGCCTCGCTTAAAACGGTGCTGTAACCTTCATAGCATGATGTATGCAAAAATATTTTTGAACGCTGCATCATGGCCAACACCTCCGGGTGTGGCGACTCTCCTTTTAGTTCGATGTTATTCTCCAGCCCAAGCCTGCTTATTTGTTTTTTTAAATTATCCATTTCGGGACCATTGCCGCATATCACCGTTTTTAATCCCGGAAATTCGGTAACCAGGCTTTTGATCACTTTTACAAAAAGGTCATACTGCTTAAGCGGGATAAGCGAACCTGCTCCCATAATATCGATGTCGCGGTTGGCTACCCCGGCGCCAAAAAGCGTAACATCAATACCGGTAGGGATAACGTGCGCCGGTTGAATACCATAATTTAACCTGAACTCTTTTGCCAAAAAATCCGATATGGCTATTACCGAACCGCCATCGGGCTTTATCCTGTTCACATAGTTGTTACCGGCTTTTGCATCCTGCCCAAGCAGCCACGAATAATGTCGTAAGCCGTGTTTTTTTGCAAAGCGGTTGCCCATAAAGGAGCATTCGCCCATCCAAAAGCTTAACAGGCCCAAAAGCTTGTATTTGCCATTAACCTTTTTTAAGGCCCGCCAGGCCCGTTGCCAGGTTATTAACCTAAATAGCTGCCCCCTGCCCTTGCCCGCAATGGCTATAACCTCCACCCCGTGCCAGTTATATGTTGAAGCGTTATAAGGATACTGAAAACTGATAACTATGATATGCAGGTTTGGATTATGTCGTTTTAAAGTCCTGACAAAACCCTGCATCGGCGGTACCCAGGTGGTATCGTTAACATTGGCTGGGAAACCAGGGGTTAATATGACCAATGCTTCAGGCTTGCTCATTTATTAAAGGGATTATTTTGTTGCAATGGCTCAGGCTGGCAACATTATGTGTTATAAAAAATATGATTTTGCCCTGGTTTGTTAACTGTGTTAGTTGGGCAAGTATGGCCTCTTCGGCCTGCTGATCCATTTCGCCAAAAGGTTCATCCATTATCAGCACATCAAAATCGTGGTACAAGGCCCTTGCCAGGGCTATGCGCTGCCTTTGCCCGCCGCTTAGGTTTTTGCCATTTTCGCACACTATTTTATTGATGCCTTCGGGATAGCCGGATAGTAAGGGTACAAGTCCGCAAAAAGATATGGCCTCATCCAGCTTCGCCTGGTCATATTCCTGGTCGGTAAGGGTAATGTTTTTAAGGATGGTATCGTGAATAAAATAGTTCTGTTGTTTTACATAAGCCATTTTTTTCCAGTATTGCTGTCTTTTATGGGTATCCGCCTGTTTACCATCTATATAAATACAACCCGATTGAGGCGTTAAAAAACCAAGCAGCAAATTGATGACGGTTGTTTTACCGCTCCCCGAAGCAGCCGAGATGCCAACAAAATCGCCCGCGCAAACATCAAAGCAAACTCCGGCTAATATTTGTTGGTCGGCATAGCTAAAATAAACGTTCTGAAAACGGATGGTGCTGATAGGTTCAACAATATTAAGCATACCCGCTTTTGGCGATGCCTCCGGTTCATTTACCGCGAGTAAATCATTCAGCGTAAATTCATAGGTTTTTATTTGCCCCATACTGTTGAGTATTTTAATAATACCGGGGATAATTTTATAGGCCGCCGTAATAAAAACACCAATAGTAAGTACGTTAACCACCGTGCCATGGGCCGACCATTTATTAACCAGCACCAGGATAAAAAAACCGAATATGGCAAAAATCTCCACCAGCCTTGATGGCAGCCCCTGCAGTGTTTGCTGCGCAGCTAAATTGTTATTGAGCTGCTGCTGGTAGCCGGCATACCTATCGGCCAGGAAACAATGCTTATCGTAAATATTACCCTCTACAAACCCGGCTAACGATTCCTGTAAATACTGGATGCTTTTTTCCCCCGCTATTTTGGTGTGTTCCCGTACCTGTTTTGATTTCCGTTTGATAAACCACGCCAGGATAGTTACCGGAGGTACCAGCACCAGCAGCAATAATAAAAACAACAATGGCTGATAAATCAGTATGGCGCTGATGGTAAATAAAATGAGCAGGCTTTGCGATATAATTTGCTGCACATTATTAAGCATGTAATGGCTAAACTCGACAGGTTGCTGGCTTACCTGGCGGATATGTACAGATGAATCGACATTAACAAATTTGATATAGTCGTTTTTCAGGTAATGAAGGATGTTCCTTTTTGATAACCGCGAGGCTATGCCATAAAAAAAATGATGCTGAAAACGCGTGATCAGATAGCCCAGCCAGTTTTTGCCGCAGTACAACAGCATAAACAAGCCAATTGGCAATAAAGATCCCGGTTTAAGCCATGCAAGCGGTAACCAATGGTTTTGAACGGGCGTGCCGGAAGCATAAAGCCCGATAACGATAAGCAAAGCCCCCAAAAAGGCAATATCAAGCACACTGATAAGCAGGTCGAGCAGGATAAGCCTGTACAACCTGTTTTTTTCAGTGCGGTTAAGCAACGTAAGTATACCCCTAAAAATGTGCTTCAAAATGCCTGGTAAAGTATGTTATTACTTCATCATTACGGCATAGAATGGGTAATGGTTGCCCGGTGTTTTAAGTAGTGAGTTTTAAGTAGTGAGTAGTGAGTTTTGAGTTCAAAACCTTCAGCCCGAAGTTCCAATTTAGACTTAGGGCTTCAGACTTTGGACTTGAGACTACTCACAACTCACCACTATTGCACAAGCTTAATTTCAACCCTGCGGTTTAAAACACGTCCTTCTTCGGTTGTGTTATTAGCTATAGGTTGGCTTTCGCCATAGCCCTTAACAGTTAAATTATCTGCACTGATGCCGCTGTTAACCAGGTAAGTTTTAACCGAGTTGGCGCGCTGAACAGATAATTCCATATTACGTTCGTCGGTACCCTCGGCAGATGAGTTGCCATTTAAAACGAATTTAGCCGATGGATCTTTCTTCAATTCAATAACAGCCTGGTCAAGCGCCTGGTATGATGCTGTTTTCAATACAGCCGAATTAAATTCAAATTGAATATTGGTAAAATTATAATTTGGTTTTGCAGGTGCGGGCGGCGGGGTTGGCGCAGGCGCGGCAGCTGGCGGCGGGGTTGCCTTAGGTGTTGGCGCATACATTTTTTCAGTTTCAACAGGCGCCGGTTTTTCTGCTAATTTCTTGGCTTTACAAGCCGGGAAAGTAATGGCTATTAATGCAACAAGTGACAAAAACAAGGGAATTTTTAAAAATTTCATAGTTGAGTTTGATTTTTTGGTAAACATAAAAAAATATTCGCCGTATGGCTTTAATGCCCATACGGCATTATTAAAAAAAGGAATTAAATGACAATTTGTTTAGTGTTGCACATTATCCTTCGCTGCCAGTTAGAACGGGAAATTGCCGGGATAAGTATTGTTAACTTAAGCCTCCTTGAATATTACCTCAATGTGTATTGCGGATTAGCCGTGGTGTTTTTATTAATATTTAAGTAATTCTACGTAGCTAAACACGTACAACTACCGGGAATAATTTAAAGTTGATTATGTTACTTAGCAACATCCTAAAACACATCAGCATGAAAACCAATACTCCTTTTGAACCCATCGAAACGCCGGATATTCATTTTTTGCGGCGGATAGAAGTACTAAAAAAACATCCCGAAGTAAAACAACTAATGGGCTATGATCCATGGGCCGCAGTGCTTACATTTTTCATCGTGGCCGGTCAAATTACTTTTGCATGGGGTGTTGGTGTCTGGTTTCCATCCTTTGGTGCTTACTGGTGGCAAATTATCCTGTTATCATACGTTGTAGGCGGTACTATGAACCATTGGTCGGCCATGGCCGTGCACGAAATGGCACATAACCTGATGCTGAAAACGCCCGCGCAAAATAAGGCGCTAGCGATATTTGCCAATATTCCGGTTTTGGTGCCGGGCGCAATCGCCTTTCGTACGCACCATATGAAGCATCACTCCCATCTGGGCATCGAAGATGTTGATAATGATTTTCCGAGCCACTGGGAAGTTAAAATGGTAGGCAAATCGGGCATCCGGAAATTCATCTGGTTGTTTTTTTACATATTCTTCCTTTTTTTGGTGAGAGGATTTGCCACCAAACCAACCAAATGGGAATGGGCCAACATCATCACGCTGATTATCACCGATGTATTGATCTTTGTATTTTTAGGGAAGATTGCCATCATCTACCTGTTTCTATCTACATTATGGGGATTCAGCCTGCATCCTGCAGCCGGGCATTTTATTCATGAGCATTTTATATTTGAAGAAGGCCAGGAAACCAACTCCTATTACGGCTGGCTCAACTGGGTTTGCTTTAATGTAGGCTACCATAACGAGCATCACGACATTATGAACATACCCGGCAGGTTTTTACCTAAATATTATAAGATAACCAGGGAGTTTTACCAGCACCTGGATTCTACCCACTCCTGGACGCGCATGTTTTATGATTTTATTACCAAACCCAATTTGGGCGCCGATAAACGCTATGTACGCACAGAACAAATCAGGAAGCAGGGAATTAAAATGGCCGAGGAAATGAAGCGAAGCCGGGAGATGGCGTAGTGGGCAGTGGTCAGTGGTCAGTGGAAAGTGGAAAGTGGAAAGTGGAAAGTGGAAAGTGGAAAGTGGAAATAAACACAAATGGAGAGTGTAAAATAAACTGTGTCAAGAGTTAAACGTTAACTTAAAACACAGTTTAAGATGAAGAAAGAAGAAGAATCGCTCGAATATGAGCAAATGAAAAAGAAAGCCCTTGAGCAACTCCGCTCGGGCAAATCGCTTTATGGTAAGGATGGCGCGTTTGCGCCCTTACTGAAAAGTTTCCTTGATGCGGCTCTTGAAGCAGAATTGGAAAGCCATTTAGACGAAGCTGAACGCAGTTCAGGCAATCGTAGGAACGGCAAGACCAGTAAGGATATCCGCACCTCTGATGGCACCATATCTGTCAGTACCCCTCGTGACCGCAATTCCAGTTTTGAGCCAGAACTGATCCGTAAACGGGAAACGATATTGGCAGAAAGTCTTGAATCCAAGATTATAGGCATGTATGGGCTGGGCATGAGCTTCCGCGATATATCAAAACATATCAAGGATATGTATGATACAGATATCAGTCACAGTACCTTATCAGCGATAACAGATAAGATCATTCCTGAAGTAAAAGAATGGCAATCAAGGCCACTGGATGAACTTTACACCATTGTTTGGCTGGATGCGATGCATTACAAGGTTAAAGAGGAACACCGCATGGTATCGCATGCTGTTTACAATATTCTTGGCATTGACCGTCATGGGCACAAAGAATTGTTAGGAATGTATGTATCTCAAAGCGAAGGCGCTAATTTTTGGTTAAGTGTGTTGACCGATCTTCAGAACCGAGGTGTAAAAGACATCCTGATTGCTTGCATTGACAACCTCAATGGATTCCCACAGGCTATAAATACGGTATTTCCTCAAACAGAAATCCAGACCTGCATCGTCCATCAGATCCGTAACAGCCTGAAGTATGTAGCATCTAAAGATCAGAAAGTATTTATGAAAGATCTTAAGCCGGTGTACCAGGCAGAAACACTCGAACTGGCAGAACTTCGTTTAAATCAGTTGGAAGAAAAGTGGGGTAAGAAATATGAAAAGGTATTGGAATCCTGGCGCAATAACTGGTCGAAGCTGACCACGTATTTTCAGTATGACACCACCATACGGAAACTGATCTATACCACCAATACCATCGAAGGGTTTCACCGGCAGGTCAGAAAAGTAACCAAAACTAAGGGTGGTTTTACTTCCGATATGGCGCTATTAAAACTGATCTATCTGGCACATAACAACATCAAACAAAAATGGACGATGCCGCTTTCTAATTGGGCGACAACCGCCCAGAAGCTGGCCATTTGGTTTCCTGGAAGAATGATATTAGATTTGATGTAGCAATCAGCCCCTGCCGGCCCATGGGCCGGCAGGGGCTGACACAGTTTATTTTACAGACCCCACAAATGGCGCATCTTTCGATGCGCCATTTGTGTTTATTAAAAATTCCGCTATTCAAGAGCTCCACTCACTATTCATCACTCACTACTGACAACTCACCACTTCCTACTCACCACTACGCTCCAGTCGCTTCCGCTGCCTATTTTATAAACATCGGCAAAACTGCCCTGGTTTAAGGCAAAGGATAATTGCATTAAACTATTCATGTACGCCAAAGGTTTGCCTTTGGCCACTTCGCCAAAGGTATCGCTGTATGGGGCATCACCCTCAAATTTCTTTTCGCCGTTTTTATAAACCACCAGGTGAAGGGTATCCCCTACTTTAACGCCCATTTGCTTTACCAGGTCGTCGCCGATGTTTGTCCACAGGTTGCCATATTGAATATCAAGGATATCTATGGTACCTTTCAGCGTTCCGCTTTCCAATATTGCTTTTTGATACGGAATTTTTACCACTTGTTTAGGTAGTTCGGGGCCGACCTGCGCATACGTGATAACGCCGGCAGCCAACCGGGCAGCGGTATAGGCGTATACATCACGGCCATGAAAGGTATATGATTTTTCGGATCCTTTGCGGCGGTTGCGGGCCTCGTCAATTTGCCTGATCTCCGCTATTCCCAGGGATTCGGCAATGAGCGTCAGTGTACCGTTATCCGGCGTTACAATATACTGGCCGGTTTTGGTTTTCAGCACAACCGATTTACGGGCAGTGCCCACACCCGGATCAACTACCGAAACAAATACGGTACCCGCGGGCCAGTAGTTTACGGTTTGATAAAGGCGATAGGACGCTTCCCAGATGTTATAGGCAGGAATTTCATGCGTAAGATCGTACAGTTTCAGATCGGCAGATACGCCTGTCGCAACGCCTTTCATGGCCGATACAGCACCGTCTTTCACACCAAAATCGGATTGAAAAACAACAATTTTGTTTTGGGCATGAGATAAATAAGCGGTGGAAATTAAAAGGATAGTAAGTAGTTTTTTAATCATATTAAGATAAATTGTAGTGCTAAATGCGGTGACGTAATTTTTTTAATATACACGTTTACAGGCAAACGCTGTTAAATTAATAACCATCACACAGCGTAAAATACAATAAAAATATCAAAAACAAAACCAATACGGGTGCCTTGTAAAGCAAAAAAAAGACCGCCCCCAATTGGGAACGGCCTTCAAACCAAACTAACTACTTTATGAAAACAGTCTTTAATTATTTAACAGCTATTTCTCTTGATTGAAATTTAGCTTCTTCTTTTTTGGTGATGGTCAAAGTCAGGATGCCGTCGGCGTAATCTGCTTCGATTTTCGAATGATCGGCACTTTCGGGCAGGGTGAACGACCTGCTGAATGAGTTATAGCTGTATTCTCGTTTGCTGAATTTTTTACCTTCTTCAACGTTTTCAGTTTTCTTTTCAGACGAAACGGTTAATACGTTTTTATCTAAACTGATTTTAAAATCTTCTTTCTTTAAGCCTGGTACAGCCAATTCAACCTGGAATTCATTTTCAGTTTCGCTGATGTTTACAGCAGGTATGCGGGCCACCAGTTTATCGCCAAGGAACGAATCGTTCAGGATTGAATCGAACACATCATTAAAGAATGGGCCCCTTGCGTTATTTTTTAATCCGTTGTTAAATTTTACTAATGTCATTTTATTTATCTCCTAATTTTGTTTTTGTTAACTTCGTGAAGTATTAATCAACTGTTATACCAAGCAGTAAAATCAATGATTTGCACGACAATTTGTCGCTATTAAAGATTTTATACAGACAAATTGACACAAATGGCCGAAAAACTAAGCGATTACAAGTTTAAAACTGACATACCCATCCGATTTTCGGATATTGATTCATTAGGACACGTTAACAACGCGGTATATTTAACCTATTTTGAAATAGCCCGCACCAACTACTGGAAGGATGCCATAGGCTGGGATTGGAATAATGCCGGCATTATTATAGGCCGCTCGGAGATCAATTACCTGAAGCAGATAACTGTTCAGGATAAAATAGCCTGTTACGTGCGCACCATCCGCATAGGCAACAGCAGCTTTGATGTAATGCACGTTTTGGTAAAAGTAACCCCGCAGGGCGAAGAGATTGTTACAACCGGCAAAACCGTTTGCATCAGCTACGATTATACCGCCAACAAATCGGTATCCATCCCGCCGGATGAGCGCCGGAGTATGATTGCGTACGATGAGCCAAGATTGATATTGAATACGAATTAGATGTGCAGAATGGCCTTGTTTAATTAATAAGGCTATAGTATAAATCATTAATAATTAAACCAAACCTTATTTATCATATGGCTGTAGGATTTACACCAAAGTTTATAGAGGAATATCCTCTTGACAATTTGTCGGCAACGCAATTCCTGGTAATTGCGCACGAATCGGTTAACGATCTGGGCTGGGAAACCAGCTATATAAGTCCAACCGGCATTATAGCTTACACTGCTAATGGTGTTTTTGGCTGGAACGCCGTCATCCGAATTACTATTGAAAACGACACGGCAACTGTGAAAAGTTCTTCGGCCGGGAGAGAGCTGTTTGACTTTGGCCGTAATAAAAAAGCGGTAAGGAGCCTGTTTGAAGCGATAGATGAATTTAAAAGCAAACTTTCCGTCGAAGATATTGACGGGAAATACCTGCAGTTATCTGCAAACTTTCCGCCGGCCGACGACGATTATTTAAAACTGCCGCCACCGGGTACTGCCGAACAAATAAATGGTTTCCTTACTATATTTAAACCGCAACCGGGCTATTTTGTAACGCCTGTACTGGTTAATTTAAATATCCTGGTGTTTATACTAATGGCTATAAAGGGTGTAGATATACTATCGCCTACCAGTGCAGATTTGTTGAACTGGGGTGCCAATTTCAAGCCTTTAACATTAGATGGCCAATGGTGGCGGTTGCTTGCCAACGTATTTTTACACATAGGTATTTTGCATTTACTGCTTAACATGTACGCGCTTGTTTACATCGGTTTACTTTTAGAACCGCACCTGGGTAAACTAAGGTTTATTACCGCCTACCTGCTAACCGGGTTGCTTGCCAGCGTTACCAGCCTTTGGTGGCACGAAAACACGGTGAGCGCCGGTGCTTCGGGTGCTATTTTTGGCATGTATGGCGTGTTTTTAGCTATGCTTACTACGGATTTGATCGAAAAATCTACCCGGCGTGCGTTGCTTACCAGTATAGCTGTGTTTGTTGGCTATAATTTACTTAATGGCCTAAAAAGCGGAGTTGACGCCGCCGCCCACATAGGTGGCCTTGCAAGCGGTTTAATAATAGGCTACTGCTTTACCCTGAGCCTTAAAAAGCCTGCCGATATCCGGTTAAAACATTCGTTAATAGCTATATTAACTGTAATTACGCTTATAGCAAGTGGCTGGATGTATAAGACTATGCCTAATGATATTGGAGATTATGATAAAGGGATAGAGATGTTTACCAGCAATGAGGCAAAAGCCTTAGAGGTTTATAATATGAAAGACGCACCGCGCCAGAAGTTACTTACAGCAATAAAAAATGGCATCGGCTATTGGAATGAAGATATTAAAATACTGGAAAGGTTAGATAAGCTCGATGTTCCCGAACAACTAAAAACACGGGATAAAAAGCTAAAGCAATACCTTGATCTGCGGATTAAAAGCTTTGCGATAATGTACAAGGCTGTTGACGAAAACACAGACAAGTATGCAGCGGACATGAATTATTACAATCGCGAGATTCAGGTTATTATTGATAGCATGAAGGTAACAGACTAATTTAGGTTTCCCAGCTATCTGCTATATTTCAGAACGATCGTTCCAAATCAAATAACATCAATCATGTTTTTATACGATGCTTGGTGCAATTCCGGAACGATTGTTCCAGAATTCGGACAATACACACCTATGAAAAGAAATTTACTTTTATTTAATTTATTTTTTGATAAAACACCTACCTTTAAGGCGCTTTATAACCTTATCAGTACATAAAAAATGAAATATACCGTTAAAAACCTATTCATCTTATCCTTATTCGCAAGTATTGCTTACTCGGCCTGTAAAAAAGAAACCACTCCTGCTGACAAAAAATCTGACGCCAAAATAGCGGGACAGATTGCCATGAACTTATACAAATCGTTAAGTGGCAGTGACGGCGGCGCGAACATACAAAACGGACTAAACGTCTACAGTGTCAATAAAAAGAATAACAAGCTTGCTGTTAACTCCTTTTATGTTGGCGAATGCGGTTTGATGATGGATACTACCTTCTCTTTCGATGTGAGCAGGGGCGACAGTATAACTACGCTCAGTAACCGGATGAAATTTGTTTCATTATGTAAAACAGCAACCTTATTACGAGGCTACACCTTTGACGATAGCATTAAAATTATTGGTAAAACTCCAACTTTTGGCTTTACCAGGCTGGCTACGCAACATTTTGCTGTTTATGGTATCGATTCAGCTTATACCCAATTTTCTTTAAATGGGTCGTCGGGCTTTACAACATCTGATTACCCGCTAAATGGCAGTAAAATAGTTAAATACAATTTATTTTCAACCGATTACGTAATGAAAGGGGTGAAATTCAACACGGGTACCGATCCTAAAGTAGTAAACCCCAATATATACGAGGGCATTGCAGAATTTAGCGGCAAGCATGTTTATGATGGTGGTTCGCCGTCTTACAATGTCGACAAATACACAGGTACCGTTGAGTTTTTAGGAAACTGGAAAGTTAAAATAACCTATAACGGCACGGCGTACACAGTTGATTTGAACACAGGGATTACAATTTAAGATAAATAATACCTGATTGAATATTAACTAATTTGAGAATTTGAAAATTAGTTAATATTCGCTTCTGTCATTTTCAATTAAAATATTCTGTCATTTTCAAATCTTCAAATTCTCAAATTTTCAAATTAAAATATCTTCCCCGGATTTAAAATCCCCTTCGGATCAAACACACTTTTTATTCCTCTCCAAAGGGCAAAATGCACCTCCGAATATTTTATCGGCATAAAATCCTTTTGTACCAAACCGATACCATGTTCGCCGGATAAGGTGCCGCCCAGCCCAACTGTAAGTTCAAAAATTTCTTTGATGCCGAATTTGAGTTTGCTGTTCCAATCCTCGTCGCTCATGTTGCCTTTGATGATATTTACATGCAGGTTTCCATCACCGGCATGGCCATAACATACTGATTCAAAGCCATATTTAACTCCTATCTCTTTTATACCTTTAATCAACCGCGGCAGTTCAGCGCGGGGCACCACGGTGTCTTCTTCCTTATAAACCGAGTTTGATTTTACCGATACGGCCATGGTACGGCGCAGCCGCCATAGTTCTTCCTTTTGGGCAAACGAATCGGCAAAGAGAACGTCTTTACAATCATACGCCTCCAAAACAGCATTTATCTTTTCACAGTCGGCAAAAATCACATCCTGGTTGTTGCCGTCAACTTCAATCAGTAAAAAGGCCTGGATACCATCCTGTAAGTTAAAAGCGATATCGTCATGCTCTTTTACCCACTCCACCCCTCTCCGCTCCATAAATTCCAATGCCGATGGCACAATACCCGCACGGAATATGGCGGAAACAGCCGCACAGGCAGCTTCATTAGTTGCAAATGAGGCCAGCATCAAGGCGTCTAAAGTTGGCATTGGGATCAGCTTCACCACAATTTTGGTAATAACCCCCAAAGTCCCCTCCGACCCGATAAATAACTGCGTCAGGTTATAGCCAGATGCATACTTAAGCGTATTGGCACCTGTCCAGATAATTTCCCCGGAGGGCAAAACCACCTGCAGGTTCAATATATACTCGCGAATGGTGCCATATTTTACAACCCTTGGCCCGCCCGATCCATGGGATACGTTGCCACCTATAAAGCAACTTCCTTTGCTTGCCGGGTCAACAGGGTAAAGCAGGCCCTTGGCGGCAGCCTGGTTCATAAACTCTTCGGTGATAACGCCCGGCTCAACTGTAGCCTGCAAATTAGCCTCATCAATCTCCAGCACTTTATTAAAGCGTTCCATTGCGATGAGTAAACCGCCTTTTACCGGCAACGCGCCCCCACTTAAACCTGTACCGGCGCCGCGGGGAGTAACTGGAACGAGGTTATCGCTGCAAAGTTTCATCAATGCCGAAACCTCTTCGGGCGTTTGTGGTTTTGCAACTACCTCGGGATAATAAACCAGGTCTTCGGTTTCGTCGCGACTATATTTTTCGAGCCCGGGATGATCGGCAATAACCGCCTCTTTGCCAACAATAGCCACGATAGACTCCAGTATATCCGATGTTATTTTGTTGTAATTCATTTTACCGGCGGATAATTGATACTAACACTTGAAAAAGCAACCTTACCCTGCAAAGGCGGGTTCAATTTTTTTATTACCACCTGCACTGTGTTGACAAATGAGTATCTTTCTACTATCCTGTCAACAATTGCCTGCCCAACGGTTTCTATCAGCATCCGGGTTTGTTTCATTTCGTTGCAGGCTATGTAGTATAGCTTTTCGTAGTCAACGGTGTCATTCAGTTCGTCGTCCTTAAGGTTGGTTTCAGGTGCAAAGCCAACGGCAATATCTACCAAAAAGCGACAGCCTAATTTTTGTTCTTCAGGATAAAATCCATGGTATGCAAAAAATTCTGCACCCTGCAGGGCAATAGTTATCATGTTTCAAAAGTAGCAGATTTTGTTGGTTTAAAAATTGATTTATTTATCAAAAACCTACACAAAACTTGATATAAATTGAAAATTACTGAATAAAAAGTGCGGTTTTTTAGCTCCTTTTTGTGCATTATTTACCAATTGATTTCAAAAGCGTTTTGTGGCAAAACCGGTACATAAAACACATATTTTTTTATGCCGGATTTTTTTTCAAAAAAATAATTCAACCAAAAACCATGTTTAAACTATCTAAACATAGTTTTTGGTATAAAGTGGCTTGTAGTATCTAAAAACAGCATTTTTGGATTAAATAAGTCCACCCTAAATGCTATATATTTGCCCACCAAGTATAACATTATGGCTAAAACAGATCTGTACGAATCGCCCGATTATTATCAGTTAGATGAATTGCTTACCGAAGAGCATAAACTCATCCGGTCGTCTGTACGCGATTGGGTAAAAAAGGAGTTAAGCCCGATAATTGAGGACTATGCCCAAAAGGCAGAATTCCCGATGCAGCTAATAAAAGGCCTGGCCGAGATTGGCGCTTTTGGCCCGACCATTCCGGTTGAATATGGTGGCGCAGGCCTGGATTATATGGCTTATGGCATCATTATGCAGGAAATTGAGCGGGGCGATTCGGGCATCCGGTCGGCATCGTCTGTACAGGGCTCATTGGTAATGTACCCTATTTATGCTTACGGATCTGAAGAACAACGCAAAAAATACCTGCCGCGCCTGGCATCCGGCGAGATTATGGGCTGTTTTGGCCTTACCGAGCCGGATCATGGCTCGAACCCTGGCGGGATGACCACCAATATTAAAGATGCCGGCGATCACTACATCCTCAACGGCGCCAAAATGTGGATCTCCAATGCCCCGTTTGCAGATATAGCCGTTGTTTGGGCCCGTGACGAAGAAAAGAAGGTGCGCGGGCTGATAGTTGAGCGCGGCATGGAAGGATTCAGCACCCCTACTACGCACAACAAATGGTCGTTAAGGGCATCGGCCACCGGCGAATTGGTTTTTGATAACGTTAAAGTACCCAAAGAAAACCTACTGCCCAATGTTGTAGGCTTAAAAGGTCCGCTTGGCTGCCTTAGCCAGGCACGCTATGGCATTGCATGGGGTGCATTGGGTGCCGCAATGGACTGCTATGATACAGCCCTTAGATACGCTAAAGAGCGTGTTCAGTTTGGCAAGCCAATAGCGGCATTTCAGCTGCAGCAAAAAAAACTGGCCGAAATGATAACCGAAATAACCAAAGCCCAGTTGTTGGTTTGGCGGTTAGGCGTACTTAAAAACGAAAACAGGGCTACCGCCGCACAAATTTCGATGGCCAAACGAAATAGTGTAGAAACCGCCATTAATATAGCCCGCGAAGCGAGGCAAATACTGGGCGGTATGGGCATTACCGGCGAGTACCCTATTATGAGGCATATGATGAACCTTGAATCGGTAATTACTTATGAGGGAACACATGACATTCATTTGTTGATAACAGGAATGGATATTACTGGCCACGATGCCTTTAAATAGCGTAGGCAGCAATTATTAACAGCCAAAATATAGTATTGGTGTTTCCAAATGCTATATTTGTTACTGCTATACAGTTAATGTCTTCGATTAAACCTATTGTTTTCTACGGCAAAAGTTATTCGCGTAACATGGGAATGTTATGCATAACGTGTTTTTGCGCCCTTATTTTGTCGGCTTGTAACTATAATAAGAAAGATGATGGCAATTATTCAAAGGAGTTTAAGGCTATTTTCGACACTATTAGCAACTACCATCAGCTAAAGAAACGTCAACTTGTAGGCACACAATATCTTGATTCTTCTTTTAAACGGCTTAAAAAGCCATTTGTAAATGATAGGTTCCGCTTTTACAGCTTCCATTTTGTTTATGAAAGAAAAGCTGCCCATAACTCAAAGAAAGCCCTTGCCTATGCGGATAGCATGCTGGCCATGGCCAAACAAAGTGTTACCCGCCATCAATTCCAGCTTAATTATGCCGAGGCTAACTTTGCCCTTGGCGATGCCTATTTTGACCTTTCACAGTTTAGTAATGCTTACAAGTGTTATTACCAGGGCCATTATATGGGCAAACGGCTGGTTAATAACCATATTCTGTCCGAATATACTTACCGGATGGGTATGGTGATGTTTAGGCAAGCTCACTACCTGGAAGCCGCCGATTATTTTAAGCTTAGTTATAACCAAAGCCAGGGTTATAAAGATGATTTCAGGACATTTTATCAGCGGCAGGAGGTATTGGATAATATAGGCGAAAGTTATAAAAATGCTGGCAAAACCGATAGCGCATCGGCCTACTTCAGCAAAACGTTAAAATATATAAATGCCAACGATGCCCGGTTTAGTAACATGGCCGGCATGCTGGAGACTGCCCGCGGCGTGGTTTATGGCAACCAGGGCGATATGGCTTTGCTAACCGGCGACAATCAGCTGGCCGAGCAATTGCTCAAAAGCAGCATTGCTATCAACTTTAAAAAAGGGAACGATAATAAAGACGCGCAATTAACCGAAATAAAGCTTGCCCGCCTGTATCTTAAGCTAAACCGGCAAAAGGACCTTTACCTGCTACTTAAAAACCTACGCAACCAGTTAGATAGCATCCCTAATAGCGATGCCGAAGCCGGTTGGAATTATTTAATGAGTAAATACTACCAGCAAAAGAATGATAACAGACTGGCGCTAATGCATTTAAAAAAGTATTCGGCAAAAAAAGATTCCTTAGTAAAGCTGGCCAATTCGCTTAAGCGTACGGATGTAACAATGCAACAGGCTAATTACGACAAACAAAGTGAAATAGATAATTTGAAGGATAACAATAAACGACAGCTGATATTCATCTATTTTGCCGTATTGTTATCTGTAATGGCGGTGATAATTATCTTCCTTATTTTTAGAAATTTAAAACGATCAAAAAGAGATGTACAGGCTATAAAGGCGTTAAATGATCAGATAAACTTTCAAAAGGAAAACCTGGTGCATACCCTTAATGAGCTGCACCGCGGAAGCCGGGAAAAAGACCGCATACTAAGAACCGTGGCACATGACCTCAGGAACCCGCTTGGTGGAATTGCGTCACTTTCGGCCGTCATGATAACCGAAGATTATACGCCGGATCAGCTGGAAATGCTTAGTCTGATAAAAGACACCTCATACAATTCGCTTGAACTTATTAATGAAATATTGGAAGCGGCCAATTCGGCTACCATGCCTATTAAGAAAGAATGGGTTGATATTAACGCGCTAACGACCAGTAGTGTAGAATTATTGCGTTTTAAAGCTGCCGATAAACACCAATCTATAAAACTCCACCTGCCCGAAAACCCGGCGCAGGTATTTATAAGCCGCGAAAAAATATGGCGCGTTATCAGCAATCTCGTCACCAATGCCATAAAATTTAGCTACGATGGCGGCAGTATTACTGTGGGCGTAAAAAATCAACCAAACGGTGTCGAAATAACAGTAAAAGACAATGGAATAGGCATCCCCGACAAACTAAAACAACAGGTTTTCAATATGTTTACCGACGCCAAACGGGTTGGCACAGCCGGCGAGAAATCATTTGGCCTGGGCCTTTCCATATGCCAGCAAATTATCGAAAAACATAATGGAAAAATTTGGTTGCAAAGTAGTCCAACCGATGGTACAACTTTTTACGTTTTTCTGCCTTTTGAGGCACAGGCGGCTTAGTTTTATAATGCAATGTGGGGGCATCAGCCTTAGCGATGATAAAATTATTGTTAAAAATTTGCTGCCGAAATATTTTATTTAAGTTTAAGGAGTTTTTAAAGCGCCTTACCCAATTCCCTGGTTATCAAAATTAATGTTAAAATATAAAAACATACTCCAAAACGGACTTCACATCGCTATTATGATGAAGCTGTTTTTGTTTTGTTTCGTTATTTTTATTTGTTCCTGCAACCGGCCTGCAAATTCATTTTTATCATCGTCAGCATTCAATAAGGTGCTTGATACAGTGAATAATATGAACGACGGTGGCAAAAAGGAACAGGCATTACATTACCTTGATTCGGCTTATCGCCATTCAAGAAATCTTAGCCTGCTTCAAACTTATAGCTATTACCGGTTTAATTACAACTACTTTTATTCTGCCAAGGGAGATAAAAACACCGCCCTGTTATATGCAGATAGTATGCTTAACCTGTTTAACACGCCTGATAAAAGGTTAAAATATACAACAGAATATGGGCAGGTTTTTTTTTATAAAGGCGATGTTTTATTTGATCAAAACAGGTATAACGAGGCTTATGAAAATTTTTATCGCGGCAAAATAGTTGGCAGTAATGGTTTAGATGAATGCGTTTTGAGCGACTACAGCTACCGCATGGGCATGATCATGTATAAGCAGGAGCACTACCGGCAGGCCGCGGCATATTTTAAAAACAGCGCAAAAGAAAGCACCGCGTGTACAGCTAATTTCGGCGCTTTTTATCGCACGCAGGAATTAACGGATAACGTAGGCTTAAGTTATAGTGCAATAAACTTAACCGACAGCGCGCTTTTTTTTTATAATAAAGCACTTAACTATATTGACCAACACCAAATACAATACCGCGACAGGAAAGAAATGCTTGACGTAGCCCGCGGCGTTATTTACGGCAACATTGCCAATGTTTATATTGGCCTTAAAAAGTATAGCCTGGCTAAAACCTTACTGAAAAAAAGTATCCGCATTAATTTGAGGGAAGGCAATGATAACCAGGATGCGCAATATGCAGAATTAAAACTGGCGGCCGTTTACAACAATCAGAACCAGGCAGATTCACTTATAGATATATTAAATGTAATAAAAAAACAGTTTGAATATTTAAACCGGCAGGATGCCAAGGCAGATTGGAATTATTTAATGTCGGAGTATTTGACCAAAAAAAATAAACCAGACGAGGCGATTAAATATTTTATACAGTATGATGCCTTAAAAGACTCCATCAATCAAAAAAATAAGGCACTTAAGGAAGCGGACATAGCCGAACAAATAAAGCGGCTTGAAAAGGATAATGAGTTTGACAAGCTTAAAAAAAATAATCAGCAGCAAAATATTTACCTTAATGTAACTATAGTTTTTGTGGTGATGTCGATTATGATCATTTCGCTGGTGTTCCTGAATTGGCAGAAATCAAAAAAGAATATTCGAACGCTCGGGCAGCTAAACCAACAGATAAACGAGCAAAATACCCACCTTGAACATGCTTTGAACGAACTTAAATTAAACAGCCAGGAAAAGGATAGAATTTTACGTACTGTAGCCCACGATTTGCGTAATCCTATTGGTGGTATAGCATCGTTAACTTCGGTAATGGGCGAAGATGATTATACTGATGAGCAAAAGGAAATGCTTAACCTAATCAAAGAAACTTCCTTTAACTCATTAGAGCTGATAAACGAGATATTGGAAGCTACAAATTCGGCCAATACCGGATTAAATCTTGAGCATGTTGAAATTAACGGTTTGCTTACCAACAGTATAGAGCTGCTACGCTTTAAAGCTGCAGAGAAAAACCAGGTGATCAACCTTGATTTATTGCCCACCCCTCTTGAACTCATGATAAGCCGCGAAAAGATATGGCGGGTAGTAAGTAATTTGATTAGTAATGCGATAAAATTCAGCCCGGCCGGCGCGCCGATATTGGTTAAGGCCGAAGAATTTGAGCGCGAAGTGCATATTTCGGTAAAAGATAATGGTATTGGTATCCCCGACAAACTAAAAAACCAGGTTTTTAATATGTTTACAGATGCTAAGCGTCCCGGTACCGATGGTGAAAAATCATTTGGACTGGGGCTTTCAATATGCAGACAAATCATCGAAAAGCATAATGGGCGTATTTGGTTTCAAAGCGATACCGAACACGGCACTACATTCTACTTCTCGCTTCCAAAGTAAGCTCTTCCTGTTTGACGGGCTTTTTCAAAAAACCGGCAAACCATTTGCCCGATGTCTTTATAATCCGTTTTTGCGTAGTATGGTCTACATGGACTAAACCAAAGCGCGGGTGATATCCTTCGGCCCATTCAAAATTATCGGTAAGTGTCCAAACAAAATAGCCGTTAACACTACAGCCTTCATTTTTTGCTTTTAAAACCTGGCCTAAATAATCCTGTAAGTATTGCAGGCGCTTAGGGTCGTTAACTTCGCCGTCTGTAACCTCATCCGGGAAAGCCGAACCATTTTCGGTAATAATGATGTTTTTTATTTGTGGATAAGCCGCAAACTTTTTTATCATATGATAAATAGCCGGCGGATGGATTTCCCAGCGCATCGCCGTTAATTCAACCTTGCGGTTTTCGGCTTTAACAATGCGTGCGTTTACATAGGGCGTAAAAAAGGAATATTGAACAATCTCGCGGGTATAATTTTGAACCCCGATAAAATCGAAATCAAATTTCATGTTGTTCTCATCGCCCGGTAAAATATATTTTTGTATCCCTTTTAAAGCAGGTAAATCCTTAATCGGGTAACCCATTCCTAAAAGCGGTTCGATAAAAAGACGGTTTATCAGTGCATCAACCCTAACCGCGGCTTCCACATCGCGCGGTTTATTAGTTAAAGGCTCAACCTGCGAACAAGAAAACGTGTTGCCAATTTGTGCATTTGGTACCAGTTTGCGCAATATTCTTGCCCCGGCAACAATACTTAAAACAACATGATGTATTACCGATGTAAAGTTCCTGATACCACTACGACCGGGAGCATGAATGCCAAAAAAGTAGCCGGCCCCTGTAAAAACCACGGGCTCGTTCATTACCATCCAATGTTTTACCCTATCGCCAAAACTTTGCGCACATAAGGTGGCAAATTCACTAAACCAGGTAACGGCATCCCGATTGGCCCATCCCCCTTTCTGCTCAAGTATTAGGGGTAAATCCCAGTGGTAAATAGTTACCCATGGCTCAATTCCCTGCTCATGGCAGTAATCAATAACCCGGTTATAATAATCAATACCTGCCTGGTTTACTTTACCGGTGCCATCGGGCAATAAACGTGTCCATGAAATAGAAAACCGGAAATTAGGAATATTTAATTTCTTAATGAGATCGATATCCTCCTGGTACCTGTTGTAAAAATCGCAGGCAGTGCGGGCATGATCGCCATTTAATATCTTACCTTTTTTTGTAGTAAAGTTATCCCAAACAGATTCGCCCTTGCCATCGGCATCATGGGCGCCTTCAATCTGAAAAGCAGCGGTAGATACGCCCCAATTAAAATCGGCGCCAAAAAGGTCTCTGTTCAGAGCTGTATGCTGTGGAGTGAATTTCATTAAATGGACTACGAGGGTCCAAAATTGCAATAATATTTACGAAACCGGGGTATAAAGTTTTAATATTAATGAATGAACGATGATTTCATGCTTTTTAACATCATCCATTCCCTTATACCATTAATGAGCCTTGAAAACACATTGATAAATTTCATAGCCTTGTTATTTAATTATCTAAAGGTACCATGAGGATATAATATAATTGTAACAGCTGTATTATCAAATTGTTAAACACTAATTTCACGAATTGAATCGAATTTCACTAATCAAGGCTGTTAGCGCAGAGGTAATATCATGCTTTTATAATTTATAATTCGTGTTCATTCAATTCGTGGAATTCGATTCAATTAGTGAAATTAGTGTTTATGAAAAACTATTTTATTAAAATGTTCAATTATGGCCACTTCGCTAACTGCGCTTTATTAAAGGCCATTACCGAGGCCGGCAATCCCAGGGGACCTATAAAATTAATATCGCATTTACTTGCAGCCGAACGCCGTTGGCTGGACAGGGTAAATGATGTGGAACCTTATCCCAATGCCGAATTGTGGCCAAAAGATTACTCCATTGAACATTGTGCCCGCCTGATTAATGAATATCACGAAGAGTGGCTTGGCTTCTTGGAACGAGTTACCGAAGAAGATTTGAATAAAGTTATCACTTACCAAAACGCACTGGGTAATAATCAAACCTCTGTAAGCGACATTCTTACGCATGTAATAAATCATGGCACACATACCCGGGCGCAGGCTGGCCAGCAATTGAAACTTTCCGGCACAGAAACATTACCCATTACCGACTATGTTTATTATTTAAGGCTATTAAATAGTAAAGATTCATAGGTTTATTTACAATATTTGCCTTTGTATTAACAATACAAAAACACAACATGAAAAAATATATCGGGATTGCATTAAGCCTTGCCATTTTACTGGGATGTGCCGATAATAAAAAGCAGGAAAAATTGCTTTTAGATAGCGTTATTGCGGTGCACGACAAGGTTATGACCAACGACGAACACCTAATGAAAAACAAGATGCTGCTGGATAGTATAATTAAAAATGTGCCAGCCAAAGATTCGGCAAAAGTGTACCTTAAATTGGTTGATGATGCCGATAACGCCATGAGCGATTGGATGCATAAATTTGATGTAGAAAACAGGGGTAAATCGCACCAGGAAATTATTGATTACTTAAACGATCAAAAAAAGAAGATTTCGGCTATAGATGTTCAGATTAGTAAGGCCATAAACGAATCAGAAAAATATCTTAATCAAAATAAAAAATAATGCGCAAGTTAATTTTGGGCATTATCGTATTATCGGTTTTAAATGCCTGTAACAATAAACAACAAAAGCTTCCTGTTTTAGGTAACCGCCAACCTGTTACCAAAACGGTGGATGGCAAAACAGTGGTGGATACAGCCTACGCCACTATTCCCGATTTTAAATTTGTGAACCAGTATGGCGACACCATCACACAAAAAAACCTTGACGGTAAAATATACGTGGCCGATTTCTTTTTTACTACCTGCCCGTCTATTTGCCCGGTAATGCACCGGAACATGCTCAATGTGTATAAGGAGTTTAAGACCGACGATAATTTCCGGATTATATCCCATACTATCGACCCTAAATATGATACCGTTAAGGTACTTAAGCGGTATGCCGATAAAATGGGATTAAGCGGTAATAGCTGGTGGCTTTTGCATGGCGATAAAGGCAGTACTTACGCTATTGCCAAAAGCTACCTGCAAACGGTACAGGAAAAAAATCCGGCCGGGCAGTATATACATGATGGGTTTTTTATCCTGATAGACAAACAAAAACGCATCCGCGGCACCTATGAGGGCACCGACCCTAAGGAAGTAGATAAACTAATTGCCGATATAAAAATATTAAAGGCCGAACCAGAGCAAGCCCTCGCTAAATGAAACTAAAGCTGATAAGCGGTATCTTATTTTTATTGACGGTGCTGATTGTTTCCTGTCAAAACGATGGGCAAATTGAATTTTATCGCTACTACTCCGGTGGCAGTGCTATTTACCAGGCCCATTGCCAAAACTGCCACGGTGCCAAAGGCGAAGGCCTGCAGGAACTGATACCGCCACTTACAGACTCAGCATACCTCAAAAACAACAAAAACTCATTGGCCTGTTTCCTGAAAAACGGGCTTAAGGGTAAAATAAGCGTACATAACAAGACTTTTGAAGGCGAAATGCCGGCCGACAGCCTTGCTCCAATCGAAATTGCCAAAGTGCTTACCTATGTTACCAACTCCTTTGGCAATAAATTGGGTACCATTAATTTGCAGCAGGTACAGGCCGATCTTACAAAATGCCGTTAATGAGGTTCGTGGTTCCGGTTGCCAGGGTCGGGTTTTAGGTGGGATAATTAATCGATACCCACTTTTTCCCGGAAAAAGTTGAAAAACGGAATTCATCCTGTCCGTTAGCTAACGGATCAGGATCCCACAGGAGAGGTGACCCGCATGAAGTACACTTAGCATGTGGGGTGCTGAAACAAGTTCAGTATGACATTGGGGATTAACCGATGTCATTCCCCCTTCAGAATTTCGCGAAATTTTATCACTCAAGATGACAGTCTTTTATTTTTGCATGTCATTTCCCCTTCAAAATTTCGCGGATTCTACTACTCAGAAAGATACCCGAACCTCAATCCCCGAACCCCGAACCAAACTTACAACCATGACGATAAAATTCCCTACCTTTACACCTGCAAAACGTTCTATCGCTGCTAACTTGTTTAGCGGAGGAAAGTCCGGGCAACACAGAGCATCCTGCTTCCTAACGGGAAGGCGCCGGCAGCCGGCGACAGCAAAGTGCCACAGAGAAAATACCGCCACGGTGCAAACCGGGGTAAGGGTGAAAACGTGAGGTAAGAGCTCACGGCTTTTCCGGGCGACCGGAGATGACGGTAAACCTCAGGAGTTGAAAAACCAAATAGGTCTTGAAAGTGGGGCTGCTCGCTCCCGCTCGCCAACTTGTTGGCGACGTTAAGATGGGTAGGTTGTTTAAACCTGTCAGCAATGGCAGGGCCAGATTAATGATAGAAGTTGCCTTTAGGGGCAATACAGAACCCGGCTTACAGATTTGCTGCTGAATTATATAGCCCTTTCCTGCAAACAGGAAGGGGTTATTTTTGTTTAGAAGCAAAAGTGTTTGTTTTTCTATACAAAAGTATATATTAGCGATTGAACAATTACTACCTATTACAGATATAAAACATGGCAAAAATTTTAATTATTGATGATGAACGGGCGATACGCAGCACTTTACGCGAAATTTTGGAGTATGAAGACTATGAGGTTGAGGATGTAGATAACGGCGTTGACGGCCTGCAACTGATTGAAAAGAAAGATTTTGACCTGGTACTGTGCGATATAAAAATGAACCGGATGGACGGCATGGAAGTGCTTACCGAAGGTTTGGCGCTGAAACCCGATTTGCCTTTCATCATGATAAGCGGTCACGGTACCGTTGAAACAGCCGTTGAAGCCAGTAAAAAAGGCGCCTTTGATTTTATATCAAAACCACCTGATTTAAACCGCCTGCTTATTACTGTACGTAACGCGCTCGATCGTGGAAGTTTGGTTGTTGAGGCCAAAGTTTTAAAACGTAAAGTATCCAAGGTACGCCCTATATTAGGTAACTCTCAGGCTATCCTTAAAATAAAAGAAACTATTGACCGTGTTGCGCCAACAGATGCCCGCGTATTGGTTACAGGCGCAAATGGCAGTGGCAAGGAGTTGGTTGCCCGCTGGTTGCATGAAAAATCGCACCGCTCAAATGCCCCCATTATTGAAGTTAACTGCGCGGCAATCCCATCTGAATTAATTGAGAGCGAATTGTTTGGGCACGAGAAAGGCTCATTTACATCGGCTATAAAACAGCGTATTGGTAAATTTGAATCGGCAAACGGTGGTACTTTGTTTCTTGATGAAATAGGCGATATGAGCCAATCGGCCCAGGCCAAAGTATTGCGCGCCTTACAGGAAAGCAAGATTACGCGTGTAGGCGGCGAAAAAGAAATTGACGTTGATGTGCGCGTTGTAGCAGCTACCAACAAAGATTTATTGAAAGAAATTGAAGCCGGCAATTTCCGGATGGACCTTTACCACCGTTTGAGTGTTATATTGATCCATGTACCGCCCTTGGTTGACCGGAAGGATGATATTGGGTTGCTTACCCAAAGTTTCCTTGACGAGATTTGTAACGAGTACGGCATGCCGGTTAAAAAGATCTCTGAGGCTGCAATTGATGCGCTTAAAGCATTACCGTGGACAGGTAATATACGGGAGTTAAGAAATATGGTTGAACGTTTAATCATTTTAAGCGATAAAACTATTACCGATAACGATGTACGGGCATTTGCCAACCCAACGGCGCCTGCTGCAGCCGTGGCAGATAACCATGCTGCACCACAAACCGATTTCGATCAGTTTAGTAACTTCCAGGAGTATAAAGACTTTGCCGAGCGGGAATACATCAAATTCAAGCTGGAAAAAAACAATTGGAATGTATCAAAAACTGCCGATGATATCGATATTCAGCGCAGTCATTTGTATAGTAAGATTGAAAAGTTTGGCTTAAAACGAGGCGAATAGAAATAAGTGGCGCTTTTTTAGTAGGCTATAGCAAAGTAATTGATAGCTATTAACCTAAAAATATATAATGTAAAGCCCTGTATCTGATGATATGGGGCTTTTTGCTTTGGTAAGTAACTCAGAGGAAGTATCAGTGCCAGTGCACCCAAAATTTTCATCACTCCTAGCTCAATTCTGAAATAGCCTGGAAAACCTAAGTGTACAAATGCACCTTTCATTTCTTGGTTTGTAAAATATCCATAAGCACTAAATAGCATCATTGCTGTGATAATTCCTGTTGTTGACCAGTATATAATTTTCTCTTTTTTCATTTCTATTATTTTTCTTCAGTTTGTTAATAAGTTATTATTTGTTGTTGGGGAGCCGTTGCGATATGATTCATTTTCCCAGACCTAAAATCCTGGTAAAGTCTCTGAATTTCTTCAGCGTGGTCAGCTATAAAGGGACCTTGTGAAACAATAGGGTCACCCTGGGGTTTTCCTGCGTACAAAATCAAGCGGACATCTTCTACACCTGCTTTAAGGTGCAATTCACTTTGCAACTCTTCATCAACGTAATCTAGCCAGCCTACCTGTTCGGCAATTAACGGTTCCTTTTCTTCGCCAACTTCGACAATTCCACTTATAACAACTATAAAAGCGTTGAGATTTGCCGATAGATCGAGCATAGTTGATTTGCCCGACGCAAGAATGATTTCCGCTACGATCAAGGGAACATAATTTAGAACAGGGGAACTAATGCCGGCCATGGAACCGCTGTACAATCTGATGCCCACTCCGTCTTTTTCGGATATGGGTACCCGACCAGCGTTTAAAATCTGTAATCTTGGTGTAGTCCAGCGGTTCTCTTTAGGCAATGTTAACCATAATTGGAACAATCTTCCTTTGGTAGGCTTATCTGTAATTTCTGTATGAACGATACCACTTCCTGCGGTCATAATCTGGAAATCGCCCTTTTCCATAGATTCTGTCTGTTCCACTATTTTTCCATCTACAAGCAGTGATACTGTTTCAAAACCAGCATGTGGATGGGGACCACCAACTGGGCTGTGATCTGTTTTATCGATATTGTCATCCATCAAAAAAATGAATGGATCGGAGTGCTTAAAATCACCTCTTACTAAGGGGCGGGCAATATGCCCAGGCCCTAAGAAACCCTGTTCCTTTTGAGGTATATAGCTATTTATTAATTTTCTTTTTAGCATCATTTTATTATTGAATTCGCTGCTTATCTAAGACTTCCTTTGTGAAATTGAATAGAGCACATCATTTCCGTTTTACGATATTACGTGCTCTATTCAAAATGGAGTTTTATTTTACTGGCGGAGGCGTAGATAGGAGTTGTAATTCCCAAGCTAAGGCAACACCACTGGCACCACCGTGTTCCAGAATAACTTCACCTATACCCATAACTGTTTCTTCTCTGGCCCAATCACGCTGCCATTCGGCCAGTACAGCAAACCAATTAATTGGCACCGCACCTGCCTGTATCATACGCTGCATGGCCAGTTCGTGCGCTTCCAGCGATACTGCGCCACACGCATCTGCAACAACAAATACATCATAGCCTTCGCCCAAGGCCTGGATTGTTGGAAACGCTACACAGATTTCTGTAAAAAGCCCGGCTATAATAAGCTGCTTACGGCCGCTAGCTTTAACAAGATCCGTTACTCTGGGATCTTCCCAGGTATTAAGCGTAGTGCGGTTAATCGGTTTTTGCTCAGGAAATACATCCTGAAGCCCTTTAATAATGAAACCGCCACGTTCTTCCACTACCGTTGTAAGAATAGTCGGAACGTTAAATACTTTAGCCGCTTTTGCCAGGCCAACAACGTTGTTGATAATCATTGTAGGCTCGTGGCTGTTTAAATTGGTAAACTGGTAAGGCTGGTGATCAATTAACACCACGATACTGTCTTCAGGACGAAGTAAAGCTTCCAGTCCTACTTTTGCATTTTTTGCCATTTCTATAAATTTTTAAAGTTATTTAATGAATCAAAATTGCAAGTAGAATAACCTTTCAAACGATATCAAATGGCAAAAAAAGATGTTGTCAAATGACAACATCTTCATAAATACACAACCGTATATTAAGGAAGCGGTTTTAAAAGCGCTATTTTGGTGAGATACTATGCGCTGGACGCAGTATTGCTACTAAGCAGTTTTTTTTAAAGAAAGTCTGCGGATACGACTTAGGCTACTTTTGGTAATACCTAAAAATGACGCGATCAGGTGTTGTGGAAAACGCCTCACAAATTCAGGATGGCACCTTTCAAATTCTTCATAGCGTTTATCAGCTGTGTCGCTGATGCTGGAATTTAATCTTCTTTGATTTGCGATAAAATTTCTTTGATCCATCATTCGAATCATCAATGCTATTGCAGGTATTTTTTCAATAATAAAATAAAAGTCGTCTTTTGTAATTGTAAGCAGATCGGTTTCCTCCCATGCCTCTATATTATAAACAGACGGCACAAGCATCGTATAACTTTCACGATCGCCGACCCACCAATTCTCAACACTCAAATGTATGATATGCTCTGTGTCTTTATCATCAACGCTGAATTGTCGCATTGCCCCTTTAACAATAAATGCATAATATTTGCATACATCTCCTTTTTGTAGAAAATATTGTTTTTTTTAATTTTTTTTGGTTTAAATACAGACTCAATCAAAATGACCTCTTCGCTTGAAAGTACCGAAGATGTATGTTCATTGATATATTTTAAAAGACCAGTATGCATAAACTTTGTCTAATTTAAATCGATGTAAATCCAAATTTACAAATTTAAGTTGTGGAATTAATAGTTCTTGTGTTCTGCTAACTAATCTCCGTAGAAACATGTGTTTACGCCAATATTTCAGCAGATTAGATACTTATTGGTTTTGTTCGCCACAAAATGGTAATATTGTGCAAACCAACTACCATTATGAAGCTTTATTGCCTTGCATTCATTTGCGCAGCTATTTTATCATCCTGCAATCAAAAAGAAAACAAATCTGAGCCCATACCTGATCAGCCACTTATCGGCACCTGGCATTTGATCAACAGTAAAAGCATAACCAAAGGTGATACTGTTACGACTACCCCATCAAAAGACGAAGAAATGGTTAAAATTTTTAACGCAACTAATTTCGCCTTCTTTACTCATGATCTGATGCATGGCAAAACAGCCAAACCGGTTTATAGTTCGGGTAGCGGTACTTATACCCTTGCCGGGAGCGATTACGCTGAACACCTGGCGTATTGCGATGCCCGTGAGTGGGAAAACGGGGATTTTAAATTTACCGTGCAATTTAAGGGCGATACGCTTGTACAAAGCGGCATCGAAAAAATAGATAGCCTGAAAATAGACCATATTATTATTGAAACTTATGTTAAGGTTAAATAACCCTTAACTTTAATTATTGAAATATGAGGCTGGAAGATATTTCGGCCTTATTTATTTCGATACTGGTAGCTAATACTTTGTGTTTTTAAAACCGGCACGATGTTGAACTATGCAACTTTGAAGATACATCAGTCGTAAACACTGCAATCCCCTATCCCTTGATTAATTTAAACTTAAATGCGTAGCTTATTGGCGATAAATCGACAAAAAGGATGAACATATTATTTCATTTCAAATATCTGATGCTCCTTGTTGGTATTACTTCATTTTTTGGCAACTGCCATGCCGAAAAAAATAAAAAAGGGGGTCCGTCTTTAGCTATAAGGGACAGCGTGAAAATAAGTAAACTTACCCTTAGCGATAACTCTTCAAGCCCTAATGCTGTAACCTTAAAAAACATGTTTGGCATTAATGCCTACGAATGGAATTTTTTACAGGACCCGGCAAACATTAACCTGCGCCATACTATTTACGAAGCCAACATGGCTGTCATTAAATCGTTCAGTTCGGTACGGCATTATATGAACTGGAATAAGCTGGAAAACACCAAAGGAAATTATACCTATAATCCCACAAACAACGGTAGCTGGGACTATGACTTAATATACACGCGTTGTAAACAAGAGGGTATTTTGGTGCTTGCCGATCTTAAAAACTGTCCCAACTGGATGGAAGCCACCTACCCAACCGGAATGCGCGGCAATGAAAACGTACCCGCGCCATACGGTTTAGACAAAAGCGATCCGGCATCATACGCCGACCAGGCACGGACCGCATTCCAGTTTGCAGCAAGATATGGATATAACACTGCTATAGATAAAGCTTTGGTAAAAGTTGATAGCCGCCCACGCTGGAATAATGACGAAGTGAATGTTGTTAAAATTGGGATGGGCCTTATCAAATATATTGAATGTGATAACGAACGCGATAAATGGTGGAAAGGCCCTGCCACGCAGCAAAGCCCGGAAGAGTACGCAGCCAACATGTCGGCCTTTTATGATGGTAATAAGGGAAAACTCGGCCCCAATGCAGGTGTAAAAACAGCCGATCCTGCAATGCAGGTGGTAATGGGCGGCCTTGCAAGCTGTGATGTTAACTTTGTACAACGAATGATAAACTGGTGCAAAACAAACCGCGGCTACCGTGCCGATGGCAGCGTCAATTTATGTTTTGATGTGATCAATTACCACCTTTATAACAATAATGGCAATATTCTTAAGCGTGAACGCGCTACAACAGGCGTTGCACCCGAGCTTTCAATGGCCGGGCAGATTGCGGATTCGTTTGTAAAACTATCCAATTCGTTAAGCAAACCACCGGAAGTTTGGGTTACCGAGTCGGGGTATGATATAAACCCATACAGTTACCAGAAAGCTATTTACATCGGCAATAAATCGGCCCTGGATACGCAAGGCGATTGGATACTGAGAACATCATTATTGTACATGAGGCACGGTATCAAAAGGGTGTTTTATTACCAACTGCAGGATGATAAACCCTATAGCAGTGTTCAATATGCTACTGCCGGCCTGTCAGAAAACGGCAAACGCAGGCCCGCCGCCGATTTTATATTGCAAACCAATACATTAATGGGTAACTACACCTATAAATCCACGATTAATGGCGACCCGTTGGTTGACAAATATGTAAACGGTAAAAAAGCAATGTACGTATTGACGATTCCCGACTCGAAAGGGCGCACAGGCACTTACATCCTTAATTTGGGAACCTCAAAAGCAAATATTTACAATTTAAAAACAGGCCTATCTATAGCAGTAAAAACCCAGGTTGCAACTGTGGCCGGTAAAGTAACCGTGAACGTGACGGAAACGCCTGTATTTGTTGAGGGTGTTAACCAATAAATTAAACAAAGTAGGTTAAGCACTGGCGGACCTGGTGGGTATAACCACCTCCAAAAAGGTTAACATGAACCAGCAAAGGGTAAAGGTTCCATAGTTTAAGCCGCCGTTGCCAATCGGCTTGCAATGGATAGTTTACTTGATAAGCGTCATAAAAAGTTTTGTTGAAACCGCCAAACAAGGTGGTCATGGCGATATCAAACTCCCTGTTGCTATAACTAACCGCCGGATCTATCAGGTATGGTTTTCCCCCTGCGCCGATTAAATAATTACCATTCCACAGGTCGCCATGTACCAATGCAGGCGGCTCTTCGGTAAAAGTACCGGGGATAATTTGATATAGCTTTTCAAATAACAATGCGTCCTGGTTAGCTAACCCGCCTTTTTTTAAAGCGATTTGCACCATAGGTTTTAGCCGCTCCTCAATAAAAAAGCTGCTCCAGCTGTCATGTTGCCTATTGCTTTGGGTAAGCGAGCCCATGTAGTTATCCGTTTTAAAACCAAAGTTAATGGCTGTATGCATATGCATTTGGGCAAGCTGCTCGCCCAGTGTTTGCGACGATTTTGTGGTGCGGTCTCCGGTGTCTACCCATTGCAGTACTAAATAACTATCCTCATCTGTTTCGCCCTGTAACAATATAACCGGAACGCCGATGGTTTGGGTATCCCGGATAGTTTCCAGGCCATCTGCTTCCAGCTTGAACATACCGGGGAAATCAAAACGGTTATTAACCTTAAGAACGAAGCTTTCATGAGCAGTTTGCAGGCGATAAACCTGGTTAATGCTTCCACCGCTTAAGGGAGTAACATTGATAATGGATTTGCCCAGCTTAATTTCAATTACTTGAATAACATTTTTGAAGTCAGGCATCTTGTGTGCTTATTTACAATAATCTTGTGAAATTAGATTTCTATAATTATATTAGAAAATCCTTAATCACAATATATATTAAATGGAAAATTCTATTTCTACTCCGGTACTGCAAACAGAACTTTGTACTTACTGTAATTCAAAAACCGAAACCGAAGATGTTTTTTGTACCAATTGCGGGTATCCTTTAAAAGGCACAGAACTTGAGCAAAACAACTTTGTAACCCAACGTAGCTTCAACGATATTGATCTGGCCGATCTTAATAAAAAGCTTAAAAATGCAGGTATGTCGTTATACTACTTAGCGGGTATTTTTGTAATCAGCGGTTTCGTTAACTTTTTCCTCAGCAAGGATAATCCCGAAGTACTTGCTATAGTGATTCCAATTTTTATTTTAGCTGTACTTTTTTTAATATTAGGGGCTTACAGTGCAAAAAAGCCGTTGGCCTGTTTAATTTCGGGCTTAAGCCTTTACATAATTGTTCAGATTTTGTCTGCTATTGACGATCCGGTAAATATTGCCAAAGGCATCATTTTTAAAATAGCCATTATCGGATACCTAATAAAGGGAATCAAATCGGCCATTGACATCGAAAAAATAAAAAAAGACAACCATTTAGCCTGATCCTTTGTTTTTAGACACTGAAGAATTACCTGACAAAAAGCCCTGCATCAAGTGCGGGGCTTTGATTTTGCGGCAAACGAGATTTTGTAACAATTGTGGCTCTGCCCAGGCCGCTCAAATTGCTACGTCGGCAAATAAATGGCAATTACTTCAGCAAGCGGCTATTTTCTATGGCATCTACATTATCGTATGTTCGTTAGGTAATTTTGTTGATGTTTTTCAATCTCTTGGATGGAGCCTGGTTATTGAGGTAATTATTGCAGGTACTGCAGTTATTTTTTTTGCTTACAATTGGGCCGAAAACAAACAGGTTTTACGATGGCCTAATTTTTCATTACAAAAATTGTCGGCCTATTGCGGTTTAGCCATGTTAGGTTCATTCGTGGTACATTATTCGGTCGGATGGTTAAACATTACCATTTTTTCTAAAGAAGAAAATTACTACTCATTTTTTGCCGGCAGTTACGGTGCTATCTTCCTGGTCATATTTTTTACTGCTGTATTACCGGCTTTATTTGAAGAATTGGGTTTCAGAGGATATTTGTTACAGGTTTTACTAAAAGTTGCCGACAACGAGCAGGCTATTTACGTTTCATCTTTCTTGTTTGCAATAATACACTTGAGCTTTGTTTCGCTTTTTTGGCTTATTCCTTTCGCATTATTTATCGGGCGTATGCGTATACGCGAAAACACCATCTGGTATGGCATATTTTTTCATTTCTGCTTTAATTTAACGGCTTGTTTATTTGAATTGCTATAGCACATTGCACAGTATATTTAAGATATACGGCAATAACACAATTGTAAATAAAAAACAGCCTGCTAATTTATCATCCTAAAAAGCTATTTTTGCGGTTCAATGGAGCATATTCGTAATTTTTGTATCATCGCGCACATCGACCACGGCAAAAGCACACTTGCCGATAGGTTATTAGAATACACTAACACTATAACCCAACGCGAATCGCAGGCACAATTGCTTGACGATATGGATTTGGAACGCGAGCGGGGTATTACTATAAAAAGCCACGCCATACAAATGGACTATGAGCTTAACGGGCAGAAATACATCCTTAACCTGATAGATACTCCCGGCCACGTAGATTTTTCATACGAGGTATCACGGTCGATAGCAGCCTGCGAAGGCGCTTTGCTTATTGTTGATGCGGCACAAGGTATCCAGGCGCAAACCATATCCAACTTATACCTGGCTTTAGAAAACGACCTGGAAATAATCCCGGTGCTTAATAAAATGGATCTTCCAGGTGCTATGCCCGAGGAGGTTAAAGACCAGATTGTTGAGTTAATTGGCTGTAAACGCGAAGAAATCCTGGCAGCATCGGGTAAAACCGGTATGGGCGTACATGATATTTTACGTGCCATCGTTGAGCGTGTTCCTGCTCCTGTCGGTGATCCGGAAGCTCCTTTACAAGCTTTGATCTTCGATTCGGTTTATAACTCTTTCCGCGGCATTGTTGCTTACTTTAAAGTAGTAAATGGCGAGATCCGTAAAAATGATAAAGTAAAATTCTTTGCTACCGAAAAGCAATATATCGCTGATGAGGTTGGTACCTTAAAGCTGAAACAATCGCCCCGCGATGTAATCAAAACTGGCGACGTAGGTTATATTATATCCGGTATTAAAGAAGCGCGCGAGGTTAAAGTTGGCGATACCATTACACGCGTTGACCGCCCATGCGAAAGCGGCATCCAGGGTTTTGAAGAAGTAAAGCCAATGGTGTTTGCCGGTATTTATCCCGTTGATACCGATGAATACGAAGAGTTGCGCGAATCAATGGCCAAACTGCAGTTAAACGATGCATCCCTGGTTTTTGAACCGGAATCGTCGGCGGCTTTGGGCTTCGGGTTCCGTTGCGGTTTCCTTGGCATGCTACACATGGAGATTATCCAGGAGCGGTTGGAGCGCGAGTTTGATATGACGGTGATCACAACGGTACCTAACGTATCCTATATCGCTTATACCACCAAAGGAGATCCGATTGTTGTTAACAATCCATCAGACCTGCCTGATCCAAGCAGAATTGATTATGTAGAAGAGCCATACATTAAAGCTACCATCATCACCAAATCCGACTACGTTGGGCCGGTAATGTCGCTTTGTATCCAAAAACGTGGTTCCATCGTTAACCAATCGTATTTGACTTCAGACCGTGTGGAGCTGATATTTGAACTGCCAATGGGCGAAATTGTATTTGACTTTTACGATAAACTGAAAACCATATCAAAAGGCTATGCTTCTTTTGACTACCACCAGATAGGTTACCGCCGGTCTGATTTGGTGCGTTTGGATATCCGTTTAAATGCCGAGCCTGTTGATGCCTTATCGTCATTGATATTCAGGGGTAACTCGTACGACTTTGGTAAAAAGATTTGCGAGAAACTGAAAGAACTTATTCCCCGCCAGCAGTTTGAGATTATTGTGCAGGCCTCAATAGGCGCCAAGATCATCGCCCGCGAAACGGTGAAAGCCTTACGTAAAGACGTTACCGCCAAATGTTACGGTGGCGATATCTCGCGTAAACGTAAACTATTGGAAAAACAGAAAAAAGGTAAAAAACGCATGCGCCAGGTAGGTAACGTAGAGATACCACAATCGGCATTTATGGCGGTTTTGAAACTTGATTAAGATCAACTTTACATATATAGTACAGTGAGCCCTGAAGAAATTAGAAGTTATTTTAATAGACTAATAAAAGACTTTAGCGATCCAAAGGAGCATGCTAATGCTGTTGATATAGATATTTATGACCATTTATCTATAGAAGAAATTGATAAAATCGATTTGCTCAAACGGTTTTACGGCTTTGATGAAGATGGCCCTTATAGCGAGTTTTTAAATAAAGGATTAAAATCATTGCGCCAGGGTTTTTACAAAATATGTAAACAGCCTTTTTATAATACATATATTTATCCAAAGACATTTTCGGCTTCCGTCTATTATTTTCATCCTAACTTCCCTACTGGAAAACTAATAAAGTATGAGGCAAACATTGGCCCTATTACCAATATACATGCAGTCTACCACCCGGTTATCGGTACACTTGACGATAATGCTATTCCTTTGATTAAAACTTTCAAGGCGGAAAAAAACTCTATCGGAACTCCTGAAGATCATTATTTGAAGCCGAAAACCAATTTTTACAATGAGGTGTTCAAGCAAAATAAGATCTTTTGGGTGGAAGAATCTATTTTTGATCCTGAATATCTTGATTCAAAACCCAAACCAAAAAAGGTTACTTGGAGTTTTATAAACTAATTTATATGCAGCTTTTAGACGGAAAATACGTATCAGAAAAACTTAAGGTTGAAATAGCCGAAGCAGCGGCTAAAATATTGGACGAAACAGGCAGGCAGCCACATTTGGTTGCAGTTTTGGTTGGCCATGATGGTGGCAGCGAAACTTATGTTGCCAGTAAGATCAAAAATTGCGAAAAGGTGGGTTTTAAATCGACCCTGGTGCGCTTTGAGGATAACGTTACCGAAGACGAGTTGCTGAAAAAAGTAGAAGAATTAAATGCCGACGCCGACATAGACGGCATCATTGTACAGCTCCCATTGCCCAAACATATTGATCCTGAAAAAGTAACAGAACGCATTGATCATAGGAAAGATGTGGATGGGTTTCACCCGGTAAATCTTGGCCGGATGCAGCGCAACCTGCCATCATTTATCCCGGCTACTCCTTACGGTATCACGCTAATGTTGAAGGAATATGGTATTGAAACTGCCGGTAAGCATTGTGTGGTTGTTGGCCGCAGTAATATAGTTGGTTCGCCCATGAGCATTTTAATGGCACGCAATACTACCCCGGGCAATTGTACCGTAACCATTTGCCATAGCCGTACGCCGGATATCAAGAAATTCACTTTAGATGCCGATATTTTGATTGTAGCCATTGGCAAAAAGAATTTCATAACCGCCGATATGGTCAAAGACGGCGTTGTAGTTATTGATGTAGGCATGAACCGCGAAACATCGGCCCTTACAAAATCGGGCTTTAAACTTTATGGCGATGTTGATTTTGAAAATGTGGCGCCCAAAGCATCATGGATTACTCCCGTACCAGGTGGCGTTGGCTTAATGACCATTATTGGATTATTAAAGAACACTTTAGCTTCGGCCAATAAGGAAGTGTATAGTTAGGTTGATTGGGTTAAGTAAGTTGATTGAGTTGAGTAGGTTAGTTAAGTTAGCCGTAATAATATCTCACTTAATTAAACTGTTGAATCCAACCCATTCAACCCAATCCAACTTAATCAACCTGTCACTTAAACGCCTGCTTCAACTTATCCCAAAAAGAATTAATACCAACGTAAATATCGTCGCCCCTGATTTCTACCGCATAGGTTTCCAAAAAGTCATTCTGCCCCTCCCCGCCCTTGCCTGTGGTTAGGTTATATGTATAACGATGATAAGGGCATACAATCTTTCCCTTAACACACAAACCCTGACTTAAATCGAACCCGGCATGCGGACAGTTAACCGCAATTGCATAAATCTCGCCCTCAAAGCCTACCAGGCAGATGCTTCTATTTCCGGCTTTAACTTTTTTGATGAACGGTTCAGGAGTATTTTTTATTTCGGCGATTTTATACCAGTTCATAGTTATCCAAAATATTCCAATGTGGCTTGGCGTTCATCGCCATAATAACCAATATCATATACAATTCTGGATAACATTGTTTTAATGGCTATCACATCTTTCACGCCGTCCGTAGCATATTTGTAAATCAGCAAATCTGCTTCAGTGTCAGCTTCAAATCCCAAATTTATGAACAAATGAAGTTGATTTGATTCAAGATCGTCCGGATCGTCCCCGTCTACAAGATTACTTGCTTTCGTAGAGATATTTAATATTTTTCCCGGCCCCATCTCAAAATCAAGATAAAACGGTTCTCCCCTGTGAGGAAAATTCAACCTCAATTTAGCAAACTTGCCATCTCGTAAATTAAAAAGGGCGTCATCAATATTTTGAGTATCGTTAAAATAAGTATTTGATTGTTGCCTTAATTGCAGAATTTCTTCTTTTTCTGCAAGAAGCCTTTCATCCCAAAAGGACTTTAAATAAATATCTTCGTCTCTCGTGTAAAAATTCTGCATTCTTTCAAGGCGGTTCTCTCTTTCATAAAAAGGGTCTTTAAAACAATTAAGCATGAATAACTGGCTATTAACTTTAATTAATGCCTGGCCATAGTGATGTACATTCAAATATTCATGTTCCTTAATATCTTGCTTTATAAGTGATTCGAGTGACAGTTTCTCCGCTTCCAGTATTTCAATAAGTAAGTCGAGTTCAGATTTCATTAGCGGAGATGAGTATTTGATCTTAAAAATCGATCTTCAAATTCATGACCGAGGGGTTTTTAATTACCTCGTCCATATTAGTTACCAGCGTGATGCTTCGCCTGTCGGCCGAGAGTACGGCCTTGGGATTATTGAGTTTTTTTATCGGTTTAGCAAAATTCAACACTACTTTATAAGGCATATCTATCAGCATGGCTTTTGCCATCATAAAAGTTGATTTTGTTTTCTTTAAAAATGCGTTAAACTTTATTTTATCAACTATGCGGTAAAAGCGGTGCGGCGTAATTTCATACGAATAATAGTCTTGCCCCGCCACCATTTGTTTGGCATCAAGGGCTTTGCTATTCTTCTCCCCGGTTGACAAGGCGCTGATTTGGCTATTCAGCGCTATTTTAGATACGTTTTGAAGGTAATATTTAAGGTCGGCGGCATCTTTGGCTTTATGATTAATTGCAACCTTCATAATGCTTTTCTTCAGGTTCATGTTAACGGTAAGGTCGCTGCTTTTAGCCAGTTCAATTTCGGCGGCATTCATTTTTTGCTGGGTGCTATCGGGCATAGCGCTATAAAAATTGAGCGTAGTATCCTTAACCAAACTGAACTGTGGTGTTTGTTTTAATGAATCGGATACGAGGTTTACCAACACCGAAACAGCTTTGCTCATGTCAAAACCATACACAACGTTACAGCTGCCGTCGCTTTTAAAGTCATAATGCTCTTCAATATCAACGCATGAGCTAAAACATAACAAAGCCAAAAAGATAATTGGAACGTACAGTTTTTTCATGGCAACAATTGTTTTATAGATTAATTATGATTTCATGACGCTAATTTACAATTCAAAACCAATTATTGCAGTGATACAGCTACTTAAATATTTTTTATTCGATAATAACTACTCACACTCATATGCCGGGTGTGCAAAACGTATAAACGTTTTACTCTGCGTTTACCATTCAGCTTCATGCTTTCGGCTTATTTAGGTACTTTTGCAAAATATTATGGCACACCAAATTCCGGACGATGGCACACTGCTTCCTTTAATGGAGGAGTTTTATACAATACAGGGCGAAGGGTACAACACGGGCAAAGCGGCTTATTTCATCCGCCTTGGTGGCTGCGATGTTGGCTGCCACTGGTGCGATGTAAAAGAAAGCTGGGACGCCGAACTACATCCGCTCACCGCTGCCGATCAGATTGTTGCCAACGCATCCATACATCCCTCCAAAGCAGTTGTAGTAACGGGTGGCGAACCATTGATTTATAACCTTGATTATTTAACCACCCAATTGCATGACCGGGGGATAAAAACCTTTATCGAAACATCCGGGGCTTACCCGCTATCCGGCGATTGGGACTGGATTTGCCTGTCGCCCAAAAAATTCAAAGCGCCAACACAACAGGTTGCCGAGCACGCTCACGAACTAAAAGTAATTGTATTTAACAAATCGGATTTTGAATGGGCTGAATATCACGCCAAAATGGTATCGCCTGATTGTAAGCTATATTTACAACCAGAATGGTCAAAATCAAAAGAAATGACCCCGCTTATTGTGGACTATGTAATGAACAATCCTCAATGGGAAATTTCGTTGCAAACGCATAAATACCTGAATATCCCGTAATATTTGTAACTTACGATATAAATTATCGTATTGTAACAGATGAGAGTTGTAATCGTCTTTGCCCTGTTTTTGTTCTTTTCTATTGCCGGATGGTCTCAGCAAAGGCAATACTCCACCAAAAACAGCGAGGCAATAAAGTATTTTGCCCAGGCCGGTCAAAACCTGGATGAGCATTATTATGATGATGCCATCGAGAACCTGCAAAAGGCTATCGCCGAAGATTCGAAGTTTGTCGAAGCCCACGCGCAACTGGCCGACGTATTGAAAATGCGGCACCTTTATAAGCAGGCAATTGAACAATACCTCAAGGTGATCCAGTTAAACTCCGAGTTTAACCGCTCCATTTACCTGAGAATTGGCGAAACGGAAATTTTTGAAGCCAAATATCCACAAGCGCAACAACACCTGGAAAAATACCTTACTTACCCTGATTTAACACCCCAGAATAATGCGTTTGCTCAAAAGCTGATTGCTGATACTAAGTTTAGCATCCAGGCCATACAACATCCCGTGCCGTTTAAACCCATTAACATGGGCGCCAATATCAATACCGCCGATGATGAATACCTGCCCGTGGCCACTGCCGATGAAAGTATGCTCATTTTTACTCGTAAAATAAATAAAAACGAAGATTTTTATAAAAGCCTGAAAGTTAACAGCAAGTGGGACACCGCCACTTACCTGAGCAACCGCATTAACACCGATCAATACAACGAAGGCGCGCAATCCATATCGCAGGATGGTAAATACCTGTTTTTTACCGGCTGTAACCGCCCTGATGGCCGTGGTCGTTGTGATATTTACATTGCGCAAAAAAGAGGCGACGATTGGGGTAAACCTTTTGATTTAAGCCCGCCCATAAATACAGGGGGATGGGAATCGCAGCCATCAATAAGCGCCGATGGGCGTACGCTGTATTTTGTAAGTAATAAAAAAGGAGGTTACGGTGGTTACGATATATGGAAATCGTCTCTGACCGATAAAGGCTGGGGCGAGCCCGAAAATATGGGACCTAATATTAATACCACCTATGACGAGCAATCTCCATTTATTCATGCGGATGACAGCACCTTTTATTTTTGCTCAAACGGATGGCCGGGCTTAGGTAATAAAGATCTGTTTGTAAGTCGGCTGGGTAAGGACGGCAAATGGCAAAAGCCCCAAAACCTGGGTTATCCTATCAACACCAATGGCGACGAAAACGGCCTTACGCTTACGGCCTACGGTAACTACGCTTTTTTTGCCTCGGATAACCTTAATGGCTTCGGGGGGTATGATATTTATACATTTGAACTCCCCGAAAGCTTAAGGCCGCATATTGTAACTTATGTAAAGGGGAACGTAAACGATATAAAAACCCATGAACCGCTGGAGGCCGCCGTTGAGATCATTGATTTGCAAAATAACACACCAGTTTACCAGGACTATAGCAGTGCCAACGAGGGCGACTTTTTGGCTACGATAACATCAGGTAAAAATTATGGGCTTAATATTTCAAAAAGCGGCTACTTGTTTTATTCAGATAATTTCTCGCTAATTGGCTACAAGGAGCAAAAACCTTTTCATATTAAAGCATTATTGTCTCCCATCGAGGTTGGCAATAAAGTGATCCTGAAAAATATTTTCTTTGATACAAACAAATTCGATTTGCAATCCGAATCAAAAGCAGAATTGTTAAAACTGGTTGAGTTTTTAAATGTAAACCCAACTGTTCATATCGAAATATCAGGCCATACAGATAACGTAGGCGCAGTTCAGTTTAATCAAACGTTATCAGAAAACCGGGCGAAATCGGTCTATCAATATCTTGTTACCAACGGAATACCCGCTGCCCGCCTTGTTTATAAAGGCTACGGCGAAACCCAGCCTATTGCACCAAATACCATCGATGAAAACAAGGCCAAAAACAGAAGAACGGAGTTTATGATTATTGCGAAATAGGCACAGCATTAAATAATAATAACTCATTTTAAGTAACACATGCCAGATGAGGATATTCGCCGTTTTAGCATTACTATTTATTTATCGGCCGGCAATTGCACAAATAAAGGAGAAAATTGAGTTCCAGAAATTAGATGCCGTTGATACCATAAGTGAAGAAAAAAAGAGTTCGGATTTTAATGTCCCCCTGGCCTTTGAAAATGGTAATGTACTGTTATCGATAAACAAAAAACAAGACTTCGCCTCGCTCCTCGAAAAAAACAAAGCATCATGGGTTGTATATCAACTACCCGGTGATATAGATGATTTAAATTATTTTGAACAAAACGGATCATTTGTTTTGTTTAGCGACAGACGCGGCGGCAGTTCAAAAAATTCAACCTGGTCTACAGAAAATCAATATATATTGAACCTGAAAAATCACTCATATATTCAAATTGAGCGCCATATTGAATTTCAGGATTGGAATGATCAGCCCAAAAAGCACCCTAATGAAAGCGATGAACATTACGAAGCCCGAACAGATCGTGGACAAAAAACTACTACTACAAATTGTGATTGCAAGATCAACTTGAGCGATAAAATATTAAAAATCAAAACTGTTTGCAAGACCAGCGTTTATCAAAAACATCGAACCTGGTATTTAAAGCATCCAAAAGTAATATCAGGCGACACCGACGGCATATACGAGTATCATGATGGCGCATTTTATAGGTTAAAACAGATAAAAAGAAAAAGCCTTTGAATATCATTCAGCAAACTTGATAGCCGCAAAACACAAAAGGCCTTTGAGGTAATTTCAAAGGCCTTTTGTATTTTATATTTATCGTTTTAATTCCCCATTTCTGATAAAAACTTAATCCTCATGAGTTGTACCTCTTCGCGGGTGTAATCGTCATTACCTAATTCGGCAAGGGCGTCATCTATCGAGTCGGCTTCGGCGGTGCGGAAGTAATCGAATACTTCTTCCTGCTTATCCTCATCAATCACCTCATCAATATAATAGTTAAGGTTAAGTTTAGTGCCCGAGTTAACTATCGTTTCAACTTCTTTCAATATCTCTTCGTAGGTAAGCCCTTTTGAAGCGGCAATATCATCCAGGTTTAAATGACGGTCGATGTTTTGGATAATGAAAACCTTAAGTGCCGATTTGTTGGCGGCGCTTTTGATTACCATATCAACCGGGCGGTCAATATCATTATCGTCTACATATTTCTGAATCAGATCGGTAAATGGCTTACCAAACTTTAAAGCCTTACCGGCACCTACTCCCGAAATTTGTTTTAGTTCCTCGGTATTCACCGGATAGTGTGTACACATTTCCTCCAGTGATGGATCCTGGAAAATAACAAACGGAGGCAGTCCCTTTTGTTTGGCCAGCTTTTTACGCAGGTCTTTCAGCATTTGCAGCAACTGGGTATCCAGGGCGCCACCGCCTTGTTTAGGGCCGTCTGCCTCATCATCGTCATCGGTGCCCTCTATCACATGGTTCATCACAAAACGGATGCTGTGCGGGTTCTCAATAAACGAATTACCCAGCTTAGTTAGCCTGAGTAAACCATACTGATCAATATCTTTTGATAGATAATTACTTAATAATGCCTGGCGTAACAACGAATTCCACAGATTTTTACCCTGCTCCTTGCCCGATCCATAATAATCAAGGGCATCGTGCTCGTAATTTTTAATCTGAGCGTTCTCTTCGCCCATCAGGATACTGATGATGTGATGATCGTCAAACTTCTCGCCAATGTGTTTAATCAGGCTCAGGGCTTTATGCAAATGCTCTTCGCCATCAAAATGATCTTTGTGGCCACAGCAGTTATCGCACATATTGTTACAGCCGGCTTCGTTAAAGTTCTCACCAAAATAATGTAACAACTGTTTACGGCGGCAAACCGACGATTCGCAATAATCAATAACTTCTTTTAATATCTGTGTGCCAATCTCGCGTTCGGCAACAGGTTTATCTTTCATGAATTTTTGCAACTTGTCGATATCCTTTTCAGAATAAAAAGCAACGCAAACGCCCTCACCGCCATCACGGCCTGCCCTACCCGTTTCCTGGTAATAGCCTTCCATGCTCTTAGGCACATCATGGTGAATTACATATCTCACATCCGGTTTGTCAATCCCCATCCCAAAGGCGATGGTAGCCACAATAACATCAACATCTTCCATCAGGAATTTATCTTGTGTATCGGCGCGTACTTTAGGATCTAAGCCGGCATGGTATGGCAGGGCTTTTACCCCATTCAGGTTAAGGGCTTCGGCAACCTCTTCAACCTTTTTACGGCTCAGGCAATAAATAATGCCCGATTTACCCTGGTTTTGTTTTACAAACTTTACAATCTCTTTAATCACGTTGCGCTTGGCGCGCACTTCGTAAAAAAGGTTCGAACGGTTAAATGATGATTTGTAAATGGTAGCATTGTTCATTTGCAGGTTCTTTTGAATATCCTGCTGAACTTTTGGCGTTGCTGTAGCCGTTAAGGCAATAATTGGAATATTATCGCCAATGTTACTGATCACCTGCCTTATCTTGCGGTATTCGGGGCGAAAATCGTGCCCCCACTCCGAGATACAATGCGCTTCATCCACCGCAACAAATGATACCTGGTTAAGGCGTAAAAAATCAATATTTTCCTGTTTGGTTAATGACTCAGGAGCTACATACAATAGCTTGGTTTTGCCGGCCAACACGTCTTCTTTAACCCGGCCAATATCTGCTTTGGTAAGCGACGAATTTAAAAAATGAGCTATACTATCTGAGCCTCCGAAGGCCCTTAACTGATCTACCTGGTTTTTCATCAGGGCTATCAATGGCGAAATTACAATTGCAGTACCATCGCTCATTAGCGCCGGCAACTGATAACACATGGATTTACCACCACCTGTAGGCATTATTACGAATGTGTCGTTACCCGCCAGGATATTAGTGATTATCGCTTCCTGCTCCCCCTTAAAGTTGTCGAATCCGAAAAAATTCTGAAGGTTATCAAATAGCGACCTCTTAGTTTCTATCATTATCTTAAATAATCTTAAAGTCCGATTTAAAAGTTTAAAGTAACAAAATTTTATGAATAAACGATGGATTTACTTTTTAATTTTAAACAAATATGATTAATGCATAAAAAACATTTTACCGGCTCAACCCATTTAAATTTCTGTCAAATTGCCCTTATAACTATTATGTTTTAACTGGCATATAATTAACAGATTAATATACAGTTTTACGCCCGCGAAACCAAATTAAAATTCCATGACAACAGCACTAATAAAAACTATTAAATCATTATCAAGGCAGATAAAACAGGGACTTTTTTGGCAAGTAAAACCACCAATAAGCTAAAACAATTTAGTTAGAGCAAAGTGAATCTAATGGCTAAGTGGTTAAAAGAACCGTTTATAGAAATGTCGATTACATAGATCGTCGATAATTTAACTTAATCAACTGCTCCACCCAATCAACTATTCGCTTAATCAACCATTTACCCAATCAACCCACGCTGCCTTATCGCCTCATATAAAATAACCCCGGTTGATACCGATACATTTAACGACTCAATTTCACCAAACATCGGGATTTTAGCCAGGTGATCGGCTATGCGGATAATCTCATTGCGGATGCCATCTTCTTCCGATCCCATGATGATGGCTGTTGGGGCCGTATAATCCGGTACGTAAATGTCCTCTTTGGTTTTTTCGGTACAGCAAACCAGCTGCAGGCCCGATTCCTGCAAAAACCTGACGGTTTGCATAAAGTTATCATGACGACAAACCGGTATTTTATACAGTGCACCGGCCGAGGTTTTGATAGCATCGGGGTTAATTTGTGCCGATCCTTTTGCAGGGATAACGATGGCGTGCACACCGGCACACTCGGCAGTACGGGCAATGGCGCCCATGTTACGCACATCGGTAATAGAATCCAGTACCAATATTAGCGGCACCTCCCCTTTTTCAAAAACATCGGGGATAATATTCTCTATTTTTTGATAAACAATTGGCGAAATAAACGCAACAGCGCCCTGGTGGTTCTTGGCGGTAAGCCTGTTCAGCTTTTCGATGGGCACTTGTTGGGCAGTAATATTATATTCGGTAAGCAGGGCCTTCAACTCGTGCGATAAGCCGCCGGCTGCACCCCGTTGTATGTATAATGCCTCAATCTCTTTGCCCGAAGTAATGGCTTCCATGATAGCCCTGATGCCAAACACCATCTGGTTACTTTCGCGCTGAGGTCTTGAATTAAATGTCATTTTTAGTATGGTATATTTTGGCAAAAATAGCTATATTAATTGATTAAGCGGTTATTGAACTCAATTGACATTTTGGTTCACGACATTATAACTAACATTTTCAAACTTTATTAACATCAAATTAGACGGTTGATAATCAGCTACTTATTATGCCTACTAACATCTTACCAACAATTGTTTGTTAATATCCCATATCCATAACACTATAAATTATTAAATTGAGAATGATTGCTTTAAAACCTCAATACACTATGTGGATGGAATAGTAGCAACGGTAAACTATTTTTTGTATATTTTTGTTGCCTTATGAGTTTTGAGAACGAGAATCAGTACAAGCCTAATACAAACGAACGCCGCAGCCGAATTACCAACCCAACTCCTTATACCGGAATGGGCAAATTACCCCCGCAAGCTACAGACCTGGAGGAGGCCGTTTTAGGTGCGCTGATGCTGGAAAAAGATGCACTGTCATCAGTTATCGACGTACTAAAATCCGAAGTTTTTTATCGCGACAATCACCAGAAAATATTTTCGGCGATAAAAGAACTTTTCGAAAAATCCCAGCCGATAGATATCCTTACCGTTACCGCCCAGTTACGCAAACAAGGCGACCTGGAAATGATTGGTGGGGCATACTACATTACCGAATTAACCAGCCGTGTGGCGTCTGCCGCCAATATCGAGTTCCACTCGCGTATTATCATTCAAAAATACATTCAGCGCGAGCTGATCCGCATCTCTACAGAAACAATCAACAGCGCCTATGAAGACACCAGTGATGTGCTTGACCTATTGGATAAGGCGGAGAAAAACCTGTTTGAAATAGCCCAAAGCAATTTACGCCGTGACGCCCGTAAAATGGACGACCTGGTGCAGGAGGCCTTGCGTGATATCGAATCACTAAAAGATAAAAAAGATGGCTTGACCGGTGTTGCATCCGGGTTTACCGGACTTGACCGTATGACATCCGGCTGGCAAAAATCCGACCTTGTAATTATAGCCGCCCGCCCCGCGATGGGTAAAACAGCCTTTGTGTTAAGCTGTGCCCGCAACGCCGCGGTTGATTTTGATAAACCTGTCGTAGTGTTCTCGCTCGAGATGTCGTCAGTCCAGTTGGTAAATCGTTTGATTGCAGGCGAGGCCGAAATTGAGCAGGAAAAGATCCGTAAAGGAACGTTGGAGGAGTGGGAATGGCAACAAATTCACTCTAAAATTGGCCGCCTGGAGAAAGCTACTTTTATTATTGATGATACCCCGGCGTTGAATATATTTGAGTTCAGGGCCAAATGCCGCCGTTTAAAATCGCAGCATGATATCCAGTTAATCATCATCGATTACCTGCAGCTGATGCATGGTAAATCATCAGATGGTAAAGGTGGTGGTAACCGTGAGCAGGAAATTGGTAGCATCTCGCGTGCCCTTAAATCTGTAGCCAAGGAATTAAACGTCCCGGTGATCGCGCTATCGCAGTTAAGCCGTGCCGTAGAAACCAGGCCGGGTAATGCTAAAAGACCAATGCTGTCGGATTTACGTGAGTCGGGCTCTATCGAGCAGGATGCGGATATGGTATTGTTCCTTTACCGCCCCGAATATTATGGCTTAACCGAAGATGAAGACGGCAACCCAACCCAGGGCGTAGGCGAGGTTATTATCGCTAAACACCGTAACGGTGAAACCGGCACAGTAAGGCTTAAATTCGTAGGTAAATATGTAAAATTTGCCAACCTCGAAGAAGGCATGGACAGCTTCCCTCCTGCTGCAGGCAACGCCTTCAGTGGCCTTGCACCATCACAGGATTTTGAAAAGCAAAGCAACTTTATTATCCGCCCGTCAAGGATGGATGATATTGATGATGAGCCACCGTTTTAGGCCCCCCAGCCCCCTAAAGGGGGAGTTTTTGATTTGCAAAATAAAGCCCAGCTCTTATCGAGTTGGGCTTTATTTTTTTAGCGTTGTTCAAATATCGCTACCGCGAGCTTCCAGCTCGTGGTGAACACTGGTTGCAGCTTTCAGCTGCAATTAAACTATCAACCCTAAAACCACCCCCATTACAATAATCAACGGTGCCTTAATCTTTGTAAATTTTAACAAAAGAAACGTACAAGCCATTAACAAATAAGCCACCCAGTTGCCGCCGAATGGGCGTACCAACAGGATAAACGCTGTTGCCATAAAGCCTACTGCCACAGCGTTTATGCCGCTTAACGAGTTTTTGATGCGGGTTATTTTTTTAAGATCCTCCCAAAACGGGACAATGAACAGTATCAGAATTAAACCGGGAGTGTTTACGCCAATCACCGCTACCAGGCTACCAACTACCTGTCCTCCAACACCATACCCTTTATTACCTAAAGTTATTCCTCCCAAAAAGGAAGTAAATGAAAACGTGGGCCCAGGCAATGCCTGTTGTAAGGCATAACCCGAAAGAAATTCCGAACTGCTCAGGTAATGCTTCACCTCAACAAATTCGGTATAAAGCAAGGGTACCATTACCTGCCCCCCGCCAAAAGTGAGGATGCCGTTGCGGTAAAAATTTTCGAACAGGCGGATGGGCAAACTGAACGGCGATGTTTGGTTAATAACAGCGCCCAGTGCGGCAAAAAACAACAGGATACCAATAAAGTAAGCTACCTTATTGGGGTTTACATTCGAGTAAAGCTTTACCCTCAGTTCGTTTTCCTGTGGCTGTGTTTCCATCGCGGATGACAGGATGCCTCCTAACAAAATCAACAACGGAAAAGCGTAGGCATTTTGTAATATCAGCGTAGCAATTAATGATCCAATAGCCAGCATGGTGCTCACCTTAGTTTTCAAAAACTTATGGGCAAAACTGAAGGTTGCGTAGGCAACAATACCCACAGCCACGGGCTGTACATAACCTACCACATGATTAAACTTAGCCTGGTTGGCAAACATTTTGTAGCTGATGGCGGCCATTCCCATTATGGTGGCCGATGGCAAAATCCAGATAAAAAAAGTTATCAGGGCTAATTGTAAGCCCCCAACTTTCCAGGCTATACCTACCAGGGTTTGGGTTGATGAAGGGCCGGGTAATACCTGCGATAAGGCGTTCAGCTCCATCAATTCCTCCTCGGTGATATAACGGCGCTTTTGCACAAATTCGCGCAGCAAAACAGCTATATGCGCCTGTGGGCCGCCAAAGGCCGTAAAGGTGTACATCAAAACATCGCGATGAAATAATAGATGGCGCTTGGTCATTATGTTAGTTCATGGTTCATAGATCATGGTTCATGGTAAGTTCACGGCTAATTTGGCAATAGTTATTTAAAATCCAATGAAGCTACCATGAACTATGAACCCTCAACTACAAGCAAAATGTTATACATCGTTGATTGTTAATTCAGGGCTAATTTGATGATAGTTTTTTTTAATACAATGAAGCTACCATGAACTATGAACCATCAACTATAAGCAAAATCAATAGTCGTCATCGTCTTCCTCAATCCCTTTAGCCTGCCGGTAAACGGCCTGCAATTCCGAAAATGCGTGGTTATCGCGCTTGGCTTTGGTGATTTTCATGCCGTTTTCGTAGATGGCAATAGCGTCATCTTTGCGGTTCAGGGCCTCATAAAGTTTACCTAAGTGGTAATAGGTGCCGGTATAACCTGGGTGGTTATTTACCAGGTCTTCATAATATTCAAGCGACTTATCTACCTGATTAAGACGCAGATATTCGGTAGCGAGCGCGTATTTTAAAAACTCGTCGTTAGGTTCATTTTTAATAAATTCCAGTAGCTTATCTAATCTGCTCAACTCCATTTTAAACTCTATGTTTTTTAGTTAAATTTGCCAAAACCTATTGTTATGAAGATTTTGGTATGTATAAGTAATGTTCCCGATACCACCACAAAAATAACTTTTACTGATAACAACACCCAATTTAATACCAACGGTGTTCAATTTATATTAAATCCTTACGACGAGATAGCACTTTCACGGGCTATTGAATTAACCGACGGCGGTAAAGGCACAGTAACAGTTATCAATGTTGGCGAAGTAAGTACCGAGGCCACAATTCGCAAAGCGCTGGCCATTGGGGCCACCGATGCGGTACGGATTAACGCTAAGCCGCATGATGCATGGTACGTAGCTTACCAGGTTGCCCAATATGCAAAAGCTAACGCTTTCGACCTCATCCTTACCGGTCGTGAATCTATTGATTACAATGGATCAAAAGTTGCCGGCATGCTGGGCGAGCTTTTGGATCTTCCATCTGTATCCATCATTAAAAAGCTGGATGCAGGCGATAAAGAGGCAACGGTTGAGCGGGAGATAGAAGGCGGCAAAGAAATTTTGACCATTCCGTTCCCTTTTGTTGCCGGCACCGCCGAGGGTGTTGCCGAACCAAAGATCCCGAACATGCGCGGCATTATGTCGGCACGTACCAAACCTTTAGTTGTGGTGGAGCCCGTTGAGGTAAAAACATTTTCGGAAATCATTAGTTATGAGACACCGGCCCCTCGGGGACAGGTAACTTTGGTGGCTCCGAATGACACAGCCAAATTGGTTGAACTTTTACATACCGAAGCTCGCGTTATCTAATTTAATTCAAATCGTTTTTACGAAACTCATTATATATGTCAGTTTTAATATATGCGGAAAATGCAGGCGGCGCATTCAAAAAATCAGTTTTTGAAGCTGTAAGCTATGCCAAAGCCACTGCCGATCAAAATAATACCGATCTTATAGCCATTTCTATCGGCGACGTAGATACTGCTGGATTAGCCTCCTTGGGCAAGTACGGGGCAAAAAAAGTGCTTAACGTATCGGGCGATAAGCTAAAAAACTTCATAAACCAGGCCTATGCTTCTATCATAGCCGAAGCTGCAAAAAAAGAAGGCGCCGATATTGTTGTATTATCAAACACATTTTCGGGCCGTGGTTTGGCACCGCGTTTGGGCGTTAAGCTGGAAGCCGGTGTTGCCGATGGCGCAGTGGCACTTCCTGAGCAAAATGATGGTAAATTCAGGGTTAAAAAAACAGCTTTCTCGGGAAAGGCCTTCGCGATAGTTGAGTTAACTTCGGCAAATAAGGTTATCGCGCTCATTCCAAACTCCTATAAAGTTGTAGAAACCGGCGGCACCGCGCAGGTGGAAGATTTTGCAGCAGCAACCAAAGAATCGGATTTTAAGGCGATAATAAAAGAGATTGTTCGTGCTACTGATAAAGTTTCGTTGCCTGATGCCGAAATAGTTGTATCTGCCGGGCGTGGGTTAAAAGGCCCCGAAAACTGGGGTATGATAGAGGAGCTGGCCAATTTACTTGGTGCTGCTACAGCTTGCTCAAAACCGGTATCTGACGCAGGATGGCGGCCACATAGCGAACATGTTGGACAAACTGGTATAGCTGTCAGTCCAAATTTGTATATTGCGATAGGAATTTCAGGCGCTATTCAGCACCTGGCAGGTATCAGTTCTTCAAAGGTAATAGTGGTTATCAATAAGGATCCCGAAGCGCCGTTTTTTAAAGTGGCAGATTACGGAATAGTTGGCGATGCCTTTGAAGTGGTGCCCCAATTAATAGCGGCAGTAAAAGAATATAAAGCTTCAGCATAAATATTAGGTGCGATGGGTAATAACATGAAAAAAATTAAGCTGGATATTGTAGGCTTGTCATACAGCCAAACACAGTCCGGCGCTTATGCTTTAGTTTTAGGCGAAGTTAGCGGCCGGCGCAGGCTGCCTATTATCATAGGCAGTTTTGAGGCCCAGGCTATCGCCATCGAAATTGAAAAAATGACACCAAGCCGTCCGCTTACGCACGATCTTTTTAAAAGCTTTGCGCAGGCTTACCAGATAGAGGTGCAAGAGATTATCATCTACAACCTGGTCGACGGCATTTTTTATTCCAAATTGATTTGCAGCGACGGTAAACGTTCGGTTGAAATTGATGCCCGAACATCTGATGCTATCGCTATCGCGGTTAGGTTTGATTGCCCAATTTTCACCTACGAATTCATCCTGTCGACAGCCGGAATTGTAATTGAAGGCAACGACTTTGTTTACCTTGAAAATATAAACGAAAGCCAGGAAGAAAAAACCGTTAATACCTCAACAGTAGGCAGTGGCTTTGCTTCGTTAAGTATTGACGAGCTAAAGACAAAATTGCAGGAAGCCCTTGCCGAAGAATCATACGAAAAGGCAGCCAAGATCCGCGATGAGCTGAATAAACGGAAAGCCTCCTGATTTGGGATTTGAGAATTTCGATTTCGGATTTATTAATATAACCTGTATCGAAATCTCAAATTCTATTATCCCACACCTATCTAATAAAGCCCTCTTTTTCGAACTCAGTAGCAAAGCTTAACATTTAAACTCATTTTGCTAAATTCTGCACCCCTTAGCTTTTTGGTTTACATTTATTTCACTACTTTCCGTTTTTAATTTAACACTGACTAAAATTATTTAAACCCAGTACCGTATGAATATTAAGTTCCGCTTAATACTGATGAATTTTATGCAATTTTTTGTGTGGGGAGCTTGGTTGCTTACTATCGGCGCGTATTGGTTTCAAAACAAACACTGGTCGGGGGCACAATTCGGTGCTATTTTTTCAACGATGGGCATTTCATCTATTTTTATGCCCGCCATTACAGGTATCATTTCAGACAGGTTTATTAATGCAGAGAAGCTATATGGCATAATGCATATCCTTGGGGCGCTAACCTTATTCAGCTTGCCCCTTGTTACAAATCCTTCAACTTTTTTTTGGGTGATTTTGCTGAATATGATGTTTTACATGCCCACCTTGTCACTGTCCATCACTGTATCCTATTCTGCATTAAAAAGTAATAACATCGACGTTGTTAAAGATTTTCCACCTATCAGGATTTGGGGTACCATTGGTTTTATTGCGGCATTGTGGACAGTGAGTTTAACGCACAGCGAAATTTCGGCCAATCAATTTTATATAGCTGGTGCAGTTGCATTAGTATTGGGTTTATATTCATTTACGTTACCAAAATGCCCTCCGCTGTCGGCCAAATCCGAGAAGAAATCATTTACAAATTCGTTGGGGTTAAATGCGTTTGCTTTATTTAAAGACCCTAAGTTTGTTATCTTCTTTACTTTTTCAATGTTACTGGGAGCCGCCTTGCAACTCACCAACGCTTATGGCGATACCTTTATTCACGATTTTGCTAATGTAACCATGTATAAAGACTCAATAGCTGTAAAGTACCCGGCTATCATTATGTCGATATCGCAAATCTCCGAAACATTGTTTATCCTGGCTATCCCCTTCTTCCTGCGTAAGTTCGGTATTAAGTATGTGATGCTTTTCAGCATGCTGGCCTGGGTGCTAAGATTTGGTTTGTTTGCTTTTGGCGACCCTGCCGGAGGCTTGTGGATGATAGTTTTATCGTGTATAGTATACGGGATGGCGTTTGATTTCTTTAATATATCGGGATCATTATTTGTCGAGACACAGGCAGCGCCCGAAATACGCGGAAGTGCGCAGGGCTTATTTATGATGATGGTAAACGGTTTCGGCGCCTTTTTTGGCAGCCGTATAAGTGGCATCGTTATCGATAAGTTTTTTACGCATGCCGATCAAAGTAAAGACTGGCACGGCATCTGGCTTAGCTTTGCCGGTTATGCTTTAGTTATAGCTATTATTTTCCCATTCGTATTCAGGTACAGGCATAATGCTGCCTTGAAACATGCAATTAAGCACGCTTAATTGTATGTTTCAACACTTCTATTTTTTTAATTTGTTCCGTTATTTTTAAACGGAGGCCATATCAAAAGGCAGTTTCCTGATGCGCTTACCTGTCAGGTCGAATATGGCATTGGTCAGGGCCGGCGCAAATGCAGGCAAACCGGGCTCACCCACGCCGCCGGCGCCAGCATCGTTTTCCATGATGAAAACTTCTATCGGTGGGATGTCGGTGATCCGCGGCATTTTGTAATCGTAGAAATTCCGCTGTTCAACCAAACCATCTTTAAAAGTGATCTCGTGGATTGTGGCAGCCCCCAAGGCCATCACAATCGCTCCTTCTACCTGTGCCTTAACAATATCCGGGTTCACATACCAGCCGCAATCAATTACCGCCAATACATGGTCAATCTTTAGCTTGCCCTCATTATTTTTAGACACCTTTACCACCTGCCCTACCGTGCTCGCAAAACATTCGGTAATAGCCGTACCGTAACCTTCGCCATTCTTCCTGCTTTTCCATCCCGAAACTTCTTCCATTTTGTCTATCAGTTTCTGGCTTCTTTCATCCCCGAGATATTGTCTCCGCATATCCAGGGGATCTTTTCCGGCAGCGTGCGCCATCTCGTCTAAAAAACTTTCGTAAGCAAAACCATTGGTAGAGGCATATACCGAGCGCCACCACATCGTTGGTATCGGCGTTTCAAAAATCACTTCAGCAAAACTGATGTTTTTTATCGACTCATAATATGGTTTTAAAAAACCTTCTGACGTACTACGGTTAGCCTTGCCGCTTGGGCCGTCTCTCCAGTGATCGTTATTCTGCCCGGCCATTCTAAACTTGAGGGCACTGATATTACCGCCGTCAATAGCGCCCTGGCAACGATAACTGATACCCGGGCGATACGGCCCCTGGGTAGCATCGTCTTCACGGGTCCAAACTACCTGGACGGGTGCGCCAATTTCCTTAGAGATCATAGTCGCCTCGTGCGGATAATCCATGAAAGCTTTACGGCCAAAACCACCGCCGAGAAAAGTCATATTAACAATTACTTTTTCTTTCGGCCAGCCTAATTGTCCGGCAATATATTCCTGTACCCATTCCGGTGCCTGTATTGGTCCCCATATTTCTACCTTGTCGTTTTGATAATGGGCCACACAGTTCAGTGGCTCCATTGCACTGTGCGATTGATAGGGCGTTTGATAAACCACATCCAGTTTTTTTGCAGCATTTTGTAATGCTGCGTCCGGGTCGCCCTGTTTTTTCAGGATCAGTCCTTCTTCAGCCTGTAGCTTTTCCTGCTGGCTTTTAAAAATATCAGCTGTATTTACGTGGTCAAATCCGGTATCATCCCACTCAACACGTAAAGCCTTTTTGCCCTGTATAGCGGCCCAGGTAGAATCGGCCACTACAGCCACTCCTTCACGAAAGGTTTTAAAAACACCCATTCTTACTTTAAAAACATGCTTTACGCCGGGAACCTTACGGGCAGCGCTGTCATCAAAGCTTTTTACTTTACCGCGCAGCCTGGGGTTCCGCTCCACAGCTGCATATAGCATGCCTGGTAACTTTTTATCCAGGCCAAAGCCTGCAGTGCCATTGGTTTTAAGCGGCGTGTCCTGGCGGTGCAGGGGTTTACGGATTAGCTTATAAGCCGATCTTGGTTTCAAGGCGACATCCTTAGGCGGCTCCATTTTAGATGCATCCAACACCAATTCGCCGTAATGGAATTTCTTTCCTGTGGGGCGATGGATAATATTACCTGCTTCAGCGTAACACTCCACAACAGGTACCTTCCACTTTGCTGCGGCAGCAGTTGTGAGCATAGTGCGGGCAGTTGCGCCAAGTTTCAATAAATTTTTATACGATCCGCGGATGGTAGAACTGCCACCGGTTATCTGGCTCCCGTATTTTTCTTTATTGCCCTGGGCAAATACAATATTCACATCATTTAGATTAACCTCCAGCTCTTCGGCCAGTATTTGAGGTACCGATTGATATGATCCCTGGCCCATTTCTGCACGGTGATCTACCAGCGTTACTTTACCGTTCGCATCAATTTTTATCCAGGCATTCAGCTCAATCTCCGGGTGATCTGCCGTAGCTGCATTTACAACTTCGGCCTCATCATTAGCCGAAACTAATGAAAAGCCGAGACAAAGCGCAGCGCCGGTAATGCCGGTGGTGCGTAAAAAACTTCTTCTTGATATGTTACTTGTACTCATTGGTAATAGTAAATTTTGTGAAATTCTGAAGGGGGAATAAGGTGTACCGCATGGCGGCGAGCCGACTCACCCCGACGAGGCTACGCCCGTCTGCCCCTCTCTCCGCTTCGCGCATAGAGGGGCGAAAAAATAAAAAAATGACCTTCAGCCTCTTTGCGACATAAGCCGGAGAGAGGCTGAGTCTTGACCGGCGTCCCAAGCCGATTGTCATTTGAACCGAAACACGCCATAGATAGTAACAGTTAAGTGTATCTTTTTAAATTAAACTATTTACCGCTCCGGGGCATAGGCACCGGTAGTAAGCCAGGTGATCCAGGCCTTTTTGAAAGCTGCATGGCTCATAGGCGGCAGCTTGCGGCCCTCTCCCGGTTTCCAGCCAGACAGCACAAGGCCGTCATCGGCATGTTCAATCAGTTTCTTCAGGTCTTTATGCCCGTTTTGTTTAGGGTCAATCAATTGCCTGGCCAACTGACGGGGTGTCCGGCCCTGGAAAACCATTTTCATATCGGCCGGTGGCAAATGCCAATTTGGATTGCCTGGAGGGCTGTGCAGTCCCGGCGTATTAGTTGGCTGGTGGCAGTTAGCACACTTCATAGCATAAACACCTTTACCGTCGGTACCTCTTTGAGGCGACATGGTATGCAGGTGACTGTCGTCCCCTTGCAAGGGAATATTGCCTGAGGGGTGGCAGTTCATGCAACGCGCGCTCATCAATACCGTGTAAACCTGCTTAAAAGCTTTTACGGATGTAACGCTGTCCTTTTTTACAACAGGCATCGATGATTCCGGATTTTTCCCCCCGTCTTTGCCGGTATTCAACCCGAATGCCATCAGGCAGATCACGGATAACAATATTCCTATCACTGCAAATGCCCTTACAGTGCCTTTGTAGTTTACTTTGTTTTTTATTTGCTTTTTCATTTAACCGCGCTCTCCTTTCTCTGCAATTCAGCAGCTAAATGAATGGCTTTGCGGATACGCAGGTAAGTTCCGCAGCGGCAAATATTACCCGCCATGGCCGCATCAATATCGTTATCGTCCGGGTTCGGGTTTTCCCGCAGCAGAACCGCTGCCGACATGATCTGGCCAGAATGACAATAGCCGCATTGCGGCACATTTTCTTCGTTCCAGGCTACCTGGGCGGGATGGTCGTTGTTTTTGGACAAGCCTTCTATAGTGACCACCTTTTGACCTGCAGCGCGGCTTACTTTAGTTACGCATGACCGAACGGCCTCGCCGTTCAGGTGAACCACACATGCGCCGCACTGTGCGACGCCGCAACCGTATTTTGTACCGGTTAAACCGATGATATCCCTGATCACCCACAATAGCGGCATATTTGGATCAGCATCAATCTGATATGTCTTCTGGTTAACGTTTAGTGAAATCATAATTTATTTATCTTTTGATAGATTTATATTTATAGCCGGTTATATCTGTTAATTTTTATCCTGTTAAACCACCTTCAAATCAAAAGGCATCCGGCGGATGCGTTTGCCGGTGGCAGCAAATATGGCATTAGCCAATGCCGGAGCAAACGGAGGTACGCCTGGTTCGCCTACCCCTTTCACCTTCCCCCCATCCGCCAGGATGTGGACCTCTATCTTTGGCACTTCATTGATACGCACTAATGGATTATCATAAAAGTTGTGTTGGGCAACCCGGCCATTTTTTAAAGTTATTCCGGGTTTAGTAGCTGCGCCAAGCGCCATAACGATGGCCCCTTCTACCTGGTTCCGGACATTGTCCGGGTTAACTACTTCGCCTAAATCAATAACAACTATAACTTTATCAATATTTATTGACCTGTCCTTGTTGTATGTAACTTCAACAACCTGGCCGCTAAGCCCGGCGAAAAACTCCCACACTGCTATCCCCCGCCCCTTGCCTTTTGGCATAGGTTTATCCCAGTTAGAAAGGTCTTTTAGTTTCAGTAATACTTTCTTGGTGTCTGAAGGTTTAGATAGCAGGCCAAGCCTGAATGCAAGCGGATCTTGTTTTGCTTTATAAGCCAGCTCGTCTATAAAGCACTCATGAGCGAAAGCCACTGTAGAGCTTGTAACCGAGCGCCAGGCGCCAAGCGAAACATGATAATCTGCCCGTACATATGATGTTTGTATATTAGGGATTTCGTAAGCCTGTTCGCCTATCCCTTCAACCATAATTGCGTCGACTTTGTTTTTATCGTACTTTGCCGACTGGGCTTCTCCATAAGATGGGCTAATGACCTTATGCTCAAAAGTAACCAGCTTTCCGTCTTCAGAAAACCCACCGGTTAATTTCGAAAAGGTCATCGGGCGGTATAAACCCTGCTCGGTTGTATCTTCACGCGACCAGATCACCTTGACAGGTTTATCGGTATGCCGGGCTACGTTTACCGCTTCAATGATGTAATCCATTTGCAACCTGCGGCCAAAACCACCACCAGTAAATTTGTTGTTTAATTTTACGCTCCCCGGGTTAAATCCCACCATTCCCGGCAGTGCACCCGTTACGGCGCTGGGCACTTGTGTCGACGTCCAGATTTCCAGTTTGTCGCCTGTGATCTGGGCAACGCAATTGAGCGGTTCAAGCGCGTGATGGGCAATTTGAGGAGTCTCGTAAAAAGCCTCAATTGTGTTGTTAGCAGAAATTTTCACAGCACCTACGTCACCTTTCTTTTTGTCGGGCAGCCCCGGCTGTTTAGCCAGTTCCCTGAGTTGTGTTTCAAATGCCCCGGAATTAAAAGTCTCATATCCTTTGGTGTCCCAGGTTATTTTTAGCTTCTTACGCCCCTGAAGCGCTGCCCAGTAAGAGTCGGCAATTACCGCTGTTCCTTTAGAAGTATATTTTCCATACACCCGCTCCACTTCAACAACCTTTTGTACACCAGGCACTTTTAAGGCTTCAGTGGCATCAAAGCTTTTTAATGTGCCTCCTAATACCGGGCATCTTTCTACCGTTGCGTAAACCATGCCGGGTACTCGTGTATCAATGCCAAACTCGGCCGCGCCATTAGTTTTCAGCGGAATGTCTGCACGTTTAGATACCTTGGTAAGAATTTTAAAATCTTTGGCATCTTTTAATTTTGGCTCTTTTGGCAGCTCAATTTTAGAAGCGTCCTCAACCAGGTCGCCATATGGCGTTTTTGCTTGTGTTAAACGGTTAATAACCATTCCGTTCTCCGCATAACAATTGGCTGCATCTGTTTGCCACCTATTGGCCGCTGCCTGGATGAAAACTTCGCGGGCCGCCGCCCCAACCTTGCGCATTTGCGTGTAGCTTCCCCTTACGGATGAGCTTCCACCGGCATACTGCGGCCCAAATTCAGGCTCACCATTAGTGCTCCTGATTAAAACCTGGTTCAAATCAACTTCAAATTCCTCGGCAATCAAAGCCGGAATTGATTGAAAAGTGCCCTGGCCTATCTCGGGCTTATTGCTAAAAATTGTAATATGCCCATTTGACTCAACCAGGATGAACGGCGAAAAGTTTTTTGTTATACCATCAGTGGTGCCTTGCAGCACTGTCCCTTTGGCCGACAGGCCAAGCCAAAGCGAAAAACCTAATGTCGCCGTGCTTTTTATAAAGTCGCGCCTGGAGGTTGTATTCATTGTCTTGTTGGTTTATATTGGTTTACCGGCATTTGTCTACGGTTTAACTTTCCCCAAATGCCGGTGTTAGTTCAAAGAGCGGTATTCCTGCGGTGTTTGGCCTGTACGTTGTTTAAACAGCCGCGTAAAATGCTGCGGATATTTAAAACCCAGTTCGTATGCGATTTCGCTTAATGATTTTTTCGGATCAAAAATCCTTTCCTTAGCCATATTCATTACTTTGGCCTGAATATGATCAAGCGCCGATTTACCGGTTTCTTTTTTGATCAGGTCGCCAAAATAATTGGCAGACAGGTGAAGCTCTCCGGCGCAATAGGCTACTGAAGGAAGACCGTGATGCTGCGGCTTATCTGATTCAAAATAAACATTTAACAAATCTTCAAATCGTTCTAAAATCCCTTTGTTGGCTATGTCGCGGGTAATAAACTGGCGATCATAGAACCGGGTGCAGTAGTTAAGCAACAATTCAATATTGGTAACAATTAATGTTTTGCTATGCTTGTCTACGGCATGCTGCAATTCCATCTCGATTTTTTGAAGGCAATCATAGATAACCCGCCGTTCTGTATCCGACAAATGAAGCGCCTCGTGTACCTCATAAGCAAAAAAATTATAATCCTGGATATGCTTGCCAAGCGATGTTCCCCTTATAAAATCAGGATGAAAAACCAATACCTTTCCCTGCGGCTGGAAGTATTCGTCGCTTTCAAACCCAATAACCTGTCCGGGGCCTACAAATACCAGGGTCCCTTCTTCATAGTCATAATAATTACAACCATAGCGAAGGTCGCCGCACTTGATCTCTTTCAGAAATATCGTGTAGAAGCCAAAATGCTGCCGCTGATGAGTTCGGGGATGGGCTTTTGACATATCAACAATATTTACCAAAGGGTGCCTGGTCACATTATTGTTGAAATTATTGTATTGACCTATGGTGTCAAAGCTGATAAAATTTTTCATAGCTCATCCCTTTTTCTCTATCAAAACTAACCATTGTTTTAACCATTTTGAAACATAGCATAGAAATCAGTGATTTTGGTAGGAAATACAGTAATATATATAAGTGAAACCCGAGAAAGAGACGGGAACTTTGTACCCCGTTACCGGTGCAAAAACAAGTTTCGAATTATTTGTCACCGCTACCCCTCAATTGTAAAGCGGATGGGAGGTCATAGATAAGTAAAGCAAAATTTCAAATGAAAGCAAACAACGCATTTAAATTGTTTATCCTGGTTGCGGGTATTCCATACAATACAAACGGCGGTTACGGCATTGGCAGCGCTTTTCAGACAGTGCGGGAGCTTTGCCGGGATAGTAAAGTATTGGAGGGTTTTTCGACCAGGGGCGGCCTGGAACGGGACGGGCAGCTATTGGTTATCAAAGGAGAAAGGGCAAATCAAATAGAAGAAGATGTGAAAAAATGGCTTACAAAATTGTCGTTTAACATCAGTAATAATGGTAAGTAATACTGTAATCTATATAAGCAAGTAAATAATTAGAAGTGAGAGCTTTGCAGTATTCTGAATTGAAATACAACAGTAAACCAATAACCATGAAAAAAAGAGCATTAGGAAAGAGTGGATTAAAAGTATCAGCTATCGGTTTTGGCTGCATGGGCCTGAATTTTTCGTACGGACATGCGCTGGAAAAGAAGGCTGCTATCGCACTTGTGCGGGATGCTGTAGAAAGAGGTGTTACCTTTTTTGATACCGCAGAAGTTTACGGCCCGTTTACAAACGAGGATATTGTGGGCGAAGCATTAGCACCTTTCCGTAAGGATGTGATAATTGCTACTAAATTTGGCTTTAATATCCATGATGGTAAAATAGCCGGCGTAAACAGCCGGCCTGAGCACATCAGGAAAGCGGTTGAAGGATCGCTGAAACGTTTAAATGTTGAAGTGATCGATTTATTGTACCAGCACCGTGTTGACCCCAATGTACCCATCGAAGATGTGGCAGGAACGGTAAAAGATTTAATCGGCGAAGGTAAGGTAATGCACTTTGGCCTGTCAGAAGCCGGGATTGAAACTATTCGCAGGGCGCACGCTATACAGCCTTTAACTGCCTTACAAAATGAATACTCCATGTGGACCAGGAAACATGAGACAGAAGTAATTCCTGCGCTTGAAGAGTTGGGAATCGGCCTTGTGGCTTACAGTCCGCTGGGTAAAGGCTTCCTTACGGGTAAGATGAGCGCGGATACTCCGATCTCTGAAAACGACTTCAGGAAGTTATTGCCGCGATTTACCCCGGAAGCAATGCAGGCCAACCAGGCACTGATTGACCCGCTACAGGAAGTTGCCCGTCAAAAAAACGCCACGCCGGCTCAGATTGCCCTGGCTTGGGTACTTAGCCGCAAGCTGTGGATCGTACCTATTCCGGGTACCACCAAGCTACATCGCCTGGAGGAAAACTTAGGAGCAGCGGCTATTGAGTTAACACCAGGTGACCTGAGCAGCATCGAATCTGCATTAGAACAGGTGAAGATAGAAGGCAACCGCTACCCGGAAAATATTGAAAAAACAACTGGGTTATAATATAAAACGATAAACTGTGAAAACGATATCCATTTACTGAAACTATTCGTTTCGCAAACTCTTAATGGGGTTGGCTAACGCCGCTTTTACCGATTGAAAACTTACGGTTGCCAATGCAACTATTACAGTTACCAGGCCCGCTATTACAAATACCCAAATCTGGATGGTGATACGGTAAGTGTAGGTTTCCAGCCATTTGTGCATGCCCCACCAGGCAATTGGCGATGCTATGGCGAAAGAAATAAGCACCAACATCAAAAACTCCTTTGATAACATGCCGGTAAGGTTTGATACAGATGCACCTAAAACCTTACGCACGCTGATTTCCTTTTGACGGTTTTGTGCCATATAAGCGGCAAGGCCGAATAATCCAAGGCATGATATAAATATGGTTAACCCTGCAAACAGGCTGGCCAAAGTGCCCACTTTTTGCTCGTCGTTGAATTTTTTGGCATATTCATCGTCAACAAAATGGTACTCAAAAGGATATTCGGGATTATATTTTTTAAACACAGCTCCTGCGCGTTTCAGGTTTTCGGCTGTGGTGTTATTAGGGTTAAGCTTATAATGCACCACGTTAAACCATGATTTGGGCCCCTGGATAATCATGGCTTTAATGGGCTGATATGGCGATTCGATTATAAAATCTTTAATCACGCCAACTACCACCAAATTATGGTTATCCCGTTTAATGATCTGTCCTATCGGGTCTTTAAAGCCGGTTACTTTTACCGCAGCCTCATTAAGCAAAATAGCGGTTGAATCTGTAGGATAGGTATTTACATCAATATCTCTGCCTGCTGCTATTTGTAAACCCATGGTTTTTACAAAGTCACCATCGGTATTGTACATGATAAAATCTATTTTCTGGCTTTGATCTTTTCCTTTCCAGTCAAAACCCCAGCTATCGCTCCACCTTTGGGTAACCGGCGAATTAGTTTTGGTAACCGACACTGCCGCCCCGCTGCTTACCAGCTCATTGCGGATCATTTTAAAGTTTTTATCGATACTGCCCGACATCATGGTGTACACCAGGTTATCTTTTTTGTATCCAAGATCCCTGTTTTGGGCGTATTGCATCTGGTCGCGGATGAGGATAGTACAAATGATGAGGATAATGGCGAAAGTAAATTGAACTATTACCAATATTTTGCGCGGACTAATTGCGGCATCTACCTTTTTAAATGATCCTTTTAAAACACTAACCGGTTTGAATGACGAGAGGAAGAAAGCCGGGTAACTGCCCGCTATTACCCCGGTAAACAAAACAAAACCTAAACCGGCCAGCCAGAAATAAATACTGCCATAAGGCACAAACAATTGCTTATCGGTTAACTGGTTAAAGCCCGACATGCTGATTTGCACAATAACAATGGCTATTATACCGGCGATAAAAGCTATCAGGATACTTTCGCCTAAAAACTGTGTTATAATCGAGCCTTTTTTTGCACCTATCGCTTTCATGATGCCAACTTCGCGGGCGCGTTTTTCGCTCCGGGCTGTACTTAGGTTCATGAAATTAATACAGGCTATTAATAAAATGAATGCGGCTATAACAGCAAACAACCTTACCGATTCAATTTTGCCGCCGGTTATTTTACCGTTTTCAAATTTGGAATATAAATGCCATTTGGCAGCAGGGTGCATAAACACTTCCTGGTCTTTTTGGTCGGAGTGCGATTTGGTGATATTGAGCACTTGCTTATTAAGCTGATCTTCGGTTACATTGGGCTTAGTAAGCACCCAGGTTTGTACCGAATTATTGCCCCAGTACTCATCATCGCCGCCTGTTTTTTTCAGGTAGCTCCAGGGCATCAGGTATTCAAAATCAAAACGTGTGTTGTTGGGCAAATCTTTCATTACCCCTGTTACCGTAAAATGATCAACGCTATCAATACGTACCACCTTCCCCATGGCGTCTTGTTCGCCAAATAGTTTTTTTGCCAGTTTTTGCGTAATAACAATGGAGTTAATGGTATTTAGCGCCGTTTTAGGATTGCCCGCTACCAGCGGAAAGCTGAACATGGTCAAAAAATCAGGGTCGGTAAAGTTACCTTCCAGGTTCAGGTGTTTATCGCCAAGGGTAAACAAGAAATTGGCCGATGTTGTGCGGCAGCTTTGTTCAACAGCCGAATAATCCTGCTTTAAGGTTTTCGACATGATCTTGGGTGTACTTCCCCAGCACCAAAGCTTGCCGTCAAAAACGGCCCGGTTATACGCCTGGTATAGCCTGTCACGATTTTGATGAAACTGGTCATAGCTTAACTCGTTCTGGATCCAAAACAGGATAAGCGCCGCGCTGGCCATCCCTATGGCCAGGCCCGATATATTGATCAGCGAAAATGATTTATTGCGCAATAAATTACGCCAGGCTATTTTTATAAAATTTTTAATCATATAATCCCGATAAGTTGAATTCTATTATAAAGACGAAACTATTCCTCACAACGTTGCATCAATAACATTAAATTATTCGCTTCTTAAGCTTTTTACGGGATTAACCAAAGCCGCTTTTATCGCCTGGTGGGCGATAGTTACCGCAGCTATGATAAATGATAATACTATGGCTATAATAAATATACCCGGCCCTATGGTAATATGGTAAGCAAAATTTTGCAACCAGCTGTGCATTACATAATAACCCAGGGGCGCGGCTACTAAAAAGGCTATTCCTATCAGGTAAATAAACTCTTTGGTAAACAGGGCTACTATGCTGTGCAGCGGTGCCCCCAACACTTTGCGAATACCTACTTCTTTTGTGCGCTGCGATGCGGCAAAAGCTATCAGCCCATATAACCCCAAACAACCGATGAGGATGGCGATGTAGGAGAACAACTGAAAAGCCGTATAAACCTTTTGCTCCTGCTTGTAAAAATTGGCTATATGCTCGTCCATAAATTCGTATTGGAAAACATTATCGGGAAAAAGCTGCAGCCACTGTTTGCCAATGTAATCAATAGTTTTATTCATTGCAGCAGGTTTTAACCGGATGCTGGCCATATAGAAACCACCCGAATTATACTCTAATACACAGGCCCTGCGTTTTTTATGTTTTGATTCGCTCTGAAAATCCTGTATCACACCAACTATGGTTGATTGCTGATCGCCGTTTAATTTTACGTGTTTGTTTATGGCCAGCTGCGGATCGTGAATGCCCAGTTTTTGCATCATGGTTTCGTTGATCACTACGCTGTGCAGGGTATCTTTATCATTCTTCTTCCAGATTTTTTGCCCGGCCAGCATGTGCAACTGAAACATATCGATATATTTTTCATCAACATATTTCACCTCGGTTACATCGTCCTTGGTAAGACCAAGCTCGGGCGATTGAAAGCTGGTAAAATTATTATTATAAACCGGGCCGCCGTTAGAGAAGCTAAGGTCATTGATGCCAGGGTTTGCAGTTAATTGCTGTTTAAAAACGTCGCGCTTTTCTTTTGCCGGTATACCAACCGTAATTACGGCCTCCTTATTAAAACCAAGGTCCTGGTTTTTAAAAAAGTCCATTTGGTGGGCAACTATGAGTGTGCCAACGATTAAGATCTGCGAGATGGCAAACTGCGCTATAACCAGCCCTTTACGTAAGCTTAAGCCTTTTGATGACATACCTGCCTGGCTTTTTAAAGATTCGACCGGCTGGAATGCCGATTGCACGAATGAGGGATACAGCCCGGCTAATAATATCACCAGCAAAGTTGTCCCTGCTATCCAGCCGATCACAACAGGTTGTAATAGCTGGTTGGCATCAATAGTTATCGACATCCATTTACCTGCTTCTGCAAGAAAAAAAGCAGACACCACCACGCCTAAAATTACCGATAATAACACCAATACGGTGGTTTCGCCCATAAACTGCTTTACCAACTGCGATTTAGTAGCGCCTAAAACCTTGCGTACCCCAACCTCTTTGGCACGCCTGATGGCCTGCGCGGTGGCCAGGTTTATAAAATTGATACACGCGGTGATAATGATAAGCAGGGCCACCCCTATCAGCGCGTAATAGGTATCTTTTGATGTTGGCGTGATGATGTTATTAATGTAACGCTGATCGAAGTGAATATCCTTTAATGGCTGCAACGGCAAATGAGCGCTTTTGGCAATATCGGCACCCCAGTTCTTTTTTATAAAAGCCGGTATTTTGCTTTCCAACTGATGGATGGAATAATTTTTAGGGATTACGATATAGGCATAGCTACCACCGGGGATAGACCAGAAATTACCCATGGCGCCTTTTAACTTCTGTTCGATGGTTTTGAGCGAGATCAGGAATGAGGTTGGTGTGCTTGAATTGGGGGGCAAATCTTTAATAATGCCAACTACTTTAACATCCAGCTGATTTTCGAAGTTGATGGATTGCCCCATAGCTTCACCGTTGCCAAAATATTTTTTGGCAATAGTTTCTGTAAGTACTACGCTATTGGGTTGCGAAAGCCCGGTTTTAGGGTCGCCGGCCAGCCATTGGTAGTCAAAAACCAGCGGAGTTTGCCCATCACCAAAAACGATGTTCTTTTCTTTAAACCGGTTTTCGCCAATCTTGATCATCCCTTCCGACAGGTAAAAAAGCTGTGTGGCGTGCTCCAGTTCAGGAAAATCAATGCGCATAGCCGGGATTATCGCCAAAGACACGTTCGAATTAAAATCAAGCGCGTTTAATGTTACCCGGTAAGTACGGTCGGCCTTGCTGTTGTAGCTGTCAAAACCCAGCTCATTCCTCACAATAAGGAAAATTACCAAACAAGCGGCTACGCCCAAAGTAAGGCCAAAAACGTTCAGAAAAGCATAACTCAGGTTACGGCGGATATTCCTGAGCGCGATAGTGATGTAACTTTTGATCATGATTATAAAAATTAAATCCAAAGACGTTAAACTCTAAACCCGAAATTCTAAACCCAATCTCTAAAAGCTAAATTCTAAACTCAAAATTGGCTTCTAATTCCAAATAACTACTCACCGCTCACTATTCACCACTCACTACATCATTCATTTTTCAAACTATCCACCGGGTTGGCTATCGCCGCCTTAACAGATTGAAAGCTTACTGTCACTACCGCAATGATAACCGCGGCAACGCCTGCCGCGGCAAACACCCAAAGGTTAATGCCGATATGATACTGATATCCTTTAAGCCAATTTTGCATAACCCAATAAGCGGCCGGAAAGGCTACGCAACATGATAATGCCACCAACTTTAAAAAATCAAACGAAAGCAGGCTTGCAACGTTTAACACACTTGCGCCTAAAACCTTGCGGATACCTATTTCCTTTGTACGCCGCTCGGCGGTATAGGCAGCCAGGCCAAACAGGCCGAGGCATGAAATGATAATAGCCAGCGTGGCAAACACCCTTGAAAGTTTACTGATCAGCATTTCGTTTAAAAACATCTGGTTAAATTGATCGTCTACAAAACGATAGTCAAAGGGATAAGCCGGATTATTTTTTTTCAGCACATCGCGAATAACGTTCAGCGATGTTTCAATTGGTTTACGCCGGGCAATCCGCACATACATTACTGTGGTATTTTTAGGATCGGTGCTAAAAAACATAACCGGATCGGGCTTACCATACATGTTGCCGTATACATAATCATTAACCACACCAACCACTGTGGCCGAGGTAGTATCGCCCTCGCCATGTACTCTTTTACCTATAGCACTGCCCTTACCCATTAATTTGGCAAGCGAACTGGTAATTACCATACGCAAAGGGCGTCCGGTATCGGCAACGGTGAGGTTACGGCCTTCTATCAGGTCCATACCGGCTGTTTCAAAAAAGCCCGGCGTAGTATAGCGTTGCGATATCAGCACTTGCGAACCGGGAGGTTTTCCATCCCAGGTAAGTCCCGATGTGTTATTGCCGCCGTAAATAATAGCGTGGTCGCTAAGGGCAACGTTGTCAACATTTTCCGAGCTTAAAAGATCATGCTTAACGGCATCGAAGTTTTTAGCTAAGTCGCCTTGCAGGTCAATTTCGATAAGGTTGTTTTTATTGAAACCCAACTGCCTGCTTTTAATATGCTGTATTTGCTGGTAAATAATAACGGTGCTGATGATGAGCACAATTGATGCCGTAAACTGTAGCACAACAAGCCCCTTGCGGATAAATGACGCGCCGCTATCTTTTATTTTAACACCCTTTAAAACTGATACCGGGCTAAATGATGATAAGTACAACGATGGATAGCTGCCCGCAACCAAACCGCAAATAAGCGTAATAAGCAGCAAACCAACAATATGTAAGGGCTTATTAAAACCTGTTATCAGCTGTTTTTGAACAAGCGTATTAAATGCCGGCAATGCAGCATAAACGATAACTACAGCTATAACAGCTGCTATTAACGACATAAAAACAGCTTCGGCTATAAACTGTAGTGCAAGCGAACTTTTACCAGCGCCCAATACTTTACGAACGCCAACCTCCCGGGCGCGTTTCTCGCTGCGGGCGGTAGCCAGGTTCATGAAGTTGATACAGGCTATAAAAAGTATTATCCAGGCTATAACGGTAAACAAATGCACGTACTCTATCTGGCCGCCGCCTGTTTGCCGGCCATCTTTAAAATCGTCGTAAAGATGCCACTGGGACATGCCAAACAGGAACGCATGGCCTAATGACCGGGGCGACCGCTTAATAATGTAGTTATATAAAATTTTATTTACCTGGGCGGCGCTGGCACCGGGCTTTAGCTCCACATAGGTTGATAACGATTGGTTTCCCCAATTTTTAAGCCAGGGACTTTGATCAAAATAGATTTTAAATGGCATCAGCCACTCAAATTGTATGGAAGAGTTGGCCGGTAAATTTTTTACAACGCCGGTAACTACATAATCCTGCTTATTGTCAACTTTTATGTACTGACCAAGCGCGGTTTTATTGTTGCCGAAAAATTTAATGGCTGCCTTTTCTGTAATTACTATCGAATGCAAATCGTTAAAGGCCGAGGCAGCGTTTCCCTGTACAAACGATGTGCTGAACATGCTAAAAAACGATGCCTCCACATATTTGCCACCGGCAAAAACAGATTTATCGCCTTTTGAAAATAATAACGATGTGGTACCTTCACTCGTGCGGCAGGTATTGGCAATTCCCGGAATTTCGGCCTTTATTGCCGGCCCCATCAGTCCGGGTGTCGAACTCTCTGTAAATACATAGGTGTCGTATTTCTGATTTTCGCGAACGATGTACAGGTTATCCTTTTTTGCGAATACGTCATCAAAATTCACCTCATCCTCAACCCATAAAAATATCAGCGCCGCACAGGCTATGCCTATGGATAAACCAAAAATATTTAAAAAGCTGTAAGCCTTATTTTTTGTAAGGCTGCGGATGGCAGTTTTTATGTAGTTCCTGATCATAATTAGTTTATTAGTTCACTTCGTTAGTTCACTGGTTCATTAGTTCATTGGTCTTTCCTGGCGGTTAGTGCTGTAATAGTGCCGCCAACAGCCATTTGTTCGCTATACCCGCTTTCCACCAATGAACCAATGAACTAATGAACCAGTGAACCAATGAACAAGCGAGGCCCCTCCATCGCGGAGGGGCCGGCTTTAACAACATTAACTTATATAAACTATCTTTTTGTTGGGGCAGATGGCACCTTGGTTTAAACCATAATGTTTTCTACAACGGCCTGACCGTCAAGCAACCTGATAATGCGGTGGCTGTAACGGGCATCATGCTCAGAGTGTGTAACCATGATGATGGTTGTACCCTGCTCGTTCAGGTCTGTTAACAGTTCCATTACATCGTTACCGTTGGTGCTATCCAGGTTACCGGTAGGCTCATCTGCAAGGATTAGCTTAGGTTTATTTACAACAGCGCGGGCTATGGCCACACGTTGCTGCTGACCGCCCGATAATTGCTGCGGATAGTGGTTACGGCGGTGCATGATCTGCATTTTATCCAACACCTCTTCTACCCTTTTAACACGCTCGGCCGATGGTACGCCTGTATAAATCAACGGCAGTTCGACGTTTTCAAACACGGTTAACTCATCAATAAGATTAAAGCTCTGGAAAACAAAGCCGATGTTGTGCTTGCGCAGATCGGCGCGTTTACGCTCGTTAAAATGAGCCACCTCAACGTCGTTGAAAACATAGCTGCCGTCATCAGGATCGTCAAGCATACCCAGGATATTCAACAATGTTGATTTACCACAACCAGACGGGCCCATTATGGCCACAAATTCGCCGGTTGCAACTTCCATTGATAGCTTGTTTAAGGCTATGGTCTCTACCTCTTCTGTGCGGTAAAATTTTTCGAGATTAGTAATTTTTATCATTTGCCCCTCCTGAATAATCTGCCTTTCGGCAGACGATGTTTGTTTGATTTGGTTTATATTCTTATTTATTAAATTAATTACCTGTTTATATGACGTTTAGCATCAACGTTTCGTTGCAGTAACAAAGCATTTTATCTATCGGCCCCGAGCCAGCCCCCTGTAAATCTCTCCCGGTTGGGAGCCCCACCCAAACCCTCCCCGGTAGGGAGGACTTTAAAAAAATCTCCCCTGCCGGGGGAGATTTAGAGGGGGCTATGGGGCTGCTGCTTATTTTTTCAGCACCAGTTCCTGTATGTCGCCATACGTTTCATAGCTCGATGTAATTACCTTATCCCCAGGGTTTAAGCCATCGGTTACTACATAATAATCCGGGCTTTGGCGGCCAAGCTGAATGTTCACCTTGTAAGCGCGTTTGCCATCTTCGGCCACTTTAAATATCCAGTTACCCCCGGTTTGCTGGTAAAAGCCACCTTTAGGCACCAATACCGCCGTGGTTTCATCGCTCAGCGCCAATCTAACCTGTAACGTTTGTCCCTTACGAATCCCTTTAGGTACTTCGCCCACAAATTGCATATCAACCTGGAACCTGCCGGCAGTTACCGTTGTAAAAACCTTTTTAATCACCATGTTATACGTTTTATCGGCAAACTGAAAATCGCCTTTTAAACCCGGAAACACCCGCGATAAGTAATGCTCATCAATATCCACCCTTACTTTAAAGCCCGATTGTACGTCAATTTGGCCCAACCGCATACCTTTTGTTTTACTTTGTCCAACTTCGGCGTCAAGGTTGGTCAGCTGGCCGTCAATCGGCGCCCTTAGGGTTAAACTGGCAACCTTTTTACGCATCAAAGCTAATGCTGTCTTCATCTGGGCATAGTGTTCCTGCGATTGCACGTCTTGCTGTTTAACCAATGATGTATCTTGTTTCAATATCTGCATCGCCAGTTTGCGGCGGCTTACCTGGTAATCATAGCTATTTTTTGCCGATTGATACTCCTGTAAACCAATTGCTTTTTGGTCATAAAGCCTTTTATCAAGGTCATAAATCCTTTTGGCTTCTTTATATGCATTCTCCACATCGGCCATGGTGTTCAGCTTGTTAATAGTGGCCTGGTTGGCGTTATTGTGCGAAATCTGCATCTGGGTTTGCTCTGCAAATACCTGCGATTCCTGTGCAGCCAGGTTTAGTTCTTCATCAACGTTGCTCAGTTTCAATATTGGGTCGCCTTTTTTAAGCATGGCGCCATCTTCCACATAGCGCTCTTCAACCTCGCCGCCTTCTGTTGCGTCAAGAAAAATAGTGGTTAATGGCATCACGGTACCGTTAACAGGTATAAACTCCTGGAACGGGCCTTTAGTTATAGTACTGATAGTTATGCGATCGGTATCAACATCCAGTTTGCTTTTACCCGAGGTTCCATAAATAACGCCCCCTATTAATAAAATTATGCCTGTGATACCAGCGATAGTTAGTATTCGTTTACTGTTCCAGGTCTTTTTCTCAATTTTTCTGTCCACTGTAGTTTATGATATTTTGATTAATGGTTACAAAAACACATGCCACAAATTAAATCACTGTTTTTCAATGTATTAAATACATATTGTACATTCAGGGCGTACGCTTCTGTTACATCGGGTGTACGGTAATGATACAATGTGAATGAGTGGTGGGCAGTGAATGGTAAATGGGTAGTAGATTTTCTGTTTATACTAAAATTCAATTTCCCGGGAAAGGCGCGCCGAATGAGCGTATAGGCCGGAAGGTGTTTCTTCCCGCGCCTCACAAATACATTGGTTTCCGCCTAATCTCCCTTATACCTTCCCTTCCAGAGCATAAATCTCATCTCACTTAGCCCTTGTCAATCACACAAATATACCTCTCAACTCACCATTCACAACTCACCACTCATCATTTTTATGCCGGCCGTATGAAACTTCAATATTCAATTATTAATTTGCAGAAAGTTTTTTTGATTCATGGCAGGAGGTTTGTTGTGGGATGTTCATGGTTCATTGCCGGCATATGATTGTTCACAGATCATAGTTGATAGCAGGTGTTTGGTTGCGGCTTGTAATGAGTAGTGATAAAATTTGGCGAAACGTTGAAAGTGGAATGACGTATATTGCATGTCGGCGAGTCGACTCACCCCGACGATCCGTTAGCTAACGGACGTCTGCCCTCTCTCTCCGACTGCGTCGCATAGAGAGGTAATAAATAAAAATGGGGTGGTTAATAAATCATAACAAGATTTACAAAAAAAGTAACGATTGCCAGGCACCATGCGTCTACTATAAACTATCATCAATAATAACAAAGGCACAGGATAAATAAATCAATGTACTTGCTACTTGATACAAAATATTTGATACTTGGCTGCTATCAATAAAAAATACTTGCTACTTGATACTAAATACTTGATACTTGGCTATGATACTTAAAAAAGCTACGATTCTTATTGTTGATGACGACCCGGATGTGCTTACGGCGGTAAAGCTGTTGCTAAAAACCCAGGCCGGCGAGGTGATAACCGAGAAAAATCCCGAAAACCTGAACTGGCTGCTGCAACGCAACGAGGTTGACCTGGTTTTGCTGGATATGAACTTTAACAGCGCCATTAATACCGGCAATGAGGGCCTGTACTGGCTGCGTAAACTGAAGGACTGGAAGCCCAACGTTTGTGTAATTATGATAACCGCTTACGGCGATATTGACCTGGCCGTACGATCATTAAAAGAGGGCGCCGATGATTTTGTGGTAAAGCCATGGCATAACGAAAAACTGATAGCCACTATAAAGGAATTACTGGATAAAAAAGAAAGCGGCGCCAAAATCACCAAAACGCCTGCGAAAAATACCGCCGGGGATACATCGATATTGGGCGAATCGGAAGTGATGCAGGATATTTTTCATAAGGTAAATAAAATAGCCCCTACCGATGCCAATATTTTACTTTTGGGCGAAAACGGCACCGGTAAAGATTTGATGGCCAAAGCCATTCATGAACGCTCGTTACGCGCCGACAAGCCTTTTATTAAGGTTGATGTAGGCGCCCTTACCGATACATTGTTTGAGAGTGAATTATTTGGTCACAAAAAGGGCGCTTTTACCGATGCACGGGAAGACCGCGCCGGCCGTTTTGAAGATGCCCATGGTGGCACACTGTTTTTAGATGAGATTGGCAACATCAGCTTACAGCAGCAAGCTAAATTACTAACTATACTGCAAAACCGGCAGGTAACCCGGTTAGGAACCAATAAGGCTGTGGATGTAGATATCAGGCTGATATGCGCTACCAACGTGCCTATGAGCGAACTGGCTAACGAAAACCGTTTCAGGAAAGATTTAATTTACCGGATAAACACCGTAGAAATTAATATGCCGCCTTTACGCCGCCGCAGCGAGGATATTGTAATTTTGGCCAAACATTTTGCCAAACTTTATGCCACCAAGTACCTTAAAGCTGCTGTTGATTTTGATGGCCCGGCTTTAACAAAATTAAAATCATATAACTATCCCGGTAACGTGCGCGAGTTGCAATACACCATTGAACGCGCGGTTATTATGGCCGATGACAGTACGCTGAGGCCCGACGACCTCATCTTTTCGATCCTGGAAACGCCAACAGACAACAACATCAATGATGATAACATTCAGCTGAGCACACTGGAGAAGAATGCCATTTTAAAAGTGATAGAAAAACATAACGGCAACATTACCCGTGCCGCCAAAGAACTGGGATTAACCCGTACCGCCCTGTACCGCAGATTAAGCAAATATGATATTTAACCGTTACGAATGGCGGCTGTTGCTCCGCGTATTTTTATTATTCCTGGCACTCACCGCCGCCGCTTATGTAACGGTTAAAGGGCAGCCGCTATACCTGGTTATATTTGTACCGCTGGTAGTTTACGCCGTGATAGAAATGATCCGCTTTCAGAAAAAAGCGCAGGACGAGGTGAACCAGTTTGTCGAATCAATCCACTACCGCGATTTCTCGCGTCATTTTGATGTGCGCAAAGCGCCAAACGAATTAAAGCCGTTGCGCAAGGGATTTAATGATATCAATACCACATTCAAACTCATTAGCCGCGAACGTGAAACACAGTACCATTACCTGCAAAAGATTCTGGAACTGGTAGATACCGGAATTTTATCATATGAAGAAGAAACCGGCACTATCAGCTGGATAAATGAGGCGTTTAAAAAGCTGCTGAGCATCCCCTACCTTAAAACTATCCAGTCGCTTGAGAAACGGGAGCCGGTGCTTTACCACGAATTGCTTAAACTAAAACCCGGCGACAGCAATATCATCAGCATTATCCGCAACCAGCAAATGGTGAAAATCTTGATAACATCCAGCATGATGCGCAGCGATGAAAAACTGTATAAACTGCTGGCTTTTCAAAATGTGAGCGAAGCGCTGGACGAAACGGAATCAAAAGCATGGTCGAAATTACTAAACGTGATGACGCACGAGATCATGAATTCGGTTGCCCCAATTTCATCATTGGCAGATACCTTGAAAAACCGCCTGCAAAGTCCCGAAATTACTGAAACGATGGAGGCCGCCGAACTGGAAGACCTGGAGCTGGGCATAGATACCATTAAACGCCGCAGCGATGGCCTGCTTAAATTTACCGAGAGTTACCGCAGCCTGAACAAGATAACCAAGCTGGAGCGCGACCGGATACTGGTACGCAACCTGTTCGAGAACCTGAACAGCCTGATGAAACCAACGCTATCTAAAAAGAACATCGAACTGGAAATCATCCTGCGCGACCCTGCCCTGGCCATTGAGGCGGATATAAACCTGATAGAGCAGGTAATGATCAACCTGTTGGTGAATGCCATTGAAGCCGTTAAAGACCGTGATGAACCCCGCATTACCCTATCTGCCGAGGCGCAAAACAACGGCAAAACCCTGGTTAAAATAACCGATAACGGCATGGGTATGCCGCATGAGCTGCTGGATAAAATTTTTATCCCCTTCTTCAGCACCAAAAAAACCGGCAGCGGTATCGGACTAAGTTTGTGTAAACAGATCATGTTGCTGCATAAAGGCAACATCCAGGTATTATCTACCGAAGGCAAGGGATCATCGTTTATATTACAGTTTGTGCCGTAAGACAGCCCCCTAACCCCCTGAAGGGGGAACTTTTTGATTAGTATAGAAAAGATTTTTCCCGATGCCTGTGTCCTCACATGCATCTTCCCGACACGTCGTCGGTTTACCCGCAACCGGATAGCGGTCTGTGAAGACACAGACCGCGGGAAAGAAATCTTTTTACGCCCTGCATGTAGCTGCGCATTATTGTATAACGGGGCGGAATTTTATTACTTCCGTTCCATCAACTCCCCATTCTCTACCTTCATTACAAAGTACGGATTAGCCTGGGCGGTATGCTTAATGATGATAAAAAAAGGTTTATCAAAAATCAGTTTTTTAGGATGAAGCGGTGCAGCCACGGAGTCGGCGGCCGCGACCAAAGCCGCGCTTTCTATTATTGCGCCATTTTCATCAAGCGAGAAGGCTGTGCGTTGATATGCTGTTTTGATAGTTTGTTTTTTGTCACCTGCGGCAAAAGTCATCCCTTCTAAGCCTTTATAATTAGTTTCGATATTGAACCGGATCACTGGTATTACGAAGCTATCAGTTTCATAAAACCGGTATTTCCACAATTCATTGTTGCTATGCCTTTGCAGGCCCCCCTGTTGGGTTAAAATATTGGTTTGTTTGATAGCTTGAGCTAATGTTTTGATGTTTTGCAGTCCTTTTACGAATATGATTTGGTTGGATGTATCACCAGGTGTCAACTGCAGAATAAAATTATCATCATCTTTATAAAAAAGTATCTGCGTAAAATCTTCTATCTCGTAATCAAGCGTGTTCATACCGAATGCTTTAACCCTTGCTCCGTCGAACAAAATCCCGCTATTTACCTTCTGAAGTGTCTTTGAAAATGGCAGCGCTTTGTTAAAAAATGCTTCGGCCACAATCTCTCCATTATCCACAGTGGCTTTCAATTCGTATTCATTATCATTTAATGATTTTTTATAAGATGCAGATTGATTTACCAAGCCGAGTTCGCCTGAATTTGAACCCAATATTGTTATAGGAGCGTTTAACAGTTGTTTCAACTTATCCCAGGCAAACAAAAACGAGGGGGCGTAGATAACATTTTTATCTGCCGCAATCTCATTCTCCAACGTAGGCACAAAGGAGGTCTGCCTGAGCTTTGATAGCGATACAACTTTGGGTAAATCGGCAGTGTGCCACCGGTTACAGGCAATCATACACATGCAGAACACAGAAAATAACACGCAATATCTTTTAGGCATCGGTTTAGCGGTTTCGGTAATAAACGAATGTAGGTTTTTTATATTACACACAAGGGTTTGTATTATTTATTAATGGCGGGCATCGTCAGCAATCTGCCATAATCCTGCAAACAGCCGTTAAGCAATTCTACATTTTACTATCATTGAACAAAGCAATTTTACCATGAAGCAAATTTTGGCCATATCTGGCAGTTTAAGGTCCGGTTCAACAAATCACCACATATTAAAATATTTTAGCAACCTAATTCCTGCGGGTGTTAGTTACCATATTTATGATGGACTTGCCCTCATCCCTCCTTTTGATCCCGGAAATGATGATGACTATCCACCCGAACCAGTTTTTGAAATAAGGGAACTGTTAAAACAGACTGATGGCGTTATCATTTGCACACCCGAATATGCTTTCGGCGTACCCGGCCAGCTAAAAAACATGCTGGATTGGACGGTTTCCAGCGGCTCATTCTCAGAAAAGCCGGTAGCACTCATCACCGCATCCTTAGGCGGCGAAGCTGCCCATGCCGCCATGCTATTGATCTTGGGTGCTCTGAACGCGCAGGTTGCTGAAGGAGCCACGTTGAATATATCTTTTATTAGGTCGAAGATGGATGGGGATGGAAATATTACAGATCAGGATACCGCGCAATCATTGAACGTAGTTTTGAAAACTTTTTTGAGCAGGATTTAAAATCTCAGTTTTTCCGGCCGCGCCAATTGTTTTTCCTTTAGGAAAACGTCGTTGGTAAGAAGTTGCAAAAAACTTGAAAAAAATGCTTAAAAATGTAAAAAAGTAGGTTAAAAATTAGCATAGGTACTTCAAAAGTTATCTAAAACAGCCTTTTTATCATAACGTTAAAAATTTATCTTCCATATTACACTGCCAATTTGACAACTTCGCCTGCTTTGGAACATGCATTGATGGTTGCAGGTAGAAATTAATATTAATCCATTTATATATCAATATTATGCAAGAAAAAGGCAGCATTTCAATCCACACCGAAAACATTTTTCCGATAATTAAGAAATTTCTTTACTCTGATAATGAGATATTTTTGCGCGAGCTGGTATCTAACGCTGTAGATGCTACCCAGAAAATAAAACGCCTGGCTTCTTTAGGCCAATATAACGGCGAACTTGGCGATCTGCGCGTTGAAGTTGCATTTGACGAGGTTAAGAAAACCATCACCATTAGCGATAATGGCTTGGGTATGACCGCCGAAGAAATAAAAAAATACATCAACCAGATAGCTTTCTCGGGCGCTACTGAGTTTATGGAGAAATTCAAAGAAGCTAAGGATGCCAATGAAATCATCGGTCGCTTTGGTTTAGGTTTTTACTCTGCTTTCATGGTTGCAGATAAAGTTGAAATACAAACACTTAGCTACCAGGAAGGCGCCGAACCGGCTTATTGGGTTTGCGATGGCAGCACCGAATTTGAAATTGGCGAAGGCATTTTGGCCGAACGCGGTACCGAGATTACCTTATACATCAACAGCGAATCGGAAGAGTTCCTGAGCAAATACAAATTGCAGGAGATACTTGACAAGTACTGTAAATTTTTACCTGTACCAATTAAATTTGGCACCAAAACCGAATCTGTTGAAGATGGCGTTGACGAAGAAGGTAAACCTAAATACATTGACGTTCAGGAAGATAATATCATTAACGATACCAACCCTATCTGGACAAAAGCACCATCTGAATTAAAAGACGAAGATTACCTTAACTTTTACAAACAGCTTTACCCTTTCAGCGAAGATCCACTATTCTGGATCCACCTGAATGTTGATTATCCGTTTAACCTTACCGGTGTACTATACTTCCCTAAGCTGAAAAATGATTTTGAGGTACAAAAAAACAAGATCAAATTGTTTAGCCGCCAGGTATTTATCACCGATGAAGTTAAGGATATTGTGCCTGAGTTTTTGATGCTGTTACATGGTGTAATTGATTCGCCAGACATTCCGCTAAACGTTTCGCGCAGCTTTTTACAAGCCGATAGCAATGTTAAAAAGATAAACAGCTATATCACCAAAAAAGTAGCTGATAAATTGTCAGAACTATTTAAAGCCGACCGCAAAGCTTACGAAGAAAAATGGACAGACATTGGCCTGTTTGTAAAATACGGCATGGTAAGCGAAGACAAGTTTTATGATAAAGCCAAAGACTTTGTTTTAGTAAGCAATACACAAAAAGAGAACTTTACTTTACCTGAATACAAGGAGAAAGTTGAAGCTATCCAAACTGATAAAGACGGGCAGCTGGTTTATATTTATACCAACGATCCGGCTAAACAGGATTCGTTTATTCAATCGGCCAACAAAAAAGGTTATGATGTATTGGTGATGAACTCGCCTATTGATAATCACTTCATTAGCCAGCTGGAGCAGAAAATGGAGAAAACTTCATTGAAACGTGTTGACGCTGATGTGGCCGATAAGCTGATTAAAAAGGACGAAGCGCCTGAATCAGTCTTAACCGATGAGCAATCAACAAAGGTTAAAGACATCTTCAACAAAGCGATTAACAAACCGGCGTATAGTGTTCAATTAGAGAGTCTTAACCCGGATGAATTACCGGTAACCGTAACCATGGATGAGTTTATGCGCCGCATGAAAGATATGGCAGCGATGGGCGGCGGCATGGGCTTTTATGGCAATATGCCCGATAATTACAAGGTGATTGTAAACGGAAACCACAAACTGATAAGCCGTATTTTACAGGAAGAGAACGAAGAAGTACAAACCCAGTTATCAAAACAGGCATTTGACCTGGCCCTGCTTTCGCAAGGATTATTAACCGGCGCAGAACTTACCGAATTTGTAAACCGAAGTGTTAATTTGATCTAAGCGATCTGCTTAAGTAATACTAAAGCCGCCTGCAAAAAACAGGTGGCTTTTTTATTTGAATATTATTTAAATTTGATATGGAATAAACCATACAACTGCATCCTTGTCATAAATATTAAATCATTTGGATATGAAACCATTAAAGAGATTTTCGTTATTGATAGCAATGGTATTGATGGGAACCGCTGTTGTTAACGCTCAAACTACCCGTAAAGAAAGAAAAGCGGCGCACCTTGCCGAAATAAAGGCCATTGTTGAGGCCCAAAACTTTGTATTTAACGCCAACTATGTAAACCCAACACGCTTAAACAGCAGGGCGCTCACTTCAAGCTATGACCTTACAGTTACCAAGGATACCGTCATCGCCTACCTACCCTACTTTGGCGTGGCCACAGTAGCCCCGGCATACGGATCGACCGAAGGCGGGATTAAATTTACTACCACCAAGTTTATTTATGTAGCTAAACCCGGCAAAAAGGATGGCTGGAATATCACCATCAAACCAACGGTTAAAAACATCAGTGATTCAAGGGATGTACAATCCTTGTACTTAACCATCAGTTCCGACGGATATGCTTCATTACAGGTGATCAGCACCAACCGCGATCCTATTTCCTTTAACGGCACAATTGAAAAAAGACCTGTGAAAAAGTAGCTCAAAGCAGAAGGCTTAAAACTAAAAGCTTTTTAATGGGGATGCTTTCTGCTTTAAGCCTTCTGCTTTGGGCCTTGGGCTCTCGGCTTAATAATCCGGCTAAGAAGTAGCTAAAAGCAGAAGGCATAAAGCTCAAAGCTTTTTATGCAGGATGCTTTTGGCCTTCGGCTTTCTGCTTTCAGCTTAATAATCCGGCATTATCTTTTAAGTCTACGCCCGACAATTTACGTTTAAAAGCTTCGCTTATAAGGTAAAATATCTTTTTGGCTGCTTTTTTATAGGTAAGCCCTTTGGGGCGGATATTTGAAACGCAGTTTCGCGATTCGTCTGTAAGCCCGGGCTTAGGGGCATAGGTAAGGTATGCCCCTAAACTATCTGCCGAGCTTAACCCAGGTCTTTCGCCAATGAGCATCAGAGATAGTTGCGCTTTAAGGTTATAGCCTATATCATCGCCTATAGCTACCCTGCCCTGTTCAACCAGGCTTATTGGGGCAAACTTAAAACCGGCGGCCAATAGCAGCGGGATAAGCTCTTTTAGCAGGCCAAATGTATTTTCATTTACGGCCGTTGCCGAAAGTCCGTCGGCTATAATGATGGCGATATCAGTTTGGATAAAGTAATCTTCCAGTTGGTTTAACGAAGCTTCATTCAGTTTACGGCCAAAATCCGGCCGTTGCAGGTATTGCCGGCGGTCGGCTACCCGGCTGTGTAGCTGTAGAATGGGCAAGTTAAATTGTTTAAATACATCGGTTAAGTGGTTGATATTCAACTCAGAATAAACAGCGTCGCGGGCATGAGCATGAGCCAGTTTAAAATCAAGAGATTGTTTCAACGGGATACTTGTCCCCACACGGCCAATAGCTATCCGGGCAGTAGTAAACTCCTGCAAGGCCTTCAATGGCTCTATTTCGTGGGGGATGTTTCTTTTCATCTTTCTATATACAAGAAAAAGGCAGTTTTTGTATTATCCTTTACCCGGCCCTTTTTTCCTTTTGCCTTTCACCTTTATCCTTTCACCACCTCTTCCTAAACCATCGCTCCCAACAATCCGTGCGCCGGGTCAATGGGGATCATATTACCCTTAATATCGATAATTCCTTGTTTTATCAGCCATTGTTCAAATTCTGGCGCCGGTTTTAAACCAAGTACTTTACGCAAATATAGGGCGTCATGAAATGAGGTGGATTGGTAATTAAGCATAATATCATCGGCACCGGGTATGCCCATAACAAAGTTACAGCCTGCCACTCCTAACAAAGTTAACAGGTTGTCCATGTCATCCTGGTCGGCCTCGGCATGGTTGGTATAGCAAACATCGCAGCCCATGGGCAGACCAAGTAGTTTACCGCAAAAATGATCTTCCAATGCCGCGCGAATAATCTGTTTACCATCATATAAATATTCAGGCCCTATAAAACCCACAACCGTATTCACCAGCAGGGGTTTAAACTTCCGGGCTACGGCGTAAGCCCTTACCTCGCAGGTTTGCTGGTCGACGCCGAAATTGGCATTGGCAGATAGCGCACTTCCCTGCCCGGTTTCAAAATACATCACATTATTGCCCACCGTGCCACGCTTAAGTGATAGCGTTGCCTGGTAAGCCTCTTCAATTAAATTAAGGTTGATGCCGAAACTTGTATTGGCTTTTTCGGTACCGGCTATTGATTGAAAGCAAAGATCCACCGGGGCACCTTCATTAATCAGTTGCAAAGTGGTGGTAATATGGCTCAATACACAGGTTTGTGTGGGGATATTAAACTGCTGCCTGATATTATCCATAAGCCTCAATAAGCTACTTACCGCTGCGGGGCTATCAGTAGCCGGGTTTATACCAATGGTAGCATCGCCGCTGGCGTGCAAAAGGCCATCAATAATGCTGGCAGCCACGCCTCTCGGATCGTCTGTTGGATGATTTGGCTGTAAACGGGTACTAAAATGCCCGCTTAACCCAATAGTATTCCGAAACCGGGTGACTACCCTGCATTTTTTGGCTACCGCGATCAAATCCTGGTTGCGCATTAGTTTAGATACCGCTGCAACCATTTCGGGCGTTAATCCGTCGGCAATATCGGTTAAAGTTTGGGTATCTGTTTCATCGCTTAACAGCCAATCGCGTAATTCGCCAACAGTTAAATGGTTTATTTGATTAAATGATTTAACATCATGATTATCAATAATTAAACGGGTTACTTCATCCTGTTCGTAAGGAACAATAACCTCATTTAAAAACGTTTTGAGCGGCACATCGGCCAGGGTTATTTGCGCGGCAACCCGTTCTTCATAACTACCGGCGCATACGCCCGCCAGTTCATCGCCCGAGCGGTAGGGCGATGCCTTGCCCAGCAAAGTTTTCAAATCCTGAAACTTGTAAACCTTATGTCGTATAGTGTGGCGGTAGTTAGTCATTGGTCATTTGCTTCGCGTCATTGGTCATTGGGTCATTTGCTTCGCGTCATTAGTCATTGTACAAAAATGACCTAATGCCCCAATGACCTAATCAGGTGTTGCCATCATTTCGTCTGTAAGGGCTACTTTGTGTTTACCCATAATGATAAATATAATACTGATCAGGAGCAGGCCTGCAAAAAATATAATGCTCACCGTAAAGTTAAACCACATAATGGCAAATAAACTTATTATTGTTATAAGCAGCGCTATACCCGGAAACCACGGATACACAGGCGCCTTAAATGGCCGGGGAAGCTTCGGCTCCTTTTTCCGTAGGATGAACAAACTCACCATGCACATAATGTACATAACAACTGCCCCTAATACAGACAGTACCAGGATTTGCGAAGTACCATTCTTGGTGTGGGTGCCTATATAAATAGCTATAAAACTAACAGCCCCAGCCACAACCAGTGCCCAATGCGGTGTTTTAAACCGATGGTTTAGGTTATCTAATCCTTTTGGTAAATAACCACTCCTGGCCATTGCAAATACCTGCCTTGACGATGCCAGAATTGTACCATGAAGTGATGCTATCAGCCCAAATAAGCCGATGCTGGCAAATATTTTGGTTAAGCCGCTTGCTTTGCCCAGTACAATACCTATTGCTTCGGGTAAGGGGTAATCTAAAGTACTTAGTTTACGCCAATCGGTTATTCCACCGGTAACAACCATCACACCTAATGCCAATGCTACCAATGTAGCCAGGGCACTGATGTAACCTTTGGGTATATCTTTTTTGGGGTCTTTTACTTCTTCGGCAACCATCGCTACACCTTCAATAGCAAGATAAAACCATATGGCGAACGGAAGGGCAGCAAACACACCTCCCCAGCCAAAAGGCATTGGGTTGCTCATGTAGTTACTCATTTTAAAATGAGGCGAAACTATACCTAAATACAAAACCAATTCGGCAACCGCCAAAATGGTGATGAATACCGAAAATGCGGCAGATTCTTTTACTCCCAAACCATTAAGCAACAAAAATGCGGCATTAAATACCAGGGCCGAATGCATAACCGGGATATCCGGGTATAAAAAATGGAGGTAACTTCCTAACGAAATAGCTATTGCCGGTGATGCAAAAAGAAAATCTATAAGTGTGGCATAACCGGCTATCAGGCCGCCAAATGGCCCCATGGCCCGGTAACCGTAAGCAAAGGCGCCGCCTGCATGCGGAATTGCCGTGGTAAGTTCTGTGTAGCTGAAAATGAACGTGATATACATCACGGTTATAACCACTGTGGCTATAAGCATCCCGATTGTACCGGCAACGTCCCACCCAAAATTCCAGCCAAAGTACTCACCAGAGATGACCAGCCCGACAGCTATCGCCCATAAATGAACTGGTTTTAAAACTCTCTTTAATTGCTCTGCCGGGGGTGTTGCCATACGTTTTGATTTGCCGCCTTAAGATACTTATTGCGGGGCTAATATCAAAATTGACGTATGTTATGGAATTGTTAACCTGTTAGTTCATTGGTTCATTGGTTCATTGGTTCATTGGAACGTGGGCATAGCGGGCAAAAAGCCGTCGACGCACCAGACTTCCGAAGTTTTTAAAACTTCGGAAGTCTCACGGCTACCGGGTTAATGATTAACCTTCAGACAGGACAAATGAACAAGTGAACCAATGAACTAATTAGACCTTCAACGTATTTTTCAAATACCCGATACTGCTGGTAATGCTTGCCAGCGGATCTTTCGGGCCATCGTGTTCAACGAAGAAATGTTTCATGCCGGCTGATTTTGCAGCTGCGAAGATTGGCTTAAAGTCGATGGTGCCGCTGCCTACCGGTAAAATGGTTTTACGTTCGGCATCCAGATCTTTTACGTGCCAAAGCGGGAAACGGCCGGGGTGTTGTTTAAACATTTCAACCGGATTTTTGCCTCCTTTTATGGCCCAGGCCAGGTCGAGCTCCATTTTAACATTTTGGGGATCAGTTTCGCTTAGCAAAAGATCGTAAGGCACTTTGCCATCAACAGCATGAAACTCCATATCATGATTATGGTAGGCAAACTGAATACCTACCTTTTTGGCAGCTTCTCCTGTTTTATTTAAAACTTCTATAGTCGATTTTATTTCTTCCAGCGTTGCTGTGGGCGAATTGGCGCATACCAGGTATTTAATGCCGCCTGCTGCCGCATCATCAACCAATTCCTGCATATTATCACGCAGGTTTTTCATTGGGGGAATTACCATTGGCTTACCATCGGCACCGTTTGGCAATTTTGTTCCCGGAGGAAGTTTGAATGGGGCACCCAAAACGTGGTGCGATGTCCAGTTCATGCCCAGGTCATTCACCATGACTTTAAATTCCTTGGGTGTCATGCCGTAATAACCTCCTTTTTTGCTGAAGGCCGATTCCATGTCTTTGAAGCCAAGGGCTGCTATTTTAGTTAGCGTACCTTTTACATCTTCATCAATAACCCCAAAAAATGTAAAGAGTTGCAAGCCGACGGCATGCGGAGCTGCCATATTGCTCAATAAAGAAGCGGCTTTGCCGGATAATGCAATACCGCCAAGCACCAGTGCACCGGAGCTTTGGATAAATTTCCTCCTGTTGTAATTCATGCTGATAATTTTAGTTTTAATGTGGTACAGTAAATCTAAATAATAATTATCAGCAAATTAAAACTTATTGTGTCTTTTTTACACATTAACTCAGCTGATCATCCCGGTAGCGACAAGCTTATGATGTCGGGCAGATAAAAGCATCAAATGACACCTTGCTTTTACTGCCTGATCCTGCTTAAAAACCCAAACTACCGGCAACTATTTTGGCCAACAGGCACACAAATGGGGCTGCGTTTAATTTGCCCAAAACGTAAGTTTCGTGTTAACCATGAAAAAAATATAATTAATTGATTACCAAATATTTATATTATATTCAATTCAAAATGTGTTAAGTTATGTTAACCCAATTAAATGCTTTTATGCTGCATTTACACTTGGTTTTGGCGCTCGTAAAGCGCTGTCATCAGCAGGTGCCTATTTAAACAAACAATTAGCAATCAGCCCCGTCCAGCCGGTTTGATGGGACGCCCCCAAACCACGACCTGTATCGCCGTCAAAATATTCGTAAAAAAGTACATGGTCCTTAAAATGAGGATCGGTTTGCATTTTGTGATTTGTGCCAAACAATGGCCTGTGCCCCTTATCATCGGGCAAAAACAGTTTAGAAACCCGGCTGTATAGTTCATTGGCTACTTCGGACAGGTTCATGAAATTACCCGATCCGGTGGGGCATTCCACTTTAAAATCATCACCGTAATATTTATAAAAACGTTGAAGGCTATCAATAATAAGGTAGTTTATCGGCATCCAGATAGGGCCACGCCAGTTACTGTTACCCCCAAACAGGCCGCTATCGCTTTCGCCAGGTTTGTAGGCGATGCCAAAATCGACTCCGTTGACTGCTATTTTATAAGGATGATCCAGATGATATTTTGACAATGAACGGATACCATAATCGCTTAAAAACTCCTTTTCATCCAACATGTATTTCAGCAGGGATTTCATACGATAACCACGCAAAAGGCTGATCAAATGCCGGCCGGTGCTATTTTTTTCGTTCCAGCGCGATACCAGCGAAGCAAGGTCGGGCCGCTTTTCGGCAAACCATTTCATTCGTTCTTTAAATATGGGGCTGTCGGCTATATCTACTTCATCCAAAACTTCGGTCGCAAATAACGGTATCAGGCCCACTATGCTCCTTACGCGCATTTTAACCGAACCATCATCGGGGAAACGGATCTGATCATAAAAAAAGCCATCCTCATCATCCCAAAGCCCTTCGTTGCTTTCGCCAAAGTTTGACATAGCCCCAACGATATAGATAAAATGCTCAAAAAACTTAGAGGCTATATCCTGGTAAGCTTTATCGGTTTCCGCAAGCTCGGTTGCAATCCGCAATAGGTTAAGCGAGTACATAGCCATCCAACTGGTACCATCAGCCTGTTCCAGGTGCTGGCCGGAAGGCAGCCGGGTATTTCTGTCGAAAACGCCGATGTTATCCATCCCGAGGAAACCTCCTTCAAAAATATTGTTACCGGCCTCATCCTTACGGTTTACCCACCAGGTAAAATTGAGCATCAGTTTGTGGAAGATCCTTTCTAAAAAGTAGGTGTCGCCCTTTCCGTTATTTGCGGCTTTGTCGGTTTTGTAAATATTCCAAACTGCCATGGCATGTACCGGTGGGTTTACATCGCTAAAATCCCATTCGTAGGCCGGCAGTTGCCCATTAGGGTGCATATACCAGTCGCGGGTAAGCAGTATCAACTGATTTTTGGCAAATGCCATATCTACAGTTGCCAATGGCAGGCAATGGAAGGCCAAATCCCAGGCGGCAAACCAGGGATACTCCCATTTATCGGGCATAGAAATTATATCCTTAGTGTTCAGGTGCCTCCATTTATGGTTACGGGCATCCTCCCGTTGTGCCGAGGGCCTTGGTTGAGCAGGATCACCGTTTAGCCATTGGCGGATGTCGGAGTAGTAAAACTGCTTGTTCCAAAGCATGCCCGCAAGCGCCTGGCGTTGAATGAGGCACCTTTCGGCGTCCTCTTTATCATTGTAAACATCGTTGTAAAACTGGTCGGCCTCGGTTAGGCGAATATCGAAGACGTTGTCAAAATCTTCAAAGCTATAATTGGCATCCGGCGAAAGCCTTAGCTTTAAAGTAACGCTTTTACCGGCTGCAACCGTAATATCATAATTAACGGCAGCTTTTGTACCCGTTTGTTTGGGGTTGATGGTATTCGCGCCGTGAATTATATAGTCATTAATGCCGTCTTTATGGTATTTATAGCCACTATCATAATTGTACAGCCGCTGCATATTTGTTTCATTATCGCAAAACAATACCCGGGGATTACCTTCGGCATGCAACCAAAGCTGACCAAGATCTTCGTGAAATATCTCAGTTGTGCAATTACCATGGGCCGAAATTTGTGGCTTATAATCGTCATAACCCCAGCTCCAGGTATTGCGGAACCATAAGGTAGGCAAAACATTCAACGCCGCATCTTTGCCGCCCCTGTTATGTACGGTAATTTTTATGAGGATGTCATCCTGCGCGTTTTTGGCATATTCTGTAAAAACATCAAAATACTCGTCATTATCAAAAATGCCGGTATCCATCAACTCAAATTCGGGATCGTTGCGTGTACGGCGTTTGTTTTCGTTAACCAGCCAGGCGTACGGAAACTCATTTTGCGGGTACTTGTACAGGGTTTTCATGTACGAGTGGGTAGGCGTACTATCCAGGTAATAGTATAATTCCTTTACATCCTCGCCGTGGTTGCCTTCGGGATTGCTTAGGCCGAAATAGCGTTCTTTGATGATTGGGTCTTTTTTATTCCAGAGGGCTATAGCAAAACAAAGATTTTGCTGGCGGTCGCAAATACCGGCTATGCCTTCCTCGCCCCAGCGGTAGGCTTTGCTGCGGGCCATATCATGAGTTATATAATTCCAGGCATCACCATTCGCGCTATAATCTTCCCTAACTGTACCCCATTGGCGGTCGCTTACATAGGGGCCCCACTTTTTCCAACTTGTATCCTTTAGCCTCGCTTGTTCTGCATTCATCGCGCAAAGTTGGCTTATTTGCCGCAATTAGCCCAATTGTAGGATTTGTTTTACACGGAAGTGAGAAAACGATAGAATTAGCAGGGCTTTACAGCAAATTAAACCGGTGAAAAACGTTCCACCGGAACGCCTGGATCATGCGGAACGCTCTGGAACGCCTTGGTGTTGACTATCAACACTTTATGATTTTGCAAGAATACGCCATGGAACACTAAATCGCCTGACTATCAATCATTTAACAAATAAGATTATCTTGTCCTGAAATAGGTTTACACATTAAGTAAACAAACTGTCTTGATTTCGTTACCGCTGTGAAGGACATTTTATCCCCAGGCCTTTCTCAAAAACCTTAGCCAGTTACCGTGCATCATATTTTCAATATCCGCAGCGGTATAACCGCGTTTTTTTAACAAATTAGGCACTTTTTGTAAATCGGCAATGGTTTCCAGGTCGTATGGGCATTGCTCGCGGCCAAAAGCGCCGTCAAGATCGGTACCCATGCCTACATGCAACGCGTTGCCGGCTACCTGGCAAATATGATCGATGTGATCTATCATCACCTCCATGTTGCAGTTCATCCCCTTGGGCGTGGATACACCCCTCACCCATCCCGGAACCATCATCCAGGCATCCAATGCGGCACCTATTACTGCCCCCCTATCAACCAAAGCTTTAATCATCTCATCGCTGTACTGGCGGTTGTGATTTACCAGTGCCCGGCAGTTGTTGTGGCTGGCCCAAACGTGACCGTTGAAGTGATCCAATGCCTCCCAAAAACTATCATCGCACAAATGCGTTGCATCCAGTATGATATTCAGACGCTCCATTTCTTTGAGCAGCTCATGCCCTTTAGGCCCCATATAGCCGGTTGCATCGGTACCTTGCGCGTACCTGCCGGGGCCATAGTGTGCGGGGCCTACGGCGCGCAGGCCATAGTTATAGGCGCGCTCCAGGTGTTGTACGGTTATAATTGAATCCGCGCCTTCCAAACTCAGGATATACCCTATAGCTTTATTTTCTGTTGGCGCCCCATCATTCCAATAAGCAAGATGTTTCTCTAATGATGCCAAATCGTTTACCTGCACCATTTGGCTGGCATCTTCCATAGCTTTGTACCAGGCTACCTGTCCCTGCGTTTGCGCCCATGCCTGTTCGGGCGAGTGCCAACCCGGCAATGGGTTGCCGGGCGCCACATAACGGCCAATTTGTGTGGCCACTACCAAACCAATATCGCCCTTGCGCAATTCGGGCAAGGTAACAACGGCTTTGGCGCGGTCGGGTTTGTCGGTAAGCCCTTCTTCGCGCTGGTTTAATTCGGCCAGCGGGCGGGTAAGGTCGCGGTTCCACTCCAGCGCGTTCATGCTCAGGTCTAAATGGGCATCAATTACAAACATATTTTTTATTATCAGATGGTGATTTTACGGTCGCGGGCCAGGTTAAGCCATTCGCCGGTAAGTGTGTTATTTTCGATGGTATAAACGCGTTCGTATAAGGCCACTGTTGGGCATACATGATGTGGGATGCCATAAAGCACGTCGCCTACCTTATAGCTATGGCCCTTGCCAGCATCAACAACCAAATGCTCTTCGCTTTGGCCAACGGGCACCAGCTGGGGAGCATTCAAAAAGTAAATTCGCTTGCCCAGTTCATTTTCGGCCGAAATAGATTTATGCCCAACATCCAGGCAAAGTTTGGTATCATCGGGCAACGATACAACCCGTGTTACTACCAATATGGCCGAAAGAAATGCCTGCTCTGGTATCTCCAACTCATAGCCCCTATCCCAATAAACAAAAGTACCGGGGCTACATTCCACAACAGGCCTTTTTGAATGAATGGTAAACGTTGGCGAGCCTCCTGCAATTATCACCGGTTCGGGGTAATCTTTTGCCTTCAGATCCTGTTGCAGCTTTAGTACAGGGATAAAACCGGCGTCGCAGCGTTCTTTTCGTTTTGCAACATCAACATCGTGAATGTGGCCGTCATAGGCATGCAAGCCAACCGGATTAAGCCCTGGCAATACGGCGCAATCCATATATAGTTGCAATGCATCAAAACCGGGCGCAATACCTGTACGGTTCATGCCAACATTTAAATCGAGGTAAACATCAATGGTAATTTTACCAACTACGGCGGCATCCGAAATTTCTTTGGCTGCTAAATCGTTATCAACCAAACTCGAGAAGCGGGTTTGCGGGTAAGTGTGTATTAATTTGATAAACCTATCCAGCTTAGGCCCTACGGGCTGGTAAGCAAGCAAAACATCGGGCGCTTTACATGTACCCAGCAGTTCGGCTTCGGCAATGGTTGCGCATTTAAATTTTCTTATTCCCGTATCCAGCAACAGCTGTGTAACCTCCCTGTTTTTGTAGGTTTTTATGTGCGGGCGTAACCGGGCAACATCATCAATCATGGTTTTAAGCAAATTGATGTTGGCCTGTACCCTATCGGGATAAACAACCAAAGCCGGGGTATCCAGCTTATCGATATTGTCTATCGTGAACCAGTGCTGAGTAGTGAGTGGTGAGTGGTGAGTCATGAATAGTTAAAAATGAATTCGCAAACGAGTTTTTCTAACCCTGTATTTTGTCATTTGTTTTACGATAACCCAATTGTTTTGCGCCATCAGGAACGATTCGAATCAGCGTTTGCCACATTCCAACAACCCCATCCTAAAAGTCTTGATACTTGATACTAACTACTTGATACTAAAATCAAACTAATTCAAACAAAGCTTCAATCTCAACCGGTATATTATCGGGTAACGATCCCATTCCTACTGCGCTGCGTACGCCTATGCCATTTTCCTCGCCCCAAATTTTGGCAAAAAGTTCGCTGGCTCCGTTAATGATGAAAGGATGTTTTTCAAAATCGGGTGTGCAGTTAACCATGCCCAATACTTTGATTACGCGTTTTACTTTATCAAAGCTGCCAATATTGGCTTTTATGGTAGCCAGCATAGCTAAACCAACCTGCCGGGCGGCCAGCTTCCCATCTTCCATATTTATAGTATCGCCAATGCGGCCTATAATCAGGGTGCCATCATCCTGCACCGTACCGTGACCGGATAGGTAAAGGTATTTTCCATCAACTAAACATGGTTTATAAACGCCAAGCGGCTTTGGTGCGGGCGGCAGGTTTAAACCCAGCGCCGCAAAATTTTCTTCGGGAGTGTTCATATTGTAAAACTATAGTATTTCCAAATCTATAAATACTATTGATAAGCAGTGCAAACATCTTTAAATATTTTAAGAACTTATAATATGGCAATGAACTGATTAAAAACGGTCGGAAAGAAGCGATATACTACGGAGTTGTTTACCATAAAAACAAAAAAAGCCGGGGTCTCAATCCCGGCTTCTGCTTAAACCATAAATCAACTTTATTTAAATCTGTACGTAATTCCAATGTTAACAGCGTAATCGGCAAAAGCCGCATCGCCTTGTGCGTATGTTCCGGTAAGGTTGGTTGAAATTTTGTCAGCAACGCTTTGTGTACGTTCGCGACGTAAGGCAACCGGCACAAACGCATAAATAGAAAGTGTTTTTACACGGAATGTAACCCCAGGCTCGGCAGAAAGGATATTACCCGGCCTTCTGAAACCGTTACTGCCGCCTACAAGGTCATGAACCGGTAAGCACTCATAACGCGCGCCTGCCGAAAAATCAAATTTACCTGTGCCATAGCTTGCACCAGCCCTAAGCATTACCTGGTCTGGCACGCTCATAATATCGCTGCCGTTAGCAATTGCTTTAGCACTTGGAGTACCACCGCGGGCTGTTGAAACGCCATTTTGCTCGCGTGGGCTTACCAGGTAATAAAAGCCACCATATACTCCAAATTTGTGGGTAAAATTATAGTAGGTGTTAATTTCGGTCGTGATACCTGTACCGCCATCTCCCAATTGGATAGATTGATCAACCGGGCCAAGCACTTTGGTATCGGCTGTACCGCCCTGGTGGTAAAAATAGTCCTGGTAGTTATAGGCGCCGGTAGCCAGTTTTAAGCCTAAGCCTACCTGGATATTTCCCTTACGGGCCTTAGCCGGGTTTAACAACCATGCATAAGCAGTTAACCTAACATCGCCCAGGCCAAATGAGCGTGTATTTAAGCGCTCTTTACCACCATGCTCATATAACGACGAGCGCACGTTATTTACAATAGGTACATCTACAGCAAACGACCAGCGATTGTTAAACACACGGGTAAGGGTTATATCGTTGGTATAGGAATGGTTAATAACGTTGGTACCCGCAGCTATACGTTGTTTTTGTTCTTTGGTGCCCACAAAATGTTTGTATGACCTGAAATAGCGGCTATTGCTGTTAATCAGCCAGCTTCCTGCGGCTGCATTGGCGCTATCCGGATGTTCGTCCATTGTACATAAACCACCCGTACTCCTGATGGCTACGCAACCCTGCGCATTTACTTTCGCGGTCGTAAAAAGTACAAATAATGCTGCTACACAGCTCAATTTTAAAATTAGTTTCATCGTTTTTCTTAGTGTTATTATTGTTTTGGGTAATTGAATAGTATAGCCGGGTAATTAAACCCGGCTTAAACCTGCATTTTACAGGATTTTAGGTTAGTTAATTAGTTTGTAAATGGGATGACTTTTTAAAAGGCCATGATAAAAATCCGGAAGGCGATCGCTTAACAGCAAACCATAAGGATAACAATACCCCATAGCTGCCGCCCCGCTCAACCCATTCAAATATTTCGTATTTAGGGTAAAAGAGTTCGGTTGTTATTTTCCAGATAATAAACACCAGCAGGATATTTGCAAAAGGGCGAATAAGTACAGAAAACGCTGCCAAAACTTCAAAAATGCCAACTATCAGCGCAATTTTGTCCGGGTTGTTAAATCCCAAAGCATGGTACTGGTTAATTAAACCTTGCTTTTGTATCAGGTTTAACCAACCATGACCCAACAGCAGCAGGAATGCAAACAGCCTTAAACAAGTTAAAACATTTTTTAAGGTGTGTGCATCCATGTTTACATCGTCATCCATCCGGCCGAGCCATTTTTTTAGCGGCATTTTAAAACCGCCCTGCATTAGCAACAGTACGAATGGGGCGCCAAAATTGCCTGCGCGTTCAATAAACTCGGCAAAGGGCTCGCCGGATAAAGGGCGCATGGAGGCTGTAATTACTCCCCATACTACCAGCCAGCCTGCTACCGCACGAATTGGATATATTAACAGCGATAAACCAAACAAAATATCCATCATGCCCACATAAGGCATCAGCGTGTATGACATATCGTGCCCAATGCCAACTACGGCAAAATAGTTACACCATATTGGTTTGGTGATGATGCCAAAAGCACCATGACCTATAAAACACATTGCTGATGCAAACCTGAGCGTGTAGTATATATTTTTATCTGAAATTAAACGCGACATTTTTTTGTATCTTAAAGTCCCCTGCTCGTTATAATCCTGCTCCGTCTGCCTTACCCCTGTTAACCGCATATTGACCCACCGCTTTGCCGGTTACCAAACCAACCTCGCAATCGCTGCGGAAGTGTATACCGCCATACAACCTTGACATGGCAGCAGCCTGGGCCAAATCAGTAAACTTAGTTCCCCTGTCAGGCAATAAGTAAGTTAGCACAGTGGCCGCCGCGCCGCTAAAGTTAGAGTGACCCGATGTATAAGCCGGGAAATTTGGCACACCTGTAAGTGTTTTAATCAACGGATCTACCTGTGATGGGCGTTGGTTAAAGTAAAAATATTTTGTATCCCAGCAAACTATAGCAGCATCCATTTCGGCCATATTTAGTAAGGCAAAGTTACGGGCCCAGCGTACTTCGCTATAATTTTGTTTCACAAACTCGTCGGCAGCAATAGCATTCCAATGGCCGGCCGGTGTATAAGTGGCAACCCCATCAGCCCAAAAAGCAACCTGCTCTTCATGTGCGCGGCTATGGTCTTTACTCATCGACAATACCTCATCAACTTCTTTTTTATACTGGGCCGAGTTGGATAAATAAGGCGCTGCCGGGCGTAACGAAACAACGGTTAATGTATCAAACAAAAACGGAAGCACCTTTGAAAACAAAGGCAACATCGGCGGCCTTTTAGGAGTTTCCAAACTCACCCAAAATTTGCCGTTTTCAAATGCATTGGTTTCAAGTGTTGCCCACACTGCGGGCGTACCTATAGCTTTACCCGCACGGTCGCCGCGGGCCCTGGCTGCAAATAGGGCGGCAACCTGTTTGCCTAATGATTCGCCCGCTGCAATCTCGCCGCGGGTGTTAGCACCTGCCATAATACGGTATTCTTTTTGTTCCTGGGCTTTTTGGTTGATGAAAACCAATTCAGTAGGGAACAAAAGCTTCATCAGTTCAACTGTAGCGCCTGCAACAACTGCATCTTCGCTTGGGTACGATGGCAGTTCAGATACAGGCACCAACGCCTGTACAGCCGCATCATTTTTGTACGGCGCTGTACGTTTATACACATTTTTAAAGTGCCAGGCAGCCAGCAAAGCGTCATATTGGGCGGCGCTCACATAAGCGTAAGCACGTGCAGCGTATGGCGGGTTCGAAAAGGGAAATTCCGGATAATTAAAAGGATTGGCCGAGCTTGGCGCGGGATAAGTACCATCGGCATTTTGATACGGCGGAACGTTATGCTTAGCTACCAGCTGGCGCATAATCTCGTTCCAGCGTAATACAGCGCCTGCGCTCCAGTATTTAATAGATGCTTTTTGGTCGTCGGTTAAATTTCTTTGTGCCGCTTTAATTTCGTTGATATCGGCCAGGTAAGCAGGCGAGGTAACCGCGTCGGGCGCGGCAATGGTAAGTACGGTAAAATCTTTAACCAGTACCGGTTTCCAGGTGTCTGCATTAAGGTCAATATTGGCCGGTGCCAGTGCAGGGTATTGTTGGGTACGGTCTACAATGTCTTTTTTACAAGATGAGCAAAATATAGCTACACCTATAAACATCGATGGTATTATATAAAGTAATGATTTTTTCATCATGTTCTCTTTTAATAAATATTAAAAATTATTTCTCTTTCCGGGTATTAAAAACATAGTAAACGCCACCATAAAAGCTGCGCGCCTGACCAACGTTACGGCCTTTTAATACATAATTGCCGCCTGCTGTAAGCTCTAATCCGGGTATTTTGGTAAACGTGTATTTAAGGATGAGGCCTGCAAGCTTCGAGTTCATTTTATTACTTGGGAAAGGCATATCATTTTTCCTGATATCAAACCCACCATGGGTATCAACCTGCGTAAAGGTAGCCTCGGCGTTAAACTGCAAGCTCCTGAAACCGGCGCTTATTAAATAATTAGAAACATCGGGCATTTGTACCTCGTTGGTGTAATGCATCTCGGTGGTGTAATAAGAGTTTCTGTCGATAGTAATATTGCTCCTGCGCACATACTGATAGGCCCCGGCCACAAAAAACCGGCTAACCTGGTAATTGACCAAGCCACGCAAAGCAACATTTTTACTATGCAAACCAATAGATAATGGTAAAAAATCGGCCTCATAGTTACTTGCAGGTATTGAGCCCGAAAGAATAGCATGTAAACTCAACGATCCTTTACCTATTTCATGTTTAACAGCCAGCCATTTTACATAAGCGCTTACATCCTGCAAATTGCGTTCGCCCCGTAATGTTCCTGCCGATGCATTGGTGGTAACATAAGGGAGTGCTACAGATACGTTTATTTTATTTGAAAGGCCGTAAACAAAGCCAAGCATATAAGCATTTGAGCTTACCGTACCCAGGTTGGGTGCATCGCGTTTAAAGGTACCTTCCCAATAATGGTCCCATTGACTGTGTGTGTAAACACCTGCTGCGCAAACATAGTTTTTGGGGATCATCAGCGCATCGGCATCGGTTTGGGCTTGTACATGTTTGGATAAAGTAAGGCAAACAGCCATAACAATACAGCATCTGTAAAAATACAGCAATGAATGTTTCATTCTATTTAAGTAAAGAAATTCAATAAAATTTAATAATAAACTAACTGAGAGAAAATGATTTTAAGCATTAAAACAACGCATAAAACATTAATTCAGCATAAGATTGGAAGCTTACGATAGGTGTTATTAAAAAAGTCTCAGCCAAAGCCACATACGGCTATAAAAGGTACTAATGCAATAACCAATCAAACTGCGCTTTATTGATTAAAAGAACAATTCAACATCATAATTCATAAGCTATAATTAGCAGGTAAAATTTGGCGGTTTGCCGGGAGATTCAATGTAGGGATTGTTCAATTGGCAGAGTATAGGGCTTGGAATAACTTTAAGCAGCGTTGAAAATGCCATGAACTGGTAATTTATTATATGGAAACTATATTCGTTTCCCGTGCCGGATTTTTTGAGCGAATCATGTCCCTTTTTGCTAACCGGCACATCATTAATCTCTTTAGCGATGATGAGGTTGGCAGATACCAGGCGGGTTTTAACACTATTGGCAATACAAATGAACGACATAGTATCCGGCGACATTTTGTATCGTAAATAATTATAATAAACACCTTTTAGCTGCAACTGGCCGTTATCCCTAACGTAGTGGTCCCATTTTTTTATACCGGGAAGGTGAACAGGGATTTTGATTTCGACAAGCTTCGTTGCGTCGATCTTGTTTTCGTAGATCTCTTTTACGATCTGTATTTCGGATTGGTGAATAAAATACTGGAATACAAACTGGTACCCGCCCAAATTGAACAGATGCACATTAAGTAATAGTATCGCGATAAACCTTTTCACTTCTCCAAATTAACTATTAGGGGTAATAATTACCGGTAAATATATTGTTACAATAGTATTAAAACAAATAAAATTAAAAATTGTACTTCAAAACGTTTTAAACAGGCGTTGATAAATAGATATAGGGGCATAATTGCCATGTTGAGTGATAAAATTTCGCGAAATTCTGAAGGGGAAATAACAAGCCGGCGAAAGACTTACGAAGTTTTTAAAACTTCGTAAGTCTGGGATTCTACAACATGTCATGTGTAGGTACAAAGGATGACAGGAAATTATTCTCAATTATTTATTACTTTGTTGCATCCCGGCACTAATTAAATTTATGACATGATAAATAAAAAATACTTTTCAGCATCAAACATAATATTTGCATTGCTCATGGTATTGGTTGTAATTACCTGGCTAAACCCCATAGCCAAAGTTGAACTTATTCGTGGACTGATGGCGGTTGGTGCTTTTAAGCCAGATCCCGACGATTATGCCCGTAATCATAAAGAGCCAGTAAAGTTCCCCGATTATAGCTACCGGGATACATCCGGAAATACAATTACCATATCCAACCTGAAAAACAAAGTGGTTTTTGTAAATTATTGGGCTACCTGGTGCCCGCCCTGCCTTGCCGAAATGCCATCGGTAAACAGGCTTTATATGAAGTTTAAAAATAATCCCAATGTTGTTTTTATTATGGTTGATACGGATAACAACCTGCCAAAGTCAAAGGCCTACTTCAAAAACAACCATTACAACCTGCCATTATATACATCTATAAGTAAATTCCCGGATACGTTACTAAATGGCACCATACCCACAACATTAATATTTGGCAAAAACGGCAAGCTAAAATATAAACACACCGGCGCCGCCGACTACAACAGCGATAAGTTCAACGAGTTTTTGGAAAAGGAAGCGGAGTAGCGTCAAGAATCAAGAGTTAAGAATCAAGATAAAAGTGTCACTATATTTAAAAACTAAGAAAATTAGGCTAAACCCCAACCCCAACTCACAACTCACAACTCACAACTCACAACTCACAACTCACAACTCACAACTCACAACTCACAACTCACAACTCACCACTCGTCAAATCTTTTTATTGTTAAAACAACACTTATTAATTATTTTTTCTTTTCTTTACGGCATAAACCTGTTATTCAATGAAAAGAAATTTGCTTTCATCACTTGGCGTTGCAGCCATGTGTTTAATTTCGGCATCCGGTTACAGCCAAACCGGAACGCTTAGTATCAGTACCGATTCAAAAACAACCATCAGCAAGCACATTTACGGGCAATTTGCCGAGCATTTGGGCCGTGGTATTTATGGTGGTTTTTGGGTTGATAAAAATCTCCCTGTTAAAAAACAGGACAGGATCCGCCTGGATGTTGTAGAGGCGTTGAAAAAGATCAAAATCCCTAACCTGCGCTGGCCGGGCGGATGTTTTGCCGATGAATATCACTGGCGCGACGGTATTGGCCCAACGGCCTTACGCCCACGGATGGTAAACACCAACTGGGGCGGCGTTACAGAAGATAATAGTTTTGGCACGCATGAGTTTTTGGAACTTTGCGAATTATTGAAATGCGAGCCTTACGTTGCCGGTAATGTGGGCAGCGGTACGGTAGAAGAAATGTCGAAATGGATTGAATACCTTAACTCGAACAGTACCAGCACTGTGGTTAAAGAGCGTGTTAAAAACGGTCACCCGGCACCCTATAAAGTAACCATTTGGGGTGTAGGTAACGAAAGCTGGGGCTGCGGCGGTAATATGACGCCAAATTACTATGCCGACCTTTTTAAACGTTATGCTTCATTCGCCAAAGATTATCCGGGTGCACGCCTGCAAAAAATAGCCAGCGGACCCAATGCTGATGATTATAACTGGACGGAAGTTTGTATGAAGAACATTCCGTCGGGGATGATGTCGGGCCTGTCATTACATTATTACACCATTCCTACAGGCAACTGGGGTAAAAAAGGATCAGCTACCGAGTTTAGCGAAAAAGAATACTTCAGCACTATGGTTAACTGCCTTAAAATGGAAGAGCTGGTTACCAAACACTCGGCCATTATGGACAAATACGATCCCGAAAAGAAGGTATCCTTGGTAGTTGACGAATGGGGCATTTGGACAGATCCGGAACCAGGCCCCAATGCCGGCGTTTTGTTTCAGCAAAACAGCCTGCGCGATGCCTTAATTGCCGGTACTACGCTTAATATTTTCAATAACCACAGCGACCGTGTACGTATGGCAGCTTTAGCGCAAACCGTTAACGTATTACAGGCGCTTATTTTAACCGACAAAGAAAAAATGCTGCTTACCCCTACTTATCATGTTTTTGATATGTACAAGGTGCACCAGGATGCCAAATACCTGCCAATTAAACTGAACGTGCCAAACTATGAGGTTGACGGCAAAAAAATAGAGGCGGTAAACGCATCGGCATCACAGGATGCTGCAGGTAAAGTACATATATCATTGGTTAATCTTGATTTGCACAATGCCATTACCATTACTACCGAATTGAAGGATGTAAAATGGAACGCTGTTAAAGGCCAGGTATTAACATCGGCCAATATCACGGATATTAACACTTTTGCAGCGCCAAACAAATTGCATTTGGCAAGCTTTACCAATGCCAAAAAAGATGGCGATAAACTGGTGGTTACACTACCCGCAAAATCGGTAGTGACGCTGGAGTTGAATTAATATTTTATTATGTCATTGCGAGTGTCCGTCAGGTAAAACCTGAAAAAAATCGTTATGACCTGCAACGAAATATAGTTAAACCAATGGCCTAAACACCCGTCATTGCGAGGAACGAAGCAATCCTGAACCATGTGGGACTTAGCATGTCGGGGATTGTTTCGTACCTCGCAATGACGGGTATTTTATATTGACAGTCAGGTACTTACAAACACGTCATTATAAGCGATTGCTTCGTACCTCGCAATGACATTTTAATAATATATTGTATTACAAGGGTTTTACCTTTATGCCCCATATATCTTTCAACGCTTTTTTTGCCGCATGATACCCGCACATACCATGCACCCCGCCGCCCGGAGGCGTGGATGATGAACAAATGTACAACCCTTTGGCCGAGGTTTTATAAGGCGAAACCCTCAGCACAGGCCGCGTAAATAACTGGCCGATATCTATTGCACCGCCGCTAATATCACCACCTATGTAGTTGGGGTTATATTCTTCAAGCTGGGCGGTGTTAAAGGTATGCTTAGCCAAAATTGTATCCCGGAAACCGGGTGCAAAACGTTCAACCTGTCGTTCTATAATATCGGTCATATCTTCCTTTGAACCATTCGGTACATGACAATACGCCCACGCCGTATGTTTACCTGCCGGCGCCCGCGATGAGTCGAAGGTGCTTTGCTGGGCCAAAAGCACGTAGGGTTTATCCGGATGTTTACCTTTCCACACCAGTTGTTCGCTTTCGGCAATTTCAGCAAATGTGTTGCCGATGTGAACGGTACCTGTCTGCTTTGCTGCTTCGGCTTTAAAGGGGATTGGTGCATCCAAAGCCCAATCAATTTTAAATACCCCTGCGCCGTAACGATAGCGCTCCAATTGCCATTTGTACAGCGGAGAAAATTTATGCCCGGCTATTTTTAACAATTGTTTTGGGGTAATATCGAATAAAACAGCATGCGATGAAGGTAATTGATTTAGCGACTCAACATAAAAACCAGTTTCAATTTTACCGCCTATAAATATAAAATACGAGGCCAGCGCCTTCGCTATTTGCTGCGAACCACCTCTTGGTAACGGCCAACCCTTTAAATGGCCCTGTGCCATCAATACCAATGCAATAGCCGATGTAGCAAAATTACTTAAGGGTTGTATAGAATGCGCCGCCATTCCCGCCAGTAAACCTTTAGCCGCTTTGGTTTTAAACCTGTTGGCAAGCAAGGTTGACGGGCTTATAGCAGGCAGGCCGAATTGTGCCATCAGCAAGGGATGTTTGGGAAAATGCAACGGGCCTAAAACATCCGGCGCGATTAATGGCCAGTTTTTTACAACGGGTTGCATTAAATTAAGGTAAGCCTGCTCATCGTTGCCGAGTAACCTGGCCGTTTCGGTTACCGATTTAAGCAAAACAGCAGCCGTTCCGTCGTCAAAGGGATGGGCGGCTGCTGTTTGTGGAAATATATATTCAAGGCCGTGCTGTGCAAGCGGCAATGTTTCAAAAAAAGGCGATGAGGCTGCGAGTGGATGGATGGCCGAGCAAATATCGTGTTTAAAACCGGGCAGGGTAAGTTCGGCAGTGCGCAGGCCTCCCCCTATTTCGTTTTTACCTTCAAGCAATAAAACAGAAAGCCCGTGTTGCTGCATTAAAATTGCCGCAGCCAGCCCGTTGGGCCCCGACCCTACTATTATCGCATCATAATCACGCTTTTCAAGCTTCATGTATGGCACAAAGAGGTATTTGATACCCCTAAGATATCCAAATTAACGGTTTTACCCGGATATAGTTTAGTTTAAAACCTCTCCGGCATGTGTAGCCGCGGGCACCTCAATCAGCTTACCCGACCGCACATCATATACATAACCGTAAATGGGGATATTACCTGCTACCAAAGGATGATGCCTGATGCGCTCCACATCCTCCACAACGCTTGCTTCAAGGTTTTTAAAGGTGAGGAATGCGATATGATTGGCTTCGTCAGATCCACCGTTTTCATCGGTATTGCGCCAGCCGTTTTCGTCGATAACTGCGGTTTTCAGGCTTTTGGATAATAAATCGCGGATAATATCGTCGGTAAACAAACCCATACCACAATCGGTATGGTGTATTACAAACCATTCTTTAGTACCCAATAATTTATGCGATATCACCAGCGAACGGATAGCATCATCGCTTGCCCGGCCACCTGCGTTACGGATCACGTGGGCATCGCCCTCGGCAAGGCCGGCGTATTTAGCCGGATCAAGCCGGGCATCCATACAGGTTAAAATGGCAAACTGCCGCGCCGGCGGGATAGTAAGATTGCCTTTATCGCCAAAATGTTTTACATATTCATCGTTAGCCTTTAGTACCTGGCGATGTACCTTGCTTTTAACTTGCTGAAGCTCATCAATTGCGTTTGACATAATCTTAGTTTTTGTTAACAATTGTCCTGTAAATTTATCAGGCCGACTTTCTGCTGTTAATAATCAACGACGATTCGTAAACCGAAGAGATAATGTCTTCGCCATTAAACGTTCCTAAAAAATCAAGGTCAATATGGCTGTATATCACCTGTTTATTGGCATCGATGATGTAGGTGGCCAATAAGGGCACATTTACATCAATGCCCGAAAAACGGTTCCAAACCGGGTCGTTATCCGAGTATATCCTGAAAGTTTGGGCAATGTTTTTTTCCTCGTCGTGATAAAAATTAAGGGTAAAGCTGTTTTCCCAGGCCTGTTTTCCCAGTTCGTCGGTACGTTCATCGCTGATAACCAACAAGGTGCCACCATTTGCTTTTATTTCCTGCTGAATGTTGTTTAACTGGTTCAACAGTTCAAAGCCTTGCTCTTTCCAGTGGTGCGAGTAAAACGCTATCACCAATGGTTTTTTAAGCAACTGTCTTAAAGCAATTGGCCCATGTGTTTGCGCGCCGTTGAAAAACGACTGCCAGCGGCTGTAATCATTGGAAAATTTCAGATCGGGGATAAAATTACCTGCTTTTACAGGTTGCAAAGCACGGTAAGGTTTAAATGGAATATCATTATCAGGAACAATTTCTGAAAGATCGAAAAACGGATATTTATTAGCGGTAGTTAACATTTTGTAGTACAATTAATGGTGTTTAAATTACGTTCATTGAAGTAGCGGATTAAATATCACCTTCAACAATGGCATAATCCATAAATCACCTGCCGGTAATGCGACACCCTATCAAAAAATGGTTTCTTTAAAGGATTTATCAGGTAAGCGTTCATAAAATATATTATTAATAACAAGGTCAGTAAACTTTTGGGTTGATCTATGGTTTTGAAGAGGAGAAACTCAACAGCAGCAACACATACACATCATCCCCTTAAAATCATAGCGATTTAAAGAGTTGTTTGATTGGTATTTTATGGTGTTACTTAACATGCTTTCGATTTGATGAAACAAATATACTATAATGTCTATATAATTAGTATACATTTTTATAACTTTTTTTATTCTTCTAATAGTTACTTATCTTACCAATAAAAACATCCATGTTAAAAGGCGTTTGTAAATTCATTTCCATAACACTTATTCCACTCATATACATACCATTAGGCTGCAATCATAGTTCTAAACTTAACCGGCAGTCAAAAGCCGACTCGCTTAAACGAAAGGCTGTTAAAGAATGGAATAAAACCATCCCAGGCAGTTTCAGCGATCAAACCGACGCAACTTTTGATAGTACACAACTTGCAACCTTCATAAAAGCTTACCCGGCATTTGATCCGTATGTTAAAGATATCAGCATGTTTTACAGTAAGCGTAAATTTGCCTATGCCTGGTATAATAAAGGAAAACTGCTTGAACAGGCCGGAAACTTAGCCGACAGGTTAGGAAATTTGCAGAATGAAGGCATTTACAAAGCTATCCCCTACCCCAAAGCATTAGATTCATTGATATTTGCCCCTAAGAGTAAAAGCCCCAACCCCAATATTGCCACTGAGTTAATGCTTACCGCCCAGTATTTTGTGTTCTCTAAACTGGCCTTCCAGGGAATGAGCGATTCTACCAGTAAAGCGGTTAACTGGTTTTTGCCGCGCAAAAAAGTTTCATACAATGATTACCTCGATACATTATTGAAGCGAAGCGGCAAAGCCGGCAGCACCTTGTCAGAACCTGTTTACAGGCAGTACGATTTATTAAAAGGCTATCTTGCCAAATACCGGGCATTAGATGCAAAAGAAAACTGGGCCGCAATTCCATCGGCCAAGGGCGTAAAACCGGGAGACTCGTCGGCAGTTATTTCGCAAATAAGGACACGGTTATATAAACTGGAAGATTTTAAGGGAGATACATTAAATATTGTTTTTGACGATACTTTACAACAAGCCATAAAGCAGTTTCAGCTAAGGCATGGCTTAACCGCCGATGGGCTGCCGGGACCCGGCACCCTGGCCGAAATGAACGTGCCGCTAAAAAAACGCATCAGGCAGATTATTGTTAACATGGAGCGGTGCCGCTGGCTTCCTGTTAGTTTAAATACCGATTACCTGGCGGTAAATATCCCCGAGTTTAAATTGCACGTTTATCATGCCGATAGTTTGTTATGGAGCTGTAATGTGGTTGTGGGGCAAAAGGTACACCAAACGGTTATATTTTATGGCCAGATGCAATACGTGGTATTTAGCCCATACTGGAACGTGCCCGAGAGTATTGTACGAAACGAGGTACTGCCCGATATGCGAAAGAACCCCAATTATATCAACAAGCATAATATGGTGATTACCGGCCGCGAGAATGGTTTGCCGGTAATTAAACAAAAGCCCGGCCCCGAGAACTCCTTAGGCCTTGTAAAATTTTTGTTCCCGAATAGTTATAATATTTACCTGCATGATACACCATCACGATCGTTATTCGGCGAATCGTCAAGGGCATTCAGTCACGGTTGCATCCGGGTTGGCGAACCGGCCAGGCTTGCTGCTTTTTTATTGAAATATGACACCACCTGGACTGCCGATAAAATTAACAAGGCAATGCATCTTGGCAAAGAACGAACCGTAACACTCAAACAAAAAGTGCCTGTGTTTATCGCTTATTTCACGGCATTTACCGATAGAGATAACAAGCTGAATTTTCGCCAGGATATATATGACAGAGACGAACAACTGGCTTCGATGATATTATCGGGAAGCGGGAAGTATTAAGAATATACCCATCCGCAGAGCCAGACTTACGAAGTTTTTAAAACTTCGTAAGTCTTTCGCCGCTTTTAATTTCTACTTCAACACCGATACCGCCTTATTAGCCTCTCCTATACCCCAAACGGTACCTGGCTTATCGCCCATAGTTATTTCCAGCTCGCCTCCGGCCATCAATTGTTTGTGCGAAAAATAGGTTTTGGTATAGTTTACACCGTTTAGTTTCATGGCGTTGATATACATATTTTTGGGCCCGTTATTTTTCACTACCACGTGAAATGTTTTATTTCCCTGTAGCTTCAACGTAGCCTCGTTAATAACAGGGCTGCCAAAAACATACAGGCCATTGGCCGGGTTAACCGGGTAAAAACCAAGGGCCGATAATACGTACCAGGCCGACATCTGGCCAACATCTTCATTGCCAATAATACCATCTGTTTTGGTGGTATAAAAGTCGTCCAGGATATAGCGTACTTTAGCGGCAGTTTTCCATGGCTGGCCCGAGTAATCATAGTAGTAGGCCATTGGGTGACCAGGTTCGTTACCATGGGCATATTGGCCAATCAAACCAGAAACATCGGGCGACTTAAATTTGCCCATATCCCCCTCGGCAATAAATAACGAATCGAGCTTGATATTAAACTTGTCCTGTCCGCCCAGTAAGCTAATCAATCCCTCAACATCCTGCGGCACCAGGAAAGTATACTCCCAGCCGTTGCCTTCGGTAAAGTCGCCTGTCTCGTGGATAGAGATGAAAGGGCTATATGGCGTACGCCATGAATTATCGGCTAAGCGGCCACGCATAAACCCGGCCTTAGGGTCGTAGTAGTTTTTGTAGTACTTACCGCGTTTGCTAAAGTATTGATAATCGGCTGTTTTGCCCATTTTTTTGGCAACCTGGGCAAGGCACCAGTCGTCAATGGCATATTCTAAACCCATCGAAACAGATTCAGCAGTGCTATCCGCAGGTATAAAACCCAGTTTTTTAACAAATTTAACGCCACGCGCATCCTGCATCGCCGTGGTTTTCATAGCCTCATAGGCCAGGTTAGCATCAAAACCTTTGTAGCCTTTAAGCAATGCATCGGCAACAACAGGTACCGCGCTGTAACCCACCATACAATTGGTTTCATTGGCCATTAAATGCCAGGTTGGTAAGGTACCCTGCTGCTGGTAAATGGCCAGCATCGAGTTTATCATATCATTGGTATGCTCCGGGTGAATGATAGTTGATAAAGGGTTATTTGACCGGTAAGTATCCCACAACGAAAAAGTGGTTACGTTATTAAAACCAACGTTTTTATGCACCTTTTTATCGGTACCCCAGTACTCGCCGTTTACATCATTAAATATAGACGGCGCTACCATGGAGTGATAAAAAGCGGTATAAAACTTTTTCAATATCGACAATGAATCAGCTTTAATGGTGATTTTGCCCAATTGCGTATTCCAGGCCTGGTCTGCCTGGCTAACAACTTTTGCAAAATCCCAGCCTGGTATTTCGGCCTTGATATTCAGCATGGCATTTGCCGAACTTACCGGCGAAATACCAACTTTAGCATAAACAACCTCGCCCTTTGAGGTAGCAAAGCTGATAACACCCTTAACTTTTACACCTTTTATTTTTGTAACGCCGACTTTAGCGGTGCTGTCATAAACGGTGAATTTTTCTATCGGTTTTGAGAAAACGGCGGTAAAGTAAATACGCTGATCGGCCGCCCATCCTTTTGAAAAACGGTACCCGCTGATGGTGTATTTATCTTCCTGCTTAATATAGGTTTCATAAGGTCTGTCCCAGCCTATGCCTTCCTGCAAATCAATAACAATATGTGCATCTTTTGAAGCCGGGAAAGTGTATTTGTGCATCCCTACCCTTGTACTGGCCGTAAGCTCAACGCCAATATCGTAGCGTTTTAGTTTCACCTTGTAATATCCCGGCTTCACTACTTCGTCCTGATGACTAAATAGCGATACATAGCCGTTTTGCATGTCTTTCAAACTGCCTTTATAGGTTTTGATGGCTCCGGTTGTTGGCATAAAGGATATATCGCCCAAATCGCCGATACCGGTACCACTTAGATGTGTGTGCTGAAAGCCGATAATGGTTGAATCGGAAATATGGTAGCCCGAGCACCAATCCCACCCTTCGGACAGGTTGGTTGGTCCTAATTGCACAGCACCAAAAGGAACGTTTGCGCCAACAAACACATGGCCATGAAAGCCGGTGCCGATATATGGATCAACATATTTGGTAAAAGATACCGGCACCGCTTTCCTCGTTTTTTTGGGCATATGGGCCTGGCCAAACGCGCTTACTGTTATAACTGCCAGGATCCCGGCTAAAAAGATTTGTTTTTTCATTCGTTACTTATAGATTGTATGACGGGTTTGCACAAACATAAACCCGGCTATATAATAGATTATTAATAAACACTTAATTCGGCAACAGTAATGCCATTGCCGGCTATTACATGTTCAGCCTCAAATTTAAAATACCTGGCGTTAACGGGGTTACTCAAAACAACCGGCTGCTCAATCGGGTTCGATTTAATATTCGAGAACTCGCCCGAGGCCACTTTCACCCATTCTTTCCCATCTGCGCTGGTATAAAAAATATACCGGTCAACTATGCCGTCCGGCTGCTTATCCTGTCTTGGTAAATATCCAAACGCTTTAATTTGGCGGGCAGTGCCCATATCAATGGTTATTTGCTGCGGAAACTTTGCGTCTTCTTTACTTAATGTGCTGTACAGTGTGCCGGTGTGCTCATCAACCGCGTTTTCGGCACGGTTGCCGCCGTCGTTTGCGGTGGTGGCGGCAATAATTTTCCAATCTGTTTTGGCATAACCTAATGACGCAAAAGCAACGTCGCTTTTTTGTGCCTTGCCTTCAAAGCTACGGGCTTTAACAATACCGCCATTGGCCAGCAAAAGCGGGCCTTTATATACCGGCGAGCTAATGGTTGGTTCCTGTCCGTTTAAAGTATACCTTATGGCGCTTACAGGCGCCTCGGTGGTTATGCTTACCTCGCCTTTTTTGTTCCGGGTAATTTTAGGGGCGGTTAAATGTACCGGCTCTTTAAACAACCCAAAGTCGCTAAGCGCAATGGCAACCGGCGATTTGGTTATCCTTAACCTTAATTTACTTGCTGTTATGTTTTGAGTTAAACGGATCAACCTGTTACCGCCTATACTGGTAGCGGCGCCAATCTGCTGCCATTTGCCATTCACAAAGGCATCAACCTCAAAAGCTTCTATCCGCTGGCCCAACTTAATGTTTTCGCGTACGCGGATAACGTTGAATGTTTTTGGTGTGTGCAGGTCGATTGTCAGGCTTGGCATAGTTACTTTATCATCAGTAGCCCAATAACTGTACCTGTCATTATCTAACAAAAGCTGCGGGCCAAAGCTTAATTTATTGCCACCACGTATATTACTTGCGGTAACGGTAGCGCCCTTTGCCAGGTTAACCGCAAATATTTGTTTTAACAGGGTACCAAATGCTGTAAGCGATTTAACATCTATCTCGTTCACTATTCCCCGCGGATCGGGCGATAAGCCCAAATCAAGCGCGGCGCCCCGGCCAACACTTTTGTAATACAAGTCAAGCAACGTATACGGCGATTTTACGCCATCATCCTGTGTTTTGTGGTAAAACCAGCCGGGCCTTAATGATACATCGCATTCGGCAGGCATCCAATAATCACCGTTGCGGGTGCCTTCTGTACCTTCGTAATCTTTTACAAAGCCATTGCCTGGCTTTTTGCCTTCTACCGGGGCATGGGGCGTATAGGTTGCCCAGCATGTTTCGCCGGCATGGCCTTCTTCATTCCCAACCCAGCGTACATCGGGGCCAACATCGCCAAAAATAACGGCGTTGGGCTGCAGTTTACGGGTAATGGCCCAGGTGGCATCCCAGCCATAATAGGTCGATCTGTCGATGTGCCTCACCTCGCGTTTGCCACCATAGTAGCCATCGCCGCCGTTGGCGCCATCGTGCCATGATATAAACAGTGGGCCATAGTTGGTATATAATTCGCGCAATTGCTCGCGGTATATTTTGATATATTCATCCGTACCATAATTAGGATTATTCCTGTCCCAGGGCGAGCAATATACCCCAAGCTGCATCCCTAATTTATCACAAGCTTCGCGGTATTCTTTCAAAATATCGCCTTTGCCATTTTTATACGGGCTTTTGGATATGTTATGTTCGGTTGTTTTGGTGGGCCAAAGGCAAAAGCCATCATGGTGCTTGGCAACCACTACAACGCCTTTAAAACCGCCGGCTTTGGCAGCACCTACAATTTGCATGGCGCTAAACTGCGATGGATTGATAAGCTTAGGGTCTTCATCGCCATAACCCCACTCCTTATCGGTATAAACATCAACACCGTAATGGATAATGCAATACATACCCATTTCCTGCCAGTTTAGCTGGCCTTTTGTGGGTAACGGCCCGTAGGGCTTTGGTGCGCCCTGGCTAAAACCTTTTAGGCCAATGGCCAATAACAATAATGCTATGCCTGTAAATTTTTTCATAAAAAAATCTTAATTTTTAAACCAAGCTGCCGGCACATCCTGCGGGGCAGAACCGTTAAAACTATATTTTAAACCCAGCTTAAAGCCGCCGCCACCTTCAATAAAATCGAGCTGAAAAGGATGGGCCCCCATTTTTAAGGCCACCTGCCCGCTGCGTTCCTGGGCCGAATGATTTCCATCGTTATTGACAACCATATGGGGGCCTATTTTTAACACTCCGCCGTCATCGCAGGTAAGGTAAAAGCTATAAATGCCATCGGCGGGTACATCGATATAACCTTTATAGGTAATACCAAATGATGGCGCTTTTACAGTTGCCGGTACTTCAATTTTATCTGTGGTAAATGTACTATCAACTTTAGCGTCCTTCATAAAAGTTGTTGCTTTAAAGTAGGCTTTGTAATAAGTACAGGCCAGGCCGGGTTTTGGCGGCGCTATTTTAACCGGGCCAAGCATTTGCTGTTGAGTATAATTCAGGTTGTAAACATCGCCACGGGTGCCACCTGGGGTAAATGCTGCAACCCTTACCAACTGGGCTTTTTTGATAACCAAGGGCGAAGGCAATACCGGTGAATTTACGCCGGGCAAGGTTCCATCGGTAGTGTAACGGATGGTCAAAGTTGGCAAAGGCGATACAATGCTTAATTTGCCCTCATCGGTAAATACATATTCGTTTAACAGGCCAGGCAAATCCGGCAGGCGATAATTTATCCCAAGGGCATCCATCCTGCTATATTGGCGTACCAGGCGTTGCAGGTATGAATTATATTTATCAGGCTGATTTGTCCAAAGCATTTCGGCCAGGGCGGTCATCCGGGGCATGGCCATATAATCGGCACGGCGCTCGGATGGGATCCGCTCCGACCAGATGTTAGCCTGGGCGCCGATGATCGATTTAGCCTCCTGCGCATTTAGTACTTTGGGGATGGGGTTAAAATGATACACCCGGTCAACCGAATACTGATCGGGCTGGTTATCGAAATATAAGGGCTCGCCGGGCGTCATAATCACCGTATTGCCGTTTTTTACCGCTTCAACAGGCGCGTTGGGTACCCATCCGCGCCAGTACATTACAATAGCCGTAGGGCTGATGCCGCCTTCAATAATCTCGTCCCAGCCAATTAGTTTGCGGCCCTTGGAGTTAAAGAATTTTTCCATCCGGTTAATAAAATAGCTTTGCAGGGCTGCCAGGTCTTTTATTCCTTCTTTTTCCATCAAAGCTTTGCAGGCATCGGATTTTCCCCAATCGGTACGGTCAACTTCATCGCCGCCAATGTGAATGTATTGGGATGGGAAGATGTCCATAATTTCGGTAAATACGTTTTGAGCAAACTCAAAAGTTGTTTCGTTACAAGGGCAAATGGGTTTGGTGAACAGCGTTCCCCATTTATTCTCGCCATTACAGGTTAAAAACGGGTACGAATTGATAGCCGCCATCATGTGACCCGGCATATCTATCTCGGGGATAATATCGATGTGTTTTGCCGCGGCATAGGCTACCACACCCTTCATTTCCTGCTGGGTGTAAAACCCGCCGTAAAGTGTTTTTCCGCCGCGTTGAATGATATGCTCCTTATCGATCGCAAAATCGGGGTTGTCTTTTGAAAGTTTCATGCACAACGAATCCTGGTCGTTGAATGTACGCCATGCCCCCTCTTTGGTTAGTTTGGGATATTTTTTTATTTCTATGCGCCATCCCTGGTCGTCGGTTAAGTGCAGGTGCAGCTTGTTCATTTTGTAAAGCGACATCCTATCGATAAATTTTTTAAGATAGCTGATAGAAAAAAAATGCCGCGAAACATCCATGTGCATGCCGCGCCAATCATAAGCAGGTTCATCTTCAATGGTTAACACCGGCAAAACCAACTTTTTACTTGTTGTGCCTTTCTCTATTGATACAGGTAACAGTTGCCTGATGGTTTCGATGGCATGAAAAACGCCGGCACCGGAGTTAGCCAAAATTTCGACATGCTTTGGTGTGATAGTAAGCCTGTAGCCTTCTGATACTGCTATATCGGCACTTTTAATAATGCTTATTGCTGATGCCGATTGATTTTTAGTTAGGATTAGCTTTTGTCCAAGTCCTTTTTCTAAAAGTGCGGTGAGTTCTTTGGCCTCGCTCTTAAACGCTGACCCGCTCACAGTGGTTCGCGGTGTTATGACAAATACTCCTTTACCCGGTATTAATTTTGTGGGATAAGGTATCAGCGGAAATTTAGCTGCGTCTTGTGCGTTTGCACTAAACCATACAAACAAAAGTGGGATTACCAGCTTAATACCGGCATTTTTTCGTAAAAAAGCTATCATTGATAGTTTGAATTTTGAGTGTTATTTTCCTGAAATTATTCGCCGCCAATTATGTCACCCACCTAACAAAGTTATAATAAACCCTGCTTATTTTGCCGTGGAATAGCTGATCGGAATAATTTTATAAACATATCAAAACTTTTTAATTTTCTTAAAGAAGTATGAAAAAACAAAACACGAATTGCACGAATTAAATCGAATTAGCACAAATAATGAGTTTCAAGTTGACGAACTAATGGTAACTAATACTGAGCTTAAAATTTGGCAAACTTTTCAAATTCGTGAAATTCGCTCCAATTCGTTCAATTCGTGTATTTCAAATTCGTGTGTACTCAAACATTTGTCCAACCGGCTTGTTTTTTGATTAATGATAACCAGCGGCGTAACATTCGGCATTAATAAAGAAGACGGAACCCATATTATTATTGCCGTTGATCCGGCGGATACTAATAAGATTAACGAAAACAACAACGGGACCTACAAGTTATACAGGGATATAGACAGCCCAAAAACTTTTGATAAGGGATATTTGGGCGCCATTTTTTTAGATGGCACAGAACCAGAGTATCATTACGCTGGTGGTACCGAACTTACCGATTTTGAGCTGAAACAACTGGCCAAATTGATAAGGGATTACCACGCCACCGGCAAGGAGTTTGATGATCATAAACGCGATATCAGCACTAAATAGCTTTAAGGAATAACAACCGCGTTAAAAGCCTTCAGGTATTTGGCTATATAATCCTGCTTAGTTTTTAATTTGTATTGCATAATAAAGCGCGGATGCTCCAGCGCCACAACCTGTTTAAAAAACCGGTGCTCGTCATTAAGCTTGCGCAGAAAGGTTTCATTTTTACCGGTACCAAAGCAAAAACAAACATCTGTTTCAAAACCCAGGTCAATTTGCTTTTGAATATTTTCTACTATGAAGGGGTATACAGCCCTGGTAAGTTCGGGCGTATCATAATAGTTATAATTTACCTCTTTGCCTTTTGGGCCGGTTATGGTGAAGCCGAGCGGACAAACCGAGTGGATGTAAAACTGCTGATAAAACGCGGTTATACCGCCAAAAGCATCAATCATATCATACACATATTCTGACGAGGGCTCATGTGTAATTGGCCCGGTATAGGGTATTTGGCATTTGCTGATCATCCGTTTAGGATCGGTAAAAGATACCCCTGTCATACCCGAGCCAAACCGGCCCGGGTTAATACCTAATATCAAATGGCGGGGATGATTATCGCTGTAATATTTATTGTAAAACCGGGTAGATACGTCCAATGCAAAATCATTGTCCCTGAATGGGTTCATAATGCTTACACCAGTTGGTAGCGTTCCTGTATATTCCAGTTGTTGGTTAAAGGCGATGATCCTGTCGGCAAAAGTGTCCATTCGGTAAAATTAACAAAAGCAGAAAGCTTACCGCAAAGCAATTTTGTTATAATGTTATTAGTTTTGTACCCCATGGGCATCATAAATTTCAGTACATTCCTGGTCACATCTTTCCTTTTTATCATTTCTCCGGGCATCGATACCATTTTCGTGCTTAACAAATCTATCGCCCAGGGCAAAAAAGCGGGGATTTACGCAACTTTGGGTATTGCTACAGGCGTGCTTGTACATACAACACTGGCGGCATTTGGCCTTTCATTAATTTTATCACAATCGGCAATGGCTTTCAGCTTTATAAAATACGCCGGCGCTACCTACCTGGTTTACCTTGGCATCAGTAAGTTTCTTTCCAAAGACGAAATTTTAAAACAGGATGTGGCCATAGCATTGGAGCCTGTGCATAAAACTTATTTATCCGCAGTGTTAACCAATACCCTTAACCCAAAAGTTGCCATATTTTTCCTGGCATTTTTCCCGCAATTCATCCACCCGGCACAAATTCACAATGCCCTGCCCTTTGTTTTGCTTGGTATAACTTACGCGCTAATGAGTTTAGCCTGGTTTGCTGTACTCACATTTTTTGCCAGCTCATTATCCGGGCGGCTAAAAAAGCAACCTTTATTTGGTATTTGGCTTAATAAATTCTCGGCAGTTGTTTTTGTGCTGATGGGTGTTAAAATTGCATTCACCAAAAGATAAGATAAAAAAAGTCCCGGCTGCTTTACAGCAACCAGGACAATTAAAACACCCCATAAAAAATCTTACTTCATATATTCTTTATCCAGGAACAAATACCTGTCCCGGTCGTTTTCTTGTTTCTGTCCGCTTTTTACATCGATATCCATAAACTTAACCGGGGTTTTGCCTGTATTGGCGTCCCATTTTGGTAAACCAGGGCCGTTTGGATTGTAGTTCTTTATGAAATTGGCAAAATAGCTTTCCATGGTTTCTGAAACTTTATAGTCGTCAGGTGTCCAGGCGTAAACTTTATTGCCGGCAAGGTTCCCCATGGCATACTCAATTTCTGAAGCATGAGATGCACCAACCGCCGCAGGCATTTTTGGCATGGCCATTCCACCATTATTTTTTACTACACCACCGGCAAGCCCTGCGGAGGCATTACCCATCTGTGCCGTCATGGCCGGGCGAATGCGCGAAAAGCAGTAACGATAAACAGGTTTGCCGCCCGTTTTAATTTGCAGATCGGCCCATTTCCAGGTACTGTACACAATGAAACGATCGCTTGATAAGGCAGTTGCCGATTTGATAACTTCTGCATCTGTCGAAGCAGGATAAAGTTTCATTACTTCGCCGGCCTTATCGCCATACAAAGTATTTAATGCTTTTTTGTAATTATCCAGGGTTGGTGCGTCGGCACGCATTACAAATTGATAAGGCACTTCGGCCGAGTTCCATCCTACCAGGATTGGAATTTTTGCCTGCTCGCCCGCCTCAAAAATCTCGGGCAGCGATTTTGGCAGCAAATAGCCATCAATAGTTGGTGAGTTGGGGGTTGCGCTTGGGCTGTAGGCAGCATTTAACAAGTCGGCCGCTGAAAGCGCCCTTAAAGCAGCTATCGATCCGGCTTTCATATTTTCGGCAAATTTTACCCCGTTCTTTTCGGCATCAGCCAATGGGATAGAATTTAAAGTTGGCTTGATGCCGGCACCACTCTCTCCTATCGCGGCGTTGATTAAGTTTTTTGATAAAGGAGAGGCCATTTGTATCGATACCGAGATCGACCCGGCTGATTCGCCTGCGATGGTAACATGATCAGGATCGCCGCCAAATTTGGCTATGTTCTTTTTCACCCATTCCAGCGCGGCATGCTGGTCGAGGTACCCATAATTACCTGATGAATGATTTGGTGATTCGGCTGTCAGCTCCGGATGAGAAAAGAACCCGAATATACCCAAACGGTAATTTACAGTTAATGCAACAATCCCCCGTTTAGCCATGCTTTCGCCGTCATAGCGCGATTCAGACCCATCCCCTGCAACTAAGCCGCCGCCATAAAAATAAACCAGTACGGGTAGTTTTTCCTTCATGGTTTTGGCAGGCGTCCAAACGTTAAGGTAAAGGCAATCCTCGCTCGTGCCCGATGACCTGAAATTCATATCGCCAAAAACTGGCTTCTGCATCGGGCTGCCCGCAAAATGGTCGGCCTTTAAAACGCCTGTCCAGTTTTTGGCAGGTTGTGGCTCTTTCCAACGCAAATCGCCCACGGGCGGCTGCGCAAACGGGATACCTTTAAAAATAGTAACGGGCGAACCGGCTTCTTTTATGCCTTCCAGCGTGCCGTTCTCTACAGTCACCTGGTTTGTTTGTGCAATTACCTTCATGGTAGTTAGCTGCACCAGCAGCAATACTGCTAAAAATGGTTTCCTCATGTGGTTTATAATTGGTTAGTGAGAATTAATACAAACATTAGATATGTTATTGTATCATTATGTTACAATAATAATTAATTTTACGCAGCTAACAAATTTTTTTGTTAATTGCTACGATATATATGCCTGCAAACAATAACGAATTCAAAAAACAGGAAGCTGATGCAAAAGGCGAAGGCTATTTGCCCGGCCTGGCTATTGACGCGGTAATTTTTGGCTTTCATGACAAACAGCTTAAAGTTTTGCTGCTTGCCTATAAAAATACCGGTTTGTATGCCTTGCCCGGTGGTTTTATTCATGATTACGAAGATGTTAATGAAGCTGCGCGACGGGTATTATTTGATCGCACGGGCCTAAAAAACATCTTCCTTGACCAGTTTTATGTTTTTGGCGACAGAAGCAGGCATGACCCGGAGCCACTAAAAAAGATTATGTCTGTAAGTGGCAAGATCCCCCCGGCCGATCATTGGCTGTTGAAGCGTTTTGTATCTATAGGATTTTACGCGCTGGTAGATTTTACAAAAGCCATCCCTACCCCCGATAGTATCTCGGATAGTTGCGATTGGTATGGCCTTGATGATTTGCCTGTGCTAATGCAGGATCACCGGCTTATCATCCAAAAAGCATTGGAAACCCTGCGCGCCAACCTGGATCAGAAACTGATAGGCTTTAACCTGCTCACCGATGATTTTACCATGGGCGATTTACAAAGCCTGTACGAAACCATCCTGAACAAAAAACTCATCAGGGCGGCCTTTCAGCGTAAGATGCTAAGCCTGGGCATATTAGAGCGGATAGCAAAAAAATTTACCGGCGGCGCGCATAAAGCGCCTTACCTGTACAGGTTTATTTCCGGAAGATAATTTTGTGTCATAATTATACCCTTTAATTGTCGTATTACACCCTTTTGGTTTATATTTAATGACTGTAGATTTACATTATCAATCAACAGAAATTTAACTACTTAAAACCTCAACTACCATGGCAACAATTAATCCTTATTTGAATCTCCCCGGTACAACCGAAGAAGCTTTTAATTTTTACAAATCAGTATTTGGCGGCGAGTTTTTGGCCGTGATACGTTTTAAAGATTCGCCGGGAGGGTCTGAGAACGTAGCCGAAGCTGACAAAGACAAATTAATGCACATTGCCCTGCCCATAGGCAAAAACATCCTGATGGCTACCGATAGCATTGGTGAAATGGGCATGGGCTACAAACAAGGTAATAACTATCATGTTTCCATCAATGCCGATAGCAAGGAAGAAGCCGAAACCATATTTTCCGCATTATCTGCGGGCGGCCAGGTTATGGTGCCGCTTGCCATGGCCGAGTGGGGCGACCTTTTTGGATGGTTTACCGATAAATTCGGCATATCATGGATGGTAAGCTATTCACCTAACCGCCCACAATAACGTTGACGGTTATGAGCGCGAAAACGATTAAGATCACCTATTGGGTGTTAACAATTTTACTGGCATTAGCTATGGCCGGTGACGGTTTTGGCGGAGTTACTAAGCAACAGGCAGGCATTGATGTGCTGCAACACCTGGGTTATCCCATTTATTTTATGGTGATAGTGGGCACTGCCAAATTGCTTGGGGTAACAGCTATATTGCAAAACAAATACAAGACAGTTAAAGAATGGGCTTATGCCGGTTTTTCGTTTACTTTTTTTGGCGCCATCGCGTCAAGGGCTTTTGCGGGCGATGCCATGAGTGAGTTCATTCCTCCTATCATCATGCTTGTATTCTTGTTTGTGACCTACTATTTCTGGAAAAAGTTTAACCAATTAAAATCAACTGAATAATAACCAATCACGCTAAAAAACAAAATTTTATGAAAATCGCTGTAATTATTGTACGTACACTGGTAGCCCTGATGTTCCTGTTTGCATCGGTAAGTTATTTTGCCATGGTTTACTTCCATGCATTCCCGATGCCCGCTGTAACAGGCAATATGAAAATTTTTAACGATGGATTGGCTGCCTCGGGTTATTTAATGCTGCTTATAAAAATAACCGAATTGGTTTGCGCGCTGCTTTTATTATTTGGCAGGTATGTTGCGCTGGCTTTGGTAGTTTTATTCCCGGTAATGGTAAATATTGTTTTAGTAAATGCATTTTTATCGCCATCGGGCCTTACTGTGGTTATCCCGTTGCTGGCAGGTGTATTATTCCTGGCTTATACCCAACGTGAAAAATACGCGCCGTTATTCACGGCAAAATAAATAAGATATACACACGGATTAAAAAATCAAACTGTTATGACGGTAGAAGTTTTTAAAACCAATGTAAACAGGCGTAAATACGCCAAAGTGTTATTAACCGAAATCCATAAGACATTTGCCGGCTATCACGCAAATTTCGACCTGGACGATTGTGATAACATATTGCGGGTGCAATGCAGCAACGGAACCATATGCCCTCACACGATGATACTTTTTTTACAACGCTTTGGCTATCGCGCCGAGGTATTAACCGATTAGCTTTAATACGCAAACAAAATCCGTTATGGTTAATTGTTATAATAACGTTATAATAAAAGGAGAACATCATGTTAAAAGAAAGCAAAGCATTCAGCAGCTTTTCGGTAAACGACATCGGGAAAGCAAAGGAGTTTTACGGCAAAACATTGGGCCTGGAAGTAAAAGACGACACCGAAATGCCTGGCATTTTACACCTGGAGGTTTTGGGTGGCAATGCGATTGTGATATACCCGAAGCCCAACCATGAGCCAGCCACTTTTACTATACTTAACTTCCCGGTACCAGACGTTGAAAAAGCTGTAGATGAATTAACAGCGCGCGGCGTTAAATTTATAGTTTACAACGACGAAAACTTTAAAACCAACGAAAAAGGCATTTTTACAGCCGGCGGCCCCACCATAGCCTGGTTTAATGACCCGGCAGGTAATATCCTGTCGGTTATTGAAGAAGCTAAATGATACTAAGTCCAAAGTCTTAAGTACTAAGCCCAAAGTATTAAGTCGAAAAAAGAAACACCGGCTTATGACTTCGGGCTTAGTACTTAAGACTTCAGACTTAACCCGTAATCACCAGATTATTATTCGGTTTCTTTTTTAATATTAAAGCGGCAATAACGGCTATAATTAAGCCTACGGGCAATATTTCCATGTAAGTAAATAACATTATAAAAACGGGGTTCTTATACATTTGCTTGTATGAATCCATTTTAGCAGTCTCATCGCTCAGTTCTTTTGCGCTTGCTCCGGCGGCCTTGGCTTCGGCAAGCACCTGGGCTGCATATCTTTCCATAAAATCGGGCATAAAGTTGTAGTAAATTATCAGCCAGCTAACTACATAACAGGTAGATGCGATAAGCGCGATATAAAGCCCTATCATAAATCCTTTTCCAAAAGTTATCTCGCCGCCGTTATATTTATCCCGGTAGTTTTTAACAGCTACAAATATCATGGAGAAAGCAATAAGCATAGTAGCATACCCTAAGTACATGCTGCCATTGGTGTGCCCGTTGGCATAACACATTGCCATGGTAACTGCCATCAAACCGGATACTATTGCACCTGCAATTAATCCAAAAACGATTACATTTTTTTTCATTGTTTTAAGTTTAAATCTATGGTACAAATTTGGGGCTTTGAGTCTGCAACGCGGTCATACTTTAGGGTGATTTTGCTTAAATCATACCAAAGTACCAACTTTATCAGGCAATGATACCCAGTTTTTTAGCTTTATCAACAGCCTGGGTACGACGTTCAACTTCCAGCTTTTCAAACAAACGCGACGAATGTGTTTTAACCGTATTTAACGATAAAAATAACCGGGCGGCAATCTCCTGGTTACTTAAACCATCGGCCATTAACTGCAACACCTCCATCTCGCGCCTGCTTAAATTAAGTTGGGTTAAAGCGGTTTCGTTTAAAACAAAATTATCATTGGCATAAATATAAACCTCTTTTTCAACCTGTATCGTTTTAACTTTTGGTGAGCTTAATTTTAATGCCAGCCAGATGCCAAGCGAAGTAAAAACAATGGCGATGGCGCCAATATAAATCTCGAATGCATGATCTATTAAAATAAACCGGTATTCCAGCCATTTCATTAAAAAAAGCAGTACGGCCAGCGAACCGCCATACATGATTATATGCTTATTTTTTGCAAACTTGTTCACTGCCTTTAATCTCCTTTAATGTCAAAAATATAAATCAGCAATTAAATATTTATTCACACTTAAGCGATCATACCGTATCAGGTAAATTTTTTCCCGTTTTAAAAGCCACCTCCTTCAGATGGGAAAAAATTCCTCAATTGCGGAGTACACCCCGGCACGGTATCTTCAATGAAAAACACAGCAATATCGTAATTGACGCGAACATTTTGAGTAAAAGACTTGTTAGCAAATAAAAACATTATTGGTGCTTGTGGTAAATTTTTTATCCGTATTTTCGGTACAGTAATTGTCTGAATGCGTGCAAACTGGTTAACCGGCGTAGGTTTTTAGGAATATCAGTCAAAAACAAAACATTAAACCTCTTTTTAACGTATACCTGATCGTTTTGCAAATCAATAAGAAATATAGGAATTTGTATATAATTAAAGCCCTGGCGGCCCCTGAAATTATTATTAGTTTACATGTTTTAACCGCTTTAACGCTGGTTCCCAAATTAACCATATGAAGAAAACGTTACTAATTGTCGATGACGATTTAAGCATATTAAAGTTACTCAGTTTTATCCTTTCAAAAGATTACAATTGCGTTGTTAAAAACAATGGCATCGAGGCGTTTAGCTGGCTGGAAGAAGGACACCTTCCCGACCTGATCCTCTCTGACCTTCAGATGCCTTATTTTGACGGGCAATCATTTGCAAAAAATGTTAAAATAAGTGGTTTTTACCGCGATATCCCGGTATTGTTATTGTCTGCAGCACATGACCTGGATGAGCAGGTGAGCAATATGCCATTCAAAATTGACGCTTACATGCACAAACCTTTTAAGCCGAACGAACTCAAATCAGCAATTAACCAACTTCTACAAGTTTATGAATCGACAAACGTCTGATTGGAACGAAAATTCCGGCTCACACATCAGGATTGCTTACGCGGGGTTGGAGTTAAAGGACCTCATATTAAGCGGCCTTGGTAATTTTAATATCGTTTGTAACGATACCATCACCCAACTTGACGTTTATTTGGGCGAGCAATCTATTTTAACTGTTCCGGATATCATCCTGATGGAAGTTGATGCCGAAGGCAAATGTTTTGCGATGGTAGAGGCTATAAAAAGAAGCTTTTTACTCAATGGGTCTATCATCGTATTGCTATCAACCCAAAACGATAAAAGCCTTAAGCAAAAAGCGCTTCAATTAAGGGTACATGATTTTTATAGCGTACCTTTTTCTGTTGATGACCTGCGCGAAAGGCTTAACTTCCTGGTAACTTTTAAGCTGATAAAGCCAAAGCTGCTCGAACTTTCAAAAGAAGTTGATACTACCTATAAAATGCCTTTCGGGAAACGAATTATCGACCTGGTTATATCATGTTCGATGCTTTTCTTCCTGTCGCCCATTTACCTGCTTGTAGCCATAGCTATTAAATTAGATTCAAAAGGGCCTGTATTTTATAAGAGTAAGCGTGTTGGTACGGGATATAAAGTGTTTGATTTTTATAAGTTCAGATCGATGCGTACCGATGCCGATCAGTTATTGGCCAAGCTATCCACCGAGAGCAACCAATATGCGAATGAAGGAGGCGCCGGTAAAGCGGCTTTTGTAAAAATAAAAAACGACCCGCGCATTACCAGGCTTGGTAATTTTTTACGCAACTCCAGCCTCGACGAACTCCCCCAGCTTTTCAACATCCTCAGGGGCGATATGTCGGTGGTAGGTAACCGCCCTTTGCCTGTGTACGAAGCCGAGATGCTGACATCAAATGAGTGGTCGATGAGGTTCCTGGGCCCCGCGGGGCTTACCGGCTTATGGCAGATAAGCAAACGGGGAAAAGAAGATATGTCTGAAAGAGAAAGAAAAAAACTGGATAATTTTTATGCCCAAAAGTATTCTATTTGGTTAGATTTACGGATTATTGCCGGTACTATACCGGCCCTCTTTCAAAAAGAAAAAGTATAATTTAATGAACAGAAATATAGTAGTTGCTTGCTTTTTGTTAACCATCACACTGTTTTCCAGGCAGGTATGCGCCCAGGAAACTTTTATAAACACTGTAAACATGGCATACCTGGATAAGCTGATTGCCACAGCTAAAAAGAACTATCCGGAGGTTAAAGCAAGGCAAAGCCAGGTTAAAATAGCCCGCAGCACTTACAATCAAACAAAATTTGCGTGGCTGGACGGATTAACGGCATCCTACATTTATAGCCCGCAAAATTTAGTTAACCAGGCACGCCCAACTATTTTTAAAGGCTACCAACTGGCCATAACGCTTAATATAGGGCAAATCCTTAAAAACCCATCAATAACAAGTGCTGCAAATGAAAGCTATAAAATAGCACAATACCAACAGGCCGAATATATGCTTAACCTTGAAGCACAGGTAAAGAAATTTTATTTTGCTTACCTGGCAGCTATGGCCGAATTGAGGCTTCGTTCGGGCGCGGTAACAGATGCCGGCACTGCCGTTAAACAACTTAAATACGCATTTCAAAAGGGAGAAACCACATTCCAGATATATAACGAACAACTGACCACGTATTACAATCAAAACGCGTTTATGTTGCAGGCGGAACTGGCTACCTGGACAGCCAAAACAAACCTGGAAGAACTATTGGGAATTAAACTGGAAGACATAAAGTAAAGATGGAGTTAAGCTTTTTTTTTAAATTATTAAAAAAATACCGGTTAGTACTCATTTTTATACCGCTTATAGCAGGTATAGGCACATTTTTTTTGGTTAAAAAACTGCCCGACACCTATATTTCACATGCGCAAATTGCTACAGGTATAATTGATGCATCGCGGCACCTGCTGGATAAAGATGCAAACGCAAGCATCCAGGCGCAACAGGCATTCAGCGAGTTTAGTAACCTGATGGCCATTATGAAGCTTAAGAAAATAGTTAGCCAGGTTTCCTACTCGCTAATTATACATGACTTAAAATACCCCGCCTACCCATATAGCAAACCAAGCCAGATGCTTGCAGAAATGGCTGAATATGAACGCGACGCCGCATTAAAGCTTTTTGAGTACAAATTCAACCACTTTGAACCCCTGTTACTTTATAACAAACAGGAGAAGATTTTGAACGACCTGTTACACTCCATGAAATATGACGACGGATCTTTACGCAAGGACCTGATTATTTACCGGGACGAAGACAGCGATTTTATAACTGTAAGTTATGATTCGGCCAACCCGCAATTATCTGCAGATGTGGTTAATATATTATGTACCCAGTTTATTAGCTATTACACCCAAACCGTAAAGAAAAACCAATCAAATGCCGTTTCATTTTTATCCGAGCTTTTAGTTCAAAAAAGAAACGCCCTTCGCGATAAAACCGCCCAGTTGCAACAATACAAGATAGATAACGGGATAATAAATCTTGAAGAACAGTCAAGAGCTATTTTTAGCCAAATAATTAGCTATAGCGACAAAAAACAGGATGCCGAAAAAGAAATAGCATCATACGAAGGAGCTTTAAAGAAGATTGACGCCAGGTTTGAACCAGGCGACAGACGATATTTCGAGTCGGTATCGAGCAAAATTAACCAGGCTATTACCGCAACCCAGGATGAGCTTCATGCTATTCAAAACAGGTATATCCGTAGCAACTACGATCCTAAATATAAACCCGCTCTTGATTCGCTTCAAAAATCATTATCGGCGCAGATCAACCTGTCGTCAGATCAGTATATTACCAACCCGCTTACACATAAGGATGATTTGGTTAAGCAAAAACTAGCCCTTGAGATAACACGCGACCTGGCCAAATATGGCCTGCAATCTATTAATGCTGAACTGGCCAAACTGAACGCCAAATTTGCACGCCTTGTTCCGTTTGATGCCAAAGTAAAAACTTACGATTTTGACATCAATATTGCCAGCCAGGAATACCTTGACGTGCTGAATAAATACAACGCTACCAACCTTAAATCCAATTTCAGCATTGAACTGATACAGGTGGAGAAAGCCGAACCCGAGGCCCCGCAGCCATCCAAAAAAATGCTGCTGATAGTTATAAGCGTTGTGGTAACGTTTTTTGGTTGCGTGTTTGTGTTGTTTTTAATGTTTTATTTTGATAATACAATAAAAGAACCGGCCGAGCTTGTTAACAAAACACAATTACCGCTATTGGGCTACCTGAACAGGATACCTGGCACCGACCTTGACCTTAAAAAACTTTGGGATATTGAAAACCGGGATAAAATGCAGCAGTATAAAGATTTGCTGCGATCTGTAAGATTTGAAATTGACCAGGAATTACGCGGAGAAAAAATTATAGCTGTTACCAGCCTGGGCCCTCATGAGGGTAAAACACTTTTTGCTGCAAGCCTGGCCTACTCCTATGCCATGATCAATAAAAAAGTGTTATTGATTGATGGGAATTTTGAGCGCCCGGATTTAACAAATGTACTGCGCCCGGCATTGTTTTTAGAAGATTATTTTAAAAACAATCCGTTAGACAATCTGAATTTAGACAGTAGCGCGGCCACTACCCTGGGCAACCGGGGCAGCGACGTTACATTGCTGGAAATTGCCGACGAAGCTTTTATTAAAAGCCGCTTTGACGATCTAAGATCGAAATACGATATTATTATTATTGATACAGCCCCGCTAACTGCTTTAAATAAATCAAAGGAATGGTTGTTATTTGCCAACAAAACCGTTGCCATTTTTGAGGCGAATAAAGAACTAACCAATGCACAGAAACCTCACCTGGTGTTTTTAAAAACGCTGGGCGGCAAATTTGGTGGATGGGTGCTTAATAAAACAACCGCAAATAAAAAGAGAACATAACCCTGTCAAATACATTTGCCGGTTTATTTTTTAACAGGGTAATTTAGCTTTAGTATTATGAGAATAGACCCCATTGAAGCAAAGCCGGACCCATTTAAAGATTTAACACCACTTCAAAACAAGTCGCGCAAAGCGGCAATTGCAATAGCCTTTATCGGCGTTTTTGTATGGGCAATTAAAATTTTGTTTTTGTAAACCCTTTGGCCATAGCAAATGCAGCGTGAAACAACCAACTATACTAAAGTGAACGAAACATTTGGAAAAAGGCTATTGACCCAAAAGTTTTCAAACCCTTTGGTGCTTGTTTTTTTGGTGCTCGCCGCCTTGTTTGTAAGCGTTGTTGTTTATAAGCTTGGCATTATTGGCGCAGGGGCTATTATGGCCATTGTTATAGGCATACCCATTTTAGTTGGCATTGTTGCCTATCCAAAATTTGGGATTACGGTACTTGTGGTAGCCTCATTTTTTATCAACTACATTTCGGAATTTTTGCCCGCGCAAGTCCCAATAGGCACTTTGCTCGATGCCATAACCTATTTGCTTATTCTGGGCTTTTTTCTCAAACAAAAAAGCGAAAACGACTGGAGTTATTTTAAAAACCCAATAAGCGTTGTAATAATATTGTGGCTAGCTTACAACATGCTTGAAGTGGCTAACCCGTCTGCAGCATCGGTGCTGGCCTGGATTTACACTGTACGTACAGTTGGCTTTATTATGCTCATGTATTTTGTGTTTGTTTATCACATCCGTACGGTTGCCTTTATAAAATATTTATTTAAACTCTGGCTCCTGCTTGATGTTATCGCGGCGCTCTCGGCATTTCAACAGGAAAAATTTGGATATTTATCCTTCGAAAAAAAATGGCTGTACTCCGACCCGCAACGGGTGAGTTTGTTGTTTATAAACGGCCACATGCGTAAAACGGGCATCTTTTCTGATCCTGTTACATTCTCCTATAATATGATTATCGGCGCCTTGCTTTGTATCGCACTTATCATGAGCAATATAGATATCCGTAAAAAAATAATTCTGGGCTGCATGGCCATGTTTTTCCTTACTGTGATGCTTTATTCGGGCACCAGGGCCGCTTATGTTTTGTTACCGGCCTCGTTACTTATTTTGGCTGTTCTGAATTTTAATCGTAAGGTGCTTATCGGAACACTTATTGCCGGCTTAATGCTTGTTGTTCTGATTGTAATGCCCACTTCAAACCCGGCAATAAAAAGGTTCCAATCGGCTTTTAGCCCATCTAAAGATGCATCGTATAATGTGCGGGCCGAAAATCAACGAAAAATAAAGCCATATATATTATCGCATCCCATAGGTGGCGGGCTTGGGTCGGTAGGCGTTTGGGGGCGGCGCTTCGCCCCTAATTCTATGCTGGCCAAATTTCCGCCCGATAGCGGGTATGTACGCGTGGCCGTCGAGATGGGCTATATAGGCCTCTTCTTGTTTTGTACCCTGTTTTTTGTGGTATTAAAAAATGGTATTAACTTCTTTTTCCTGATAAAAGACCCCAGGCTTAAAAACTATTGTATGGCCATGGTACTAATTGTATTTGCCTTTAACATTGGTAATTTTCCGCAGCAGGCCATTGTACAATATCCATCCAATATTATTTTTTACTTGTCAATAGCCATTATTGTCGCCTGCATGCGGTTAGACCTGGAGCAACAAAAAGCCCTGGTAACCGGCAGTAACAAAGATACAACAGCATTAACCGAATTGAACTGAGCCGATGTCGATAATAACTACCATAAAAACAAACCCGGGGTTAAAAAAATTAGTCCACTGGATGCTGATACCAACCGGCGAATCAAGACCCAGGCGCTGGGTGCGCTGGTTTATTACGCCATTTTATTATCCGCGCGGCAAAGGTGCTGTTGTAAGGTATTATGCACGGCTGGATGTTTTTCCTTTTAACAAATTCTCATTAGGCAGCAAAAGTATTATCGAAGATTTTGCAACCATCAACAATGGTGTAGGCGACGTAATTATAGGCAACCATTGCGGCATCGGCATCAGCAATGTTATTATTGGCCCGGTTACTATGGGCAATTATGTAATGTTAGCGCAAAACATCGTTATTTCGGGCTTAAACCATGGTTACGAAGATGTAACACTTCCTCCAAGGATGCAAAAAGTAGTTACCAAACCCATAACCATTCATGATAATGTCTGGATTGGGGCCAATTGTGTGGTTACCGCGGGCGTAACTATTGGCAAACATGCCATAATAGGTGCAGGCAGTGTTATCACCAAAAGCATACCCGATTATTCGGTAGCGGTAGGCAACCCGGCAAGGGTTATAAAAAGATACAATTTCACAACAAATTGCTGGGAAAAGGCGTAACAAAAAAAGCCATGCGGTTTATACAAAAACTTATTAATAAGCATACACTTTCGTTAGCAAGTAACGCTATTATGCCGGTTTTGGGTATGGCCATATTGGGTTTAATGGCACGCCATCTATCTAAAGCCGACTTTGGCGATTATATATTTTTCCTGGTTGTATTTAACCTTGCCGATACGTTCAGGACCGGTTTTTTGCAAACATCACTTATAAAATACTACGCCGGCGCCAGCCCGGAAAGGGCAGCAAACATAGCTGGATCGGCCTGGTATATTGGCTTAATTATAGTAGTTACTTTTGGATTAGGTAATTTATTGTTGTTTATTTTTCTTTCGTACACCGGCGCAAGCCCCAATATGTTCCTCATCACAAAATGGCTTGGTGTTGTTTACCTATGTTCGCTTCCAACTACCATAACCACCTGGTTATTACAGGCCGGGCAGCGTTTTGACAGGCTTTTTTTGGTGCAGTTAATTAACCAGGGCGGCTTTTTCCTTTTTATATTATTGCTGATTGTAACCGGTCACATCAGTTTACAAAATTCAATTTATTGCTATTGTTTAAATAGTATTATCAGCAGCCTTATCGCAATTTTTACCGGCTGGGCAAAAATAAAAACAATTGCCAGCAAGAGCTGGGCATCAATAAAAGAGATGGCTCACTTTGGTAAATATAGTGTTGGCACATCAATCAGCTCATATTTGCTGCGCAGTTCAGATACCATTATCATTAAAATGATGTTCCCGTCCTATTTACTCGGCGTATATTATATTCCGCAAAGGCTGATGGAGATATTTGAGATCCCCTTAAGGGCCTTTATCGCCACGGCATTGCCTGTTATGTCGGCCTCGGTACATCGTGACGACAAAAAGCATGTAGCCTACATTATGAAAAAATATGCAGGGATGCTTACAATCGCGCTGATACCTGTAGCTATAGCCTCCTTTTTATTGGCCGACATAATTATCGGTTTATTATTCGGCGCCGATTACAAGCACTCGGATGCAGGCAACATTTTCAGGATATTTATGTGTTTTGTTATGCTGCTTCCTATTGATAGATTTTTTGGAATAACATTGGATATTATCGGGCAACCGCAATTAAATATGATAAAAGTCTTTATCATGTTAACCATCAATGTAATTGCCGATTTTGCAGGGATATTCATTTTTCATAATTTATATGGCGTGGCCATAGCGTCAATTTTTACTTTCTTTTCGGGGGCCATTTTTGGTTACTGGGCCCTTAAAAAGCATTTACAATTTTCTGTTAGGGACATGTTTTATTTAGGATATCTTGAATTGAACGAACTTATCAGCACAACATACAAAAAAATCAGGAACAGGTAAACAAGGCAATTTCAGCATGGAGCTCAGGAACCGTAATATCATCATATTTTCACAGATGCAGTTTGATGGACGCCTGGAGTCAACAAATTACACTTTGGCAAAGTACCTGGCTAAAAACAATAACGTATACTACGTAGACAGGCCCTTTACCTGGAGGGATTATGTGATGTATAAAGATACGCCTGCCTTTAAAATCAGAAAGCCGCATTTCTTTTCATCATCCGATAGCATTATTGAAACAGAAATACCCAACCTTAAAATAGTGATTTGCCCTCCGGTGCCATCCATTAATATGTTGCCAGAGGGGAAAACATATCGCCTGGCTGTAAAAATGAATGAACTGATAGTTGCATCGCGATTAAAAAAAGTAATAAAACAATTCAACATCACCGATTACATTTACATCAACTCATACAACTACACCTACCCCAACTTTCATAATTTAATAAAGCCATTGCTCACGGTTTACCACTGCGTCGACCCGCTGATAGAGGTTTACCAAACCAGGCATGGTTTAATATCCGAAGATATTGTTGTTAAAAACGTGGACCTGGTAATTTGCACCAGCAAAGAATTAAGGAACAAAAAGCTCAAGCTAAACCCTAACACACACCTTATTCCAAACGCAGCAAACATCAACCATAGCCAAAAAGCGCTTGATCCTGAATTGTCTGTAGCAGCGGTTTTATTGGGCATTGGCAAACCAATAATAGGATACTTTGGCAACATTGAGCGCCGGGTTGATTACAATTTGCTCAAAGAATTATTAGACCAAAACCCCGATAAAAATTTTGCGTTTGTAGGCCCCGTGGATAATAATTATGCTGATATGTCGGTATTTGAACGTACCAATGCTTTTTTAACAGGAGGAGTGCCTTATGAGCAAATGCCCGCAGTGTTAAAAGGTTTTGATGTAGCCATTATTCCTTTTAAAAAAGATGAGGTAAGCAGTTCTATTTTCCCGTTGAAGCTTTTTGAATATCTTGGTTCAGGCAAACCAACGGTATCATCCAATTTTAATACCGATTTAAAAGACTTTACAAAGGATACAGTTGCTTACTGCAAAACTGCCGAAGAATTTACCATAGCCATAAACGATGCTTTAAATGACACGCCCGAATTGCAGAAAAAAAGACTTGCAGTGGCCGCCGAAAACACCTGGGAACACCGGGTTATTGAGATAGAAAAACTTTTGGCATTAAATTTAGAGCTAAAGCTTAAAGCGATAAATCAATAATAACGCAACTTTTTTATTAAAATACAGTAAAAGTTATAAAACATAATAAACAATGGAGATCATCAAGTTTATTGCTTCGGTAATCATGTGGGCGGCTTTTATATACCTGGGAATATATTGCCTGTACCTTTTTATCTTCTCGGTTTTAGGGAAATTAGTACCTATAAAATATCCTCCGGTTGCTACTTCATTAAGCAAATTTGTTATATACATCTGCGCTTATAAAGAAGATGAAATTTTATTAAATTCTGCAGCAAACGCGTTAACGCTTGATTACCCTGCCGACAAATTTCATGTATGTGTTATAGCCGATTCGCTTAAGCCCGAAACTTTGGTGAAGCTAAGGCAGATGCCGTTGCAGGTTGTTGAGGTGTTTTTTGAAAACAGCACCAAATCAAAAGCGCTGAACAAAGCCATTGAAAATACGGTGCCCGGATTTGACGCGGCCATAGTTTATGATATTGACAACGTAGCTGCGCCCGACTTTTTGTACCAGATAAACAACTACCTCCAGGCAGGCGAAAAGGTAGTACAAGGCCACAGAATAGCCAAAAACAGCAATACCAAGGTAGCGGTGCTTGACGGCATAAGTGAAGAGATTAACAACCACATTTTCAGGAAGGCACAACGGGTTTTTAACCTTTCGGCTGCTATTATTGGTTCGGGAATGGCGCTGGAATATAGCTTATTCAAAACTACCATGAGCCAGATTGACGCTGTTGGGGGCTTTGATAAAGAAATGGGCCTGATACTTACCCGCCAGAAAATTGGCGTTGCCTACGCCGAAAAAGCATATGTATATGATGAGAAGGTAAGCAACCCCGAAGTATTTAAAAAACAGCGTAAAAGATGGCTTTCGGCCCAGTTTAACCTGTTGCGTAAATACGGCATGAGCGGCTTTAGCGAATTATTTTTGAGAGGTAACTTTGACTATTTTAACGAAATATACCAAATGTCGATATTACCAAGGGTGTTGATGCTGGGATTGATGCCTTTTATGTTATTCATTTCATTATTCCTGTGGTGGTTAACGCCGGGCGTTGGGCCGTCATGGCAATTGTGGGGGCTTGCCACCTTATGCTGCTATGTTGGTATTCTTGCTGCTATACCAGGCCCCTACTTTAACATCCAATTGCTGAAAGCTGCACTTAAGCTGCCGCTGATATTTTTCACTATGTTGTTGCTGTTATTCAAGTTAAAGGGCGCCAACAAAAAATTCATACATACCACACATGACCATACTGCTGCTTAGTAGCATGTACATTAACAGCATAGATGAAAAAAGTATCTGTTGTAACCGTAAATTTTAACCAGCCGGCAGTTACCGAAGAGTTGCTGTCATCCATAGAAAAAAACAACGCCTACGCCAACCTGGAAATAATTGTGGTGGATAACGCCAGCAAAATAAACCCGGTACCCGGATGGCTGGCAAAATATCCCGACATGAAATCCATCCGGTCGGATATTAACCTGGGCTTTGCGGGTGGTAATAACCTGGGCATTAAACAGGCCACCGGCGATTATATTTTCCTGGTTAATAACGATACCGAATTTACTCCCGGACTGATAGATAGCCTGGTAGATACTTTAGAAACACATGATGATGTAGGTATCATCTCGCCTATGATAAAATATTATAGCGACAAGGGTTTAATTCAATATGCCGGCTATACGCCTATGGATTATTACACCTGCCGCAACAGTTGCATTGGATTAAAACAAAAAGACCAGGGGCAGTTTAATCATATTATAGGGCCAACGGCCTACTGCCATGGAGCGGCCATGATGGTAAAAAAAGAAGCTATTGACAAAGCCGGGCTCATGGCCGAAAATTTTTTCCTGTATTACGAAGAAGTAGACTGGTGCGAAATGATCAAGAGGGCCGGTTACACGGCCTGGGTAAATACAGACGCGTTGATTTATCATAAAGAATCGACATCCGTAGGCAAAAAAAGTAAGCTCAAGGAATATTTCATGAACCGCAACCGCATTTTGTTTACGCGGCGTAATGCCCCACTGTATAAAAAGGTATTCTTTTTTGTTTACTTCCTGTTGCTGGTAGTGCCGCGTAACCTGGTAGCTTATATAAAAAACAAAAATTACAATTTTATATCCATGCTTTTTAAAGCAGTTTGGTGGAATTTAACCCACTCAAAAAACAGCACCAACTTAGGTTACCCCATAAATACTATAGCATGAAAATAATTTTACTGTTAAGCCTATTTATTGTGTTTTATACGTTTGCAGGATACGGCATCCTGCTATACTTTATTATAAAACTGAAAAGAATGGTGAGGGGGCCGAAAAAACCTATCGCCGAGGATTTGAGCGCCCTCCCAACCTGCACCCTGGTTGTGGCAGCCTATAACGAAGAGTTTTTTATAAAAGAAAAAATAGCCAATAGCTTGTTGCTTAACTACCCCGCCGGTAAATTAAAAATCATTTTTATCACCGATGGCTCGTCGGATAACACGCCGGGGATTATTGCCGGATATCCCCAAATTCAGCTTTTACATCAGCCGCAGCGCGCGGGCAAAATAGCTGCCGTACATCGTGCTATGGAGTTTGTGAATACAGACGCCGTTGTTTTCACCGATGCCAACACCTTTTTGAACAAAGATGCGCTGATAAAGATTTGCAGGCATTACGCCGACCCGACCGTTGGCGCGGTGGCCGGCGAAAAACGCGTGCATTTTGATGAAAACGCCGATGCAAGCGCTGCCGGCGAAGGTTTTTACTGGAAATATGAATCGGCACTTAAAAAGTGGGATTCTGAATTATATTCGGTTGTTGGTGCAGCCGGTGAACTGTTCAGCGTAAGGCGTTCGCTTTACCTACCGGTACAGGCCGATACGGTATTGGATGATTTTATGATATCGATGCTGATTGCCGAAAAGGGCTATCGCATTGTTTATGAACCTGAAGCCTATGCCACCGAAACTGCATCGGCAAATGTATCTGAAGAGTTAAAACGGAAAATCCGGATAGCGGCCGGTGGTATCCAATCCATATTGCGTTTAAAAAGTTTGTTTAATCCTTTCCCTTACCCAATACTATCGTTCCAGTACATCAGCCACCGGGTACTGCGGTGGACAATTACGCCTTTCCTACTCATCTTATCGTTTGTGCTGAATATTGCCCTGGCTTTTGAGCCCGGCGCAACCGGATGGCAGTTGCTGCTGTTTGCCCAGGTACTATTTTACCTGCTGGCATTTTTAGGTTATATCATGGAGAAAAAACAGTTGCGCATAAAAGTATTGTTTATTCCCTATTATTTTTGCGTGATGAATTACGCCGTATTGGCCGGCATCATCAGGTACTTTACCACCACCCAAAGTGCCGTTTGGGAAAAAGCACAACGCCGCCAATAATAATTTTCGATGATTTTTTAACAAACCGGCAGCATTAAAATTGATTAAAAAAAGCCGGATAAGGGTTGTTTGCTAAAACTGCATAAAAGTTGCACTTCTTTGAAATAAACTTGTCAAAAAATGTATGATTTGTGTGGTTTACTGCTACTTTTTTAAAGCTATTTACTTTTAAACAGCCCGTATTTTAGTATACAGTATATAGCCCTCACGCCGTCCTTCCAACCTATTTTTTTACCTTCTTCGTAGGTCCGGCCATAGTAAGAAATCCCCACTTCATAAATCCGGATTTTGGGAACCCTGGATATTTTGATGGTAACCTCCGGCTCAAACCCAAAGCGTTTTTCGGTAAGGGGGATGGCCTGTATCAACCTGGTATCAAACAGTTTATAACAGGTTTCCATATCCGTAAGGTTAAGGTTGCTAAACATATTTGATGCAAAAGTGAGCCACCTGTTGCCTATGGTATGCCAGAAAAACAAAATGCGGTGCGGATTGCTCCCCATAAACCTGGAGCCGTAAACAACATCGGCAAAACCGTTGACTACTGGTTTCAGCAAGTCGTTATATTCAGCCGGATCATACTCTAAATCAGCATCTTGTATAATAAGATATTCGCCCGTTGCTTTTGATATGCCGGTGTGCAGGGCCGCACCTTTGCCTTTATTTACCTCGTGTTTAAAATACTGGATATTTACATCCGGGTTGGATTGTTGGTAGGAACTAATGGCAAGCTCGGTATGGTCTGTTGAACAGTCGTTTACAATAATAATTTCTTTTTGGACATCATTAGTCAGGTTAACCGCTTTAATTTTATCCAAAATTAAATGTATGGTGTTACCTTCGTTATAAGCCGGGATAATAATTGAAAGTTTTTGTATGCCCATTATCGTTGTTTATCAAAAAATCCGGTTTCGGATATGGTAGTGATATAAAGCTTAGTTATATCTTTATTGAAAATATTATTTAATGCAAACTGTATTAAAACGGATAAAAATTTACTTAAAAAAACCAAAAGTAATATTTCTGCTCGTATTCCTGTTCGTTTTAACCGTGTTGTTTTGGTTTTGTTTGCCAAAACCTCTATTTAAAAGTCCTACATCCTATGTAATTGACGATAGCCAGGGCCAATTATTGGGCGCATCTATAGCAAAAGATGGCCAGTGGCGTTTTCCGTATAATGATAGCGTACCGGAAAAGTTCAAACAGTGTATCATTGCCTTTGAGGATAAACGCTTTGAACACCATCCCGGTTTTGATGCCCTGGCTTTTGGACGCGCCATCAAACAAAACCTGAGCTCAAAAAAAATAACCAGCGGCGGCAGCACACTTACTATGCAGGTTATAAGGCTGGCTACCAAACACAAACGCAACATTTGGAATAAGTTATTAGAAATTTTCATGGCGCTCCGGCTGGAGCTTACACACAATAAAAACCAGATACTTGCCCTTTACGCCAGCAATGCCCCATTCGGCACCAATGTTATTGGCCTTGATGCCGCCTCCTGGCGCTATTTCGGCCGCAGCCCCGATAAACTTTCATGGGGCGAAATGGCAACCATGGCAGTACTGCCCAATGCCCCATCTTTGGTACACCCCGGCAGGAACCGGCAAACCTTACTTAACAAACGAAACAGGTTGCTTAACAAGCTTTATAAACAGGGTGTTATTGATAGTACAACTGCCGCTTTGGCGCAGTTAGAACCCGTGCCCGAAAGGCCAATACCCCTGCCTTCCCTTGCACCACACCTGCTGCAACGTTTTAAAAATGACTACGCCGCCAGGCCAGCGGGCGATACCCGTATCCGTACAAGTGTTCGTTCGGCACTGCAACAGCAGGTTAATGATGTATTGGAGCACCACCACCAGGTATTAAAGGCTAATGACATTAACAATATTGCCGCTATAGTGCTGGATGTTGAAACGGGTGAAACGTTGGCCTATGCAGGTAACATCACCCATCATGAAGACCCGCAAATGGAAAGCGATGTAGATGTAATTGACGCGCCGCGCAGCCCCGGCAGTACCTTGAAGCCACTGCTATATGCCTCGGCAATACATAACGGGTTAATATTGCCCAACAGTTTACTGCCCGATGTACCCACATTGATTGCAGGCTATCATCCGGAGAACTTTGATATGGGGTATGATGGCGCGGTACCTGCCTCAAAGGCTTTGGCAAGATCACTGAACATACCAGCCGTAAAATTACTGCAACAGTATAAATTCGAAAAGTTTTACGACTTTTTGCATAAAATGGGTATCACAACCTTAACCAAACCGGCAAATCATTACGGACTATCGTTGATACTGGGTGGCGGCGAAAACACGCTTTGGGAACTTACCGGCGCTTATGCGGACATGGCCAGGGTGCTTAATCATTATAATAAATACGACGGCAATTACGATCCTGCCGATTTTCATAGCCCTGTTTATAATAAACAAGATGCCACGAGGCCCGATCTGGAAAAATCTGGCCTGCTTGATGCCGCTTCTATCTATAGCACTTTCCAGGCCATGGAAGAAGTAATGAGGCCAGGCGAAGAAATGTTATGGCAGCAATTCAGCTCGAGCCAGCGCGTAGCCTGGAAAACGGGAACAAGCTTTGGTTTCAGGGATGGCTGGGCCATTGGCGTAACCCCAAGGTATGTGGTAGGCGTTTGGGTAGGGAACACCGATGGCGAAGGCAGACCGGGTTTAACAGGTATCAATACCGCTGCCCCTGCCCTGTTCGAGATTTTTAGATTATTGCCTGCATCAAAAGATTGGTTTGAAATGCCAATCGGCGAAATGGTAAAAATTGACGTTTGCAGGCAAAGCGGCTATCGTACCGGCCAATACTGCCAGGATATTGACCAGGTGCTGGTTCCTAAAACCGGCTTAAGGGCGCCTGTTTGCCCTTATCACCAGCTTATTCATCTATCCGCCGATGGACAATACCAGGTAAATGGTAATTGCGAACCACCAGATCAGATACTCAATAAAAAATGGTTTGTGCTGCCGCCATCTATGGAGTATTATTATAAATCCCGAAATTATCAGTACCATGTGCTTCCGCCGTTTCGGGCAGACTGCTCCCAAACCGAAAACGGTAATACCATGGAGGTAATTTACCCCAAAGATGGCGCAAAAATATACATCCCCCTTGAAGCTGATGGTACCCGCGGCCGGATGATTTGTAACGCCGCACATCGCCTGCCGGGCATGAAAATATTTTGGCACCTGGATGATCAGTATATCGGTACTACCAAAGATTTCCACCAGATGGCTTTAAATCCGCCGCCAGGCAAGCACATACTTACCCTGGTTGATGGCAATGGCAACACTGTTAACGTGAGGTTTGAAATATTGAGTAAGTGAGTTGTGAGTTGTGAGTTGTGAGTTGTGAGTTGTGAGTTGTGAGTTGTGAGTTGTGAGTTGTGAGTTGTGAGTTGTGAGTTGTGAGTTGTGAGTGAAAATTATTTCTGCGAAATAATTTTCAAAGTACTATTCCAAGAAATATAAAATGTTGATGATTTGCGGCAAATGAGTTTGGCGCCAATTGGTAATATTACAAACGTATAACTTAAAACATACCACGTAAAACCTATCAAACTAAAACATTCATTATATTGCTCCATAAAATTAATACACGATGCTTGAGCAGTACGACCTGCATAATTTATTGGTAATCGATATTGAAACGGTACCCCAATATGGTACACATGATGAAGTGCCCGAGCATTTCAAAAAGCTCTGGGACTTAAAAACACAATATCAGCGTAAAGATGAAACGCCCGAAGAATATTACCAACGCGCCGGTATCTGGGCCGAATTTGGTAAGATAGTATGTATATCTGTCGGGGTTTTCACTAAGGGAAAAGAAAATATAGGTTTGCGGGTAAAGTCGTTCGCGGGGCATAATGAAAAAGAATTGCTCATCAACTTTTCGGCTTTGTTGTTTAGCCAGCCTGCTAACCTGGTCCTGGTAGCACATAACGGTAAAGAGTTTGACTATCCCTATATATGTCGACGTTTATTGATAAACGGGCTTCCTTTTCCGCCCCAGCTACAACTGGCAGGTAAAAAGCCCTGGGAAATTATCCATCTGGACACCATGGAGTTATGGAAATTTGGTGATTATAAAAATTACACGTCATTAAACCTGCTCACCGCCATTTTTGATATCCCTACCCCAAAAGACGACATTGACGGCAGCATGGTGGGACACGTTTACTGGAACGAAAACCAGCTTGACCGGATTTGCACTTATTGCCAAAAAGATGTAGTTGCTACCGCCCAACTGATAAGGCGTTATCGTGGCGAAGATTTAATAAAAGACGAAATGATAACCATAGTTGGCCAATAATGCTGAAAGTAAAAAATCTGGAGGTTGGTTTTAAAACAGGAGATGGCTTATTTAAAGCAGTAAAAAACATTTCCTTTAATTTACAAAAAGGCGAAACTATTGGGATTGTAGGCGAATCCGGTTCGGGTAAATCAGTTACCTCACTTGCTTTGATGCGGTTGTTGGATGCGGATAAAACCGTTATTACCGGGGAGGTACTTTTAAACGATGTTAGTTTGTGCAAACTATCCGAGGCTGATATGCGCCACATCAGGGGCAACCGCATGGCTATGATTTTCCAGGAGCCTATGACATCCCTTAACCCGGTGCTTACCTGCGGTTTTCAACTCGCAGAAGCTATTAGGCTACATTTGGGATTAGGCAAAGTCGAAGCAAAAAAGAAAACCATCGAACTTTTTAACGAGGTACAGCTCCCCCGCCCGGAAGCGATTTTTGATAGCTATCCGCATCAAATTTCGGGTGGACAAAAACAAAGGGTAATGATAGCGATGGCCCTATCCTGCAATCCGGAGATATTAATAGCCGACGAGCCAACTACCGCGCTTGACGTAACCGTGCAGAAAACCATCATAGAATTACTGCTTTGCCTTAAAAAAGCGCGCCAGATGAGCCTGATTTTTATTTCGCATGACCTGGGGGTTATTAAAGAAATTGCCGACCGGGTAATGGTGATGTATAAAGGTGAAATTGTTGAGGAGGCCAATACAATAGATCTATTCAATCATCCCAGCCATCCATACACTAAAGGCCTATTGGCATGCAGGCCATCACCCAATCAACATCTAAAGAAACTGCCGATAGTTGCCGATTTTTTTAATGCAGATAATATCCAAAATAAATCGTCGGTAACTATCGAAAACATCCGGACATTGTATCATTATCCTGAAAGTGAAATTGAAGCAAGAAGAACTGAATTATATAAGCAACAGCCCTTATTAAAGATCGATCAGCTTTCTACCTGGTTCCCGGTTAGTACCGGTTTATTAGGCATGTCAAAAAAGGTGGTTAAAGCGGTTAATAATGTAAGTTTCGAGGTTTACCCCGGCGAAACGCTTGGCCTGGTTGGCGAGTCGGGCTGCGGAAAAACAACGCTGGGTCGTACCATTTTAAGGCTGATCGAACCCACTGCGGGCAATATCAGTTTTCAAAACACCGATTTGCGGAGCTTAAGAAAGACTGACCTGCGCGAGGTGCGCCGTAATATCCAAATCATTTTCCAGGACCCTTACTCCTCCTTAAACCCCCAATTAACCGTTGGGCAATCCATATTAGAGCCCTTGCAGGTGCACCAGTTTTATGCCAATAACACTCAGCGCAAAAAACATGTGCTTGAATTATTGGAAAGGGTAAACCTGCTGCCCGAACATTTTAACCGTTATCCACATGAGTTTTCGGGAGGGCAAAGGCAGCGTATAGTAATAGCCAGGGCGCTGGCGCTACAGCCTAAGTTTATCATTTGCGACGAATCAGTTTCGGCACTTGATGTGTCTGTACAGGCACAGGTGCTTAACCTGATCCGTGAATTACAGCAGGAATTTAAGCTGACTTACATTTTCATCTCGCATGACCTTGCCGTTATTAAACATATATCCGACAGGATGATGGTGATGAATAAAGGCGAGATTATTGAAACGGGCTATCCGGATGATATTTATTACAGGCCAAAGGAGGAGTACACCAGGAATTTAATAGCGTCGATTCCGCAGGGGTAAATTATTTCAATAGATAAATCGATTGTATGAACAAATTGTCTAAATTTGTGACACATCGTAAGTATTTCATACAATTAGTGGCATTTTATTTACGAATTGTAAATATCTTGATAAGTAACTTATATGATACGCACAGTAATAACTCCTGAAAACCAAGACCCTTCAATCCATATACCGGAAAGCTACGTTGGTCGCAAGGTAGAGGTGCTAATATATGCCATTGATGAGTTGAACATAGAAGAAGTCCCTCAAAAGAAAAAGCCGTCTGATTTTAGAGGAAAATTGAACTTGACAGACGAGCAATATAAAGACTTTAAAAATCATTTAAAAGAAGTCCGCAACGAATGGAACAACGATATTTAGCGGACACCAATACAATAATTGATTATCTTGAAAACAAACTACCGCAGAAATCAATTAATTTAATTGACGATATCGAAATCAAACTGTCAGTAATATCCAGAATAGAACTATTGGTTTGGCGAAGTGCAACTGACGCCCAAATAAGCTTCTTAAATAGTTTCATAAACGCTTCGATAGTTTTTGATTTATCAGAAAATATCATACTAAAATCAATAGAGATTAGGAAAATGTATCGTCTGAAACTTCCTGACGCCATCATTGCGGCTACTGCTATAACTAATAATTTGACGCTGCTTACAAGAAACTTAAGCGATTTTAACAAGGTGACGCCCCTATCCTGCACCGATCCCTACCAGATATAAATCGCCAATTACTTCATTTCATGTCTCCCTCCCTAAATACCAAAATTCCGTATCTTAGCGCAAATACTTTTGTATGTCTAAAAAAAAGAAAAATAACTCATCTATAGTACAGGTACTTACCCAAATGGTACTTGATGTATTTGAACAAAATGGCAATACGCCGCTAAATTATAAACAGGTTTCTGCAAAATTAAACGTCCGCGATCCCGAATCGCGCGAAATTATATTTGATATTCTAAAAGATGAGGCTTTTAAATCGGTACTAAAAGAAGTTTCGCCGGGCAAATTTCAACTCCTTGAGTTAAAAACATTTATGGAAGGCAGGGTCGATCTGACGAATGACGGATCGGCATTTATAGTTACCGATGATGAACTGGAAAGCGACATTTTTGTTGCCCCGCGCAAACTCCGCAATGCATTGCACGGCGACCGTGTTAAAGTTTACGTATATGCTATAAGCAAAGGTAAACGTAAAGAAGGTGAGATTATTGAAATACTGCAGCGCGCCAAAATGGAGTTTACCGGAATTGTAAAACTATCTGAGCGTTTTGCATTTTTTATCCCGGATGACCGTAAGATGATGCACGATATTTTTATCCCGATGAGTGAGCTCAATGGCGCTAAAAATGGAATAAAAGCGGTTGCCGAAATTACCGACTGGCCGGCGGAAGCCAAAAATCCGATAGGCAGGATAAAACACATTTTGGGTGCACAGGGAGAGAATGACACCGAGATGAATGCCATCCTTGCCGAATATGGTTTTCCGCTATCCTTCCCCAAAGAGGTTGAGCACGAATCGGAAGAAATATCTGATGTGATTACCAAAGAGGAAATTGCCCGCAGAAGGGATTTCAGGGACATTACTACGTTTACGATTGACCCATTTGATGCTAAGGATTTTGATGACGCCCTATCGTTCAAAATACTTGAAAATGGCAATTACGAAGTTGGTGTACATATTGCCGATGTATCGCATTATATCGTTCCGGATTCTGCCCTTGATAAAGAGGCATTAGATCGTGCTACCTCGGTTTACCTGGTTGATAGGGTTATCCCGATGTTACCGGAACGCCTTTCAAACGGTTTGTGTTCGTTGCGCCCTAAAGAAGAAAAACTATGTTTTTCGGCAGTGTTTGAACTTGACGAGAATGCATTTATCCAAACCGAATGGTACGGCAAAACCATCATCTACTCCGACAGGCGCTTTACTTATGAAGAAGTTCAGGAAGTAATAGAAAACAAAGAAGGCGATTTTAAAGACGAGATCCTCAAACTAAACGCACTGGCCTACAAACTGCGCGACCGTAAATTTAAAAATGGCGCCATCAGCTTCGAAACTACCGAGGTTAAATTTAAACTCGACGAAGCGGGGAAACCCATTGGTGTTTACGTAAAAGAACGCAAGGACGCCCATAAACTGATCGAAGATTTTATGCTTTTGGCTAACCGTAAAGTTGCCGAGCATGTAAGTAAAATGGGCAAAGGAAAACACAAATATACCTTTGTTTATCGCGCGCATGACTCACCTAAACCAGAGGCGCTGGCTAATTTTGCGCAATTTGCTGCCAGGTTTGGTTATAAGATAAACACTAAATCAGATAAAGAAACGGCCAAGTCGTTAAATTTCCTGATGGAAGATGTGGAAGGCAAAAAAGAACAAAATGTACTTACACAGCTGGCTATCAGATCAATGGCTAAGGCTATTTATACCACAAAAGCCAGCAGCCACTATGGCCTGGCATTTGACCATTATACACACTTTACCTCTCCTATCCGCCGGTACCCCGATGTGATGGTGCACCGCCTGCTGTTCCATTATTTAAACGGCGGCCAATCAACCAATGCCGAGCATTACGAGAAGTTGTGCACACACAGTTCGCAAATGGAGAAAAAGGCCGCCGATGCCGAACGCTCGTCGGTTAAATACAAACAGGCCGAATACCTGCGCGACCAAGTTGGCAATATATTTACAGGCATTATTTCGGGCGTTACCGAATGGGGAATGTATGTGGAGATCATTGAAAATAAATGTGAAGGTATGATACGCCTGCGTGATATATCCGATGATTTTTATACTTTGGACGAGAAAAATTATTGCATCATCGGCCAGCGGAAAAAGAAAATTTACCAGTTGGGTGATGAAGTAAAAATCAGGGTTAAAAACGTTGATTTGACCAAGAAACAAATTGATTTTTCGTTAGTACAGGATTGATATTTTAGGTGAGTGGTTGATTGGGTTGATTAGGTGAGTGGTTGAATTTTTAACTCAATCAACTTAATCCAACTCAATCAACTTAATCATCCGTTAACTACAAAGATGAAACAACTTACAGAACTACATGCTTTGGTAAGCAAAGCTGTAGACGAACTTACTTTTCCAGCTTATCCTACCGATCTTTACGAACCTATAAGTTACATACTTGCATTGGGCGGCAAACGGTTGCGCCCTGCCCTGTTGCTGATGGCCTGCGACTTATTTGGCGGCGATGTGGAAAGCGCCATAGAACCAGCGCTGGCCATTGAGGTATTCCACAACTTTACCCTGATGCATGACGACATTATGGATAAAGCCCCATTGCGCCGCGGTAAAGTTACGGTGCACGAAAAATGGAACGCCAACGTGGCCATACTATCCGGCGATGCCATGATGGTGGAGGCCAACAAATTTATGATGAAAGTTGACGATGCTATTTTGCGCCGGGTAATGGACGTTTTTAATGAAACCGCCACAGGCGTATGCGAAGGCCAGCAAATTGACATGAGCTTTGAGCAGCGTAACAATGTACTCATTGATGAATACCTGGACATGATAAGGCTTAAAACCGCAGTATTATTGGGTGGTACTTTAAAAATAGGTGCCATTATTGGCGGCGCCACGTTAAACGATGCACAATTGCTGTACAGTTTTGGCGTAAACCTTGGTATTGCTTTCCAGTTACAGGATGATATCCTGGATGTATATGGCGACCCGGAAAAATTTGGCAAACAGGTTGGCGGGGATATCCTATCTAACAAAAAAACATACCTGCTGATAAAAGCGCTTGAACTGGCCAAAGGCGACCAGGCAACTGAGCTCGACAAATGGCTAAAGCTTGATGAATTTACCGCCGCCGATAAGGTAGCGGCCGTAACCGCTATTTACAACAGACTGGACATCAGAAATTATGCAGAGGATGCCATGCAAACTTATGCAGAAATGGCTTTTAACGCCCTGGATCAGATCAATCTATCAGAAGATCGCCGCCAATACTTGAGACAGTTTGCCGATAATTTACTGGTGAGGGAGTATTGATTATATTTAGATTGAGGAAACGCCCGCGAAGGTTCCACTTTTTTGGTAACGAGGAAGTATTACTATATTTAAAGTATGAAAAGCATTTACCTGTTATTTTTTTTTCTTACTTGCGCTTTAACAACGAATGCCCAGGTTTTTCAAGCTTTAAGAGTTGATAAGGCGAGCCCGACAACTACCGACGATGAGGTTTTAAAGTTAAGTGACTCGACTTACGCCTACGCCGAAAAGGCTCCTGAATTTCCTGGTGGCTATTTTAAATTTGAGGCATACATTAACAAAAACTTAAGGTGGCCTGCCGATTCTGAGGGATTTGAAGGACGTGTGCTTGTAACCTTTATAGTTGAAAAGGATGGATCTTTGACTGGGGTAAAATTGGTTGATAAGGGTTTATCAGTGTCCTTAAATAAAGAAGCGTTAAAACTGGTTGCTAAAAGCCCGAGATGGCTTCCGGGCACACAACGAAATATCCCGGTAAGGGTGCGTTATACCGTTGCAATCCCTTTTAAAACAAGCGAAAACTGATATCCATTCCCACATGAAAATATTTTACGCCGCTGCTCTGATTTTGATGCTAACAAGTCAATTGCAGGCCCAAACACTAACCTCCGGCGGCAAACTCAAACCCGAGCAAGCCATTATGGACGTGCGCCATTATACAATCTCGTTAAGCGTTGATCCAGTTCAAAAAACGATAGATGGTTACACCACTATTGATGTAATCATGGCGCAACCCACCAAAGTATTACTTTTTGACCTGTTAGACTCTTTAAAGATCAGCAACGTTTTGGTAAACGGAAAAAAGGAACCATTCACTTATCAAAACAACCTGATAACTATAAACACAACAAAAGAATTATCTGCCGGAAAGGCAAGCATTAAAGTAATATATGGAGGCAAACCTCATGTTGCCCGTCGCCCGCCATGGGATGATGGGTTTACCTGGACAAAGGATTCAACCGGCCATGCATGGGTTGCCATTACAGCCGAGGGGACAGGCGGAAAATTGTATTTCCCGTGCAAAGATCATCCCTCCGATGAGCCGAACGACGGCGTGGATATGATGATAACCGTACCTAAAGACCTGGTAGTTGCCGGCCCAGGCTTGTTGCAAAAAGTGACCAAAAGCGGCGATAAAGCTACTTATCATTGGAAAACCAATTATAGCATCAACAATTACAGCATCTTGTTTAATGTCGGCGATTATACCGTAGTAAGCAGGCCATATAAAACCGTTAACGGAACTACTGTACCCATCCAGTTTTATGTATTGAAGGAGGACGCCGCTAAGGCAAACCGCCACCTGGATATTTTCGAGCAAACCATCCGCATACAGGAAAAGTACTTTGGCGAGTATCCATGGGCCAAAGAGAAAATAGGCATAGCCGAAACTCCGCACCTGGGTATGGAGCACCAAACCATGAACGCCTATGGCAACAAATTCAGGTATAGTAAACTTGGCGGAAAGGATTTTGACTGGCTGATGCACCATGAATTTGGCCACGAATGGTGGGGCAACAAAGTAACCGCCAAAGACTGGGCCGATTACTGGATCCACGAAGGTATTTGCACCTTTGGCGACGCGATGCCCATACGGGATTTGGAAGGCGAACAAGCCTATATTAAACACTTCCAGCAAGCTGCACTTTCATTTGGCAACAAAATTCCTTTGGTAATAGGAAAAGATATCGACGAGGAAGCCGCTTATAATGGGGATATTTATGGCAAGGGCGCGTTCTTTATGCATACGCTAAGATACATCATGGGCGATACCATCTTCTTCCCTGCTATAAAAAGCTTTGTAACCAGCCCTAAATACACCTACAGCAACCTGGTTACTACGGCAGATGTGCAGGAATATTTTAGCAAAGCTGCCGATCGTGATCTTAAACCTTTGTTCGATCTGTACATTTATTCCATCAACAAACTGGAGGTTCATATAACGGCAAAACGTGGCGATAAATACCTCATTCAGCTTCAAAACATTGATATGCCGCTACCCTTGGATATTAACGTAGATGGCATTACCAAACGGTATACAACAGATAAAAAGGGTATAACTGTTACAAGTAAAACTATGCCGATAGTTGATCCGGATACTTATTATTTGAAGAAACTGATCATTGAATGATCGCCTTCATTCTTCTACATACCAAAAAAGCCCCGGTCAAATTGACCAGGGCTTTCTTATATCTATAAAGCTTTGCTAATTACTCAGCTGCTGCTTCTTCAGTATCAGCTTTCTTTGCTTTTGGTGCTGCTGTTTTTTTTGCTTTTGGAGCTTCTTCTGCAACAGGTGTTGCCTCAACTACAGCTGGCGCTGCTGCTACTTCGGCAACTGCTTCTGTAGCCGGAACAACTGAAACGTATGAACGGTTATCAGCTTTTTTGCGGAAAACTACAATACCTTCGGCTAAAGCGAATAAAGTATGATCTCTGCCGATACCTACGTTAACGCCTGGGTTGTGTTTAGTACCACGCTGACGAACGATGATGTTACCTGCAATTGCTGGCTGACCACCGAAAATTTTGATACCTAAACGTTTGCTATGCGACTCGCGGCCGTTTCTGGAACTACCGGCCCCTTTTTTGTGTGCCATTGTTTATATCTTTTATGAGCTGATAAATCGGCTCGGTTTAAAACTTTAAATTATAATGTGATACCAGTGATCTCGATCTTGGTAAATTGTTGACGGTGACCGTTTTTCTTTTTGTAGCCTTTTCTGCGTTTCTTTTTGAAAACGATTACTTTATCACCTTTTAAATGAGACAAGATCTTAGCCGATACTTTAGCGCCTTTCAAATCAGAACCTAATTTGAATGAACCTTCGTTTTCTGCTAACAATACACTGTCAAATTCAATACTAGCGCCCTCGTCACCTTGTAACCTGTGTACAAAGATCTGCTGGTCTTTTGCAACCTTAAATTGCTGTCCTGCTATACTTACTATTGCGTACATGTTTGTTAATTATTGTTTTAAAATTCGAGGTGCAAATATAGGAATTGGATATTTAATAAACAACATGACCGCCGTTTATTTTTTCAGCCTTCTTTCAGCTGTTGTTAAACTCTGGTCAATTTCCTTAATCAGTTGCTTGTTGGCATCTATCAATTTAGGGTCGCCAGCAAAGTTCGAATCAAAAACAACCCGCTTGGTTTTGGTTTTATATTTAAACTCGATAATATAACGCACAGGTTTTTCTTTAACAGTATCTCCCCTTTCGTTTGATGGAAAATCCCAGAAACCCAGGCCGGCTGCCTTGTGATGCAGGTACAACAAATCATTCTCGGTTAGTTTAATATGGGTTTTAACTAACGAATCGCGCTTATTGAGGTATTGATAGTCGCCTGTACTTGAATTAAATTTGTTAACCAACGAATCTTTCTCGCCATACTGGATAGAGATCGACTGAAAATCAGCAAACCGGTATGGCGCGTTTTTGATCATCATACCGTAATAATAAAAACAGTATAATAGGAACGGAATAACGATTGTGGAGATAAGAAATATTTTTTTGGTAGTACTGGACATTTAATTAGTGAATTAGCGAGTTAGTGAATTAGTGATTTTTGAATTATAAATTGCCTGTCATTTTTGATTTGTAGAAACTGTTTTTCTTGATGCAGATACTATTTTAAGGATTTGATTGGCTTCGTCTAATAATGATATCAGATCCGACTTATTAACTATCTGAGCTTCAATTAGTACCTCCATCCAAAATGCCGATTCATCAGCTTCTTCAACTACTATTGAAAGTTTAGAATGAAACTCAGCTTGTGATCTAGCGCGACAAGCGGCCCGATAGTTTGCACCAACGGAAGAAGCAGACCTAAGTAATTGCTTTCCAATTATTTTAGCTTCCTCAGTTTTTGGCAAAGTTTTGTAAAATTTAACATTATCGACGACAAACTTTTTTGTACGATTCCTAAATGCTTCTGCAAAATCAATATTTTCGCTACTTGCCATTTAATATAATTTTTGATGTTAACCGAAAAGCCGTTGTTTAAATCAATAAAAAATCACTAATTCACTAACTCGCTAATTCACTAACTATCAAGCTCTCCTTCCCACTTACTCACCACCGCCGTCGCCATAGCGTTACCTAACACATTGGTTGCCGACCTGCCCATATCCAATAACGGGTCTATCCCTATCAGCAGAAACAGTCCGGCTTCAGGAATATTAAACATCGATAATGTTCCGGCAATAACAACGAGTGAAGCCCTGGGCACACCGGCAACTCCTTTGCTTGTTAGCATCAGCACTAATAACATTGACAACTGATGCCCAAACGATAGATGTATATCATACGATTGCGCCAAAAACAACGATGCAAATGTCATATACATCATGCTGCCATCCAAATTAAATGAATAGCCCAATGGTAATACGAAACTCACAATTTTATTACTGCATCCAAAACGCTCCAATTCTAACAGTACTTTCGGGTAAGCAGCTTCGCTGGTTGAAGTACTGAAGGCGATCAGCATGGCATCTTTTATACTACTTATTAACCTGAAAACGGGTTTGCGCAATACAATAAAGCCTGCGAGTATAATAATGAGCCAAAGCAGCATCAGCGAAAAGTAAAACTCACCGATAAAAATTCCATAGGTTGATAATACCCCCAACCCTTGTTTTGCAATTACAGCCGTTATAGCGCCAAACACGGCAACGGGGGCCAGTTTCATCACATAGCCGGTTATTTTTAATATTACATGGGCAATGGCATCCATGGCTTTAATAACAATTTTACCTTGCTCACCTACAGCCGCTGTGGCTATGCCAAAAAACAGCGAAAACACCACAATCTGCAAAATCTCATTATCTGCCATCGATTTGATAAAGCTTGAGGGAAACACGTGCCCTATAAATTCGGTTAATGACAATGCCGATTTTTTAATGCCAGTGGTTAAATGGCTATCAGGCAAGGGCAAGTGCATGGTTTTACCTGGCTCAAATAAATTAACCAGCAACATTCCTAATAATAAAGAAACTAATGTAGCGCTAACAAACCAAAGCATCGTTTTGCCGCCTATCCGGCCTACTGCTTTAATATCGCCCACCTTGGCCACACCAACAACCAATGTGGTAAACACCAATGGTGCCACAATCATTTTTATCAAATTCAGGAAAATCTTGCTTAAAATATTAAAGCCTTCCAGTTTATCCTCTCTTAGGGTGCTATTATCCTGTTGTATTTTTACCTCGGCCTTTCTCTGTAGTTTTAGGACTTTAAAAGCCTCGGTTGTGGTATCTGCCGATGCAAGCAGCTTTTTATCGATGGTTTTAATATGAGCCTCGGCGGCACTTATATTGGTGTTAATACTGTTGATTACATTGGTGTTGTAAATATAACCTACTACTACACCGGCGATAAGGGCTATAAATATATATAGCGTAAGCTTGCTTTTCTTTTGCATCGATTTTGATCAGTCGACAAAAATACGAATTACTTCCACTAAAATTTGGAATTGCAAAGATTCTGCATTACCATTTAAGTGTACTGTCTTAATATCTATTTAAATCGGCATAGAAAACCTCCGCCTATAAAATAAAAAAGATGGGTAGCTTCAATGCTATCCATCTTTTATTTACAACTTAATGTAAACCTCTAATTATTTCGCAACTTTTTTAGCTGGAATCAAAGGCACAATGATAACTGCTAAAAATAGGGCAACTTCTAATACGATTAACATGATCTTAATTTTTTAAATGATGATTGAATTGTTGATAGGGCTTGGTACCTTATTATTTCGCAACTTTTTTAGCTGGGATTAACGGTAACACGATAACGGCTAAAAATGCGGCAACTTCTAATACGATTAACATAGTTTTATTTTTTAAGTGATTTATATATTTTATTAACACCGTGGGAAGCATATTGTCAATCACATAAATCCCTAATTTGTATGGAACTAAGTGATAAACATTTCGGTTTCCCGTCCAGATACCGGCTAAAAATATGCCATAAAACTATTCCGGTTTTTAGGGGGGGCGGAAAGCCCAAAAGTAAAATTGCTGTATTTTATAATTTATAAAAATTGAAGGGCCATATCGAAAAATAAAAAGATGCTTTTCTCATTAGGAAAAAAATAAGGCATGTTTTTAAATTGTAAAATTCCGGATCAGAAAAAAGCTAAAAGATTATGGTATAAAAACATGACATTGCATAAAAACGGCTACGTTGAACAATAAAAATTAAAAAACAAACCCCAAAAGCCAATTTATAATGAAAATTTCGACCTCATTTTGAATTTTAAAGGAAAAATATTGGTTTATAAGTCCCGTTTTAGCCTCCTTAGCATTTTAATATTTTTTTTGTCAATTTGTCAGCACACATGACAATAGCCTATCTTGCTGACAAAAAATCTTAAAAAAAATCTGCCAATACACTGCCAAACAAGTGGCTTCTGTATTGAATAACGACTTAAAACTATAATCATGGCCATGCCAAACTATTTTTAGTCTGCAGCTTAACGGTTGAGATGTTTAGGAAACCAAAAGGCACCAATTTATATGTGGCGGGTACCATTATCAGGCGAAGTAAAATCGGTCATCGTATTAGCCATTAAGCCAGGCACGGCAAAACAACCGTATGTAATATACGGGCAGGCAGCAACAATGCAGGTATAAAAAGCATTTATCATTTGCATTCAAACAATTAACTAACAAGCACATTCAATAAAAAATGCCGGCGGTAAATAACCTGCATTAAATGTTGCTTGCGTTATTGCTTTATTATATTTTTGAAATATGAAGCACATATCTATCTTAATACCAAAGGGGGCAATTTTAGGTAGCCTGGAAGGCTCGCGTCAGTTATTTACCCAGGTAAACCAATTTTTTTTATCGATGGGAAAAGAGCCAATTTTTAAAGTTGAGCTGGTTGGCCTGCAAGCTGAAACGCCCATCAGCGGTGGTTGCTTTACTGTAAATGCTCATGTTTTAATGAGGGAAGTTAAAAAAACCGACCTGATCGTTATCCCTGCACTTGATGGCGAAATAACAAGTGCTATTGAAAATAATAAGGAATTTATTCCATGGATCATTGATCAATATAAAAACGGCGCCGAAATTGCCAGTTTGTGTATGGGGGCTTTTTTATTGGCTTCTACAGGGTTGTTAAAAGGTAAAAGCTGTGCTACCCATTGGATGGCTGCCAATCAGTTCCGTACCATGTTCCCGGATGTAAATCTGGTGACTGAAAAAATCATTACTGATGAACAGGGCATTTACTCCAGCGGTGGGGCATTCTCCTACCTCAACCTCTTATTATATTTGATTGAGAAATTTGCCGGCCGGGATATGGCTATTTTAAGCTCAAAGGTATTTGCCATCGAAATGGAACGTACCAACCAATCGTCGTTCATTATTTTCCAGGGGCAAAAAGATCATTCAGACGATCCTATTAAGAAAGCCCAGGAATTTATTGAGAAAAATTATTCAGAAAAGATAAGCGTTGAACAGTTGGCATCTATGTTTGCCTTAGGCAGGCGAAACCTGGAGCGTCGCTTCAAGAAAGCAACATCCAATACAGTAGCCGAATACATTCAACGGGTAAAAATAGAAGCGGCCAAAGTAAGCCTGGAAACATCGCGCGATAACGTAAATGAGGTGATGTATAACGTTGGGTACACCGATAATAAAGCTTTCCGTACCACATTTAAGCGTATTACAGGCCTGTCTCCTATTGATTACAGGAATAAATACCAGCGGCAGTATTTGAACTAACTGGTTGCCACTGTATTTTAAAATCGGTAAACGGTATGCACGAAGCACTGATTGTTGAACTTATTTTACAACACCTTACTCATCTTCGGTACATTTGGTTTACAAGCCCGATCTTTTGAAAAACTGCTGAATAGTATCCGGCCTGGTCATTAAAAGTGTTTGGATACCCAGTTTTTCGGCGCCGGCCAAATGCTGCGGGCTGTCGTCGATAAACAAAGTTTCGGCCGGGTTAAGATTATTTTCGTCCAGTACCAACTGGAAGATCCTGGCTTCGGGCTTGCGCTTGCCCGTGAGATGTGAGTAATATGCCTTTTCAAAAAGATGGTCGTTACCATCAAACCCAAAATCTTTTTTCAGGTATGCCATGATGTGATCATAGTGAATTGCATTGATGTTACTCAATAAAAACGTGCGGTATTTTGTTTTCAAATCCAGCAGTAGTTCATGGTTGCCTGGCTCAATTCCGAGCAACATGCTATTCCACGCGCCGTTTATTTGATCGTCAGTAAGGCTTGGATTGCCCGATTTTTGCCTGATATAGTTCCTAAACTCTTCTGCGGACACCTCTCCCCTGTCAAATTTATCAAAAATTTCGTCCTGCTGTTTATGACCGAAAAACTCTGCAGCATTACTGATACCCAACTGGTTCCAGCCTTGCTGGGCCTTCCTGAAATCGATATTAAAGATAACGTTACCGTAGTCGAAGATGATATTTTTGATATTTTGCATAAAGGGTTTTGTAAATTGACTGCAAATATGTAAAATTGCACCCGTTAAATAAACACAAATAACCGCGCCTATAGCTCAGTCGGTTAGAGTAGAAGACTCATAATCTTTTGGTCCCTGGTTCGAGCCCAGGTGGGCGCACAAAATGAAGTTTAACCGCTTCTTAAAACCCTCTAAGTCGCTGATTTAGAGGGTTTTTTGTTTTATTCCGATCCTTTTCAGTCCTTACGAATGCACACTTTGGAACACCAATCCGGCACCCTGAATATAGTTTTTACTTTTAGGGGCCAAGAATGAGTTAAATGATTGTATTATAAATAGTTATATCCTTAAATAAGGATCATAATGAATCCAAAAAGACTGGAAATACAACTTCGCTTTTGCCTTTCCTGGCCCCTGAAAATAACGATTTCGGGATGTAATTAATCATTTATTCATTTAAAAACTGTTAAAAGATGAAAACATCGCAGTCATTTGGTGTGCATTTCACCATCAAAAAAGAAAGGGCGAAGGATGGCGTAACCAACGTTTACACATCCGTTACCGTCAACAAAGAGCGGGTTCGTTTCGCTTTGAAACATTATGTAAAGGTTGAAAACTGGGACGCGGGACGAGGCGGGCTGAAGGTCAAAGTTCCCGAGGCAAAGGAAACGAATGCGTACCTGGAGCAGGTCAAATTCACGATCACGACCTACTACCAGCAATTGCAGATCGCCGGTAAGGAAGTCACCCCTCAACTGCTTAAAGCTATGTTCCTCGGCGAGGAAACAGAGGAAACGTATTCCCTGAGCAAATTAATGGACTATCATTACGAAGTGGCCTCTGCCGCGTTAACCTGGAGTACGCTCAAGCATTATGCGGTTTCCCGTCGCTACCTGGAAAAATTCCTCAAAGAAAAGCGTAACACAACCGATATCCGCATTAACGATATCGACTACAAATTCATCATTGACTTCGAAACCTTTCTCCGTAATCATAAGCCGAAAGATCACCAGAAGCCGCTTAATAATAATGGGGTAATGAAACACCTGATCCGCCTGCGTAAAATGACCACGCTGGCGTTAAAGCTAACCTGGATATCCAAAGACCCTTTTAAGAATTACAAGTTCCGTTACAAGAAAGTAGAGACCGCTTTTCTCAACCAAACAGAACTGAATGCTATTCAAAACAAAGAGTTTTCAGCGGAGCGGCTGAATGTGGTACGCGACCTGTTCATATTCAGCTGTTATACCGGGCTGTCTTTTATCGACCTGATGAATTTAAAGGAAAGCAATATCACCGCTGGTGAAGATGGCAATCAATGGATCAAACTTTTCAGACAAAAGAGCAATGAGCCAACTAATATTCCCTTATTATCCCCTGCGCTGAAAATATTGGAGCGTTACCGTTATGACGACCGTGCTGCGATTACCGGCACTCTGTTTCCCAATTATTCTAATCAGCGGGTGAACAGCTATCTAAAAGAGATCGGTATCATCAACCAGATTAAAAAGGTACTGACCTTCGGTGTAGCCCGCCATACTTTCGCCACCACGATCACACTTTCTAATAATGTTCCGATTGAGACAGTCAGTAAGATGATGGGCCATACGAAGATCGCTACCACGCAAATTTATGCCAGGGTTCTCCTCAAAAAGATCGGTGATGATATGAGCATACTTCGGGAAAAACTGGAACCTGAGCCTAAACGGCGCGCGGTCCGCAAGGGACCTTCAAATAATATAAAAAAGGTCAAATAAGCATTTGGCTGTTCAACGCAATTGTGCAAACGTTTTTTGCACAATTTAAAAAATAGTAGCGGGCAAATTTCGCCAGTGATTACGAAATCTATAACAATAAAAAAAATAACACCATGAATCAGGATCAAATTATTATATATCAATCAGTTGACGGTAGTTTAACTGTAGACGTCATACTGGAAAACGACACCTTATGGTTATCCCTTCACCAATTGGCCAATCTTTTTGAAAGAGATAAATCCGTCATATCAAGACACCTTAGTAATATTTTTAAGGAAGGCGAATTAGTACGGGATTCAGTTGTTGCAAAAAATGCAACAACTGCCAGTGACGGGAAAACTTATCTCGTTGAGTATTTCAATCTTGACGCTGTAATCTCAGTCGGTTACCACAAATATCTGGCGGCATTTTGTGTAAAGCAGCAGAAGCAAATCGTACCTCAAAAAACCGGCATCAAATATAGATCAATGTGCCGCATACCTGCGGCTTCACAACAGCGATATTATTTTTCTTATAACACGAAATACTTTCAAAAAACTAAAAATACGTAATAATACGCTTATTGGTTCGTGCTTTTTTGCTTACTTTAGCCGTTAGATGATTTCTGTTGTTTCAAAATTACCCCAAACGGGTACTACCATATTTACGGTAATGTCTGCCCTGGCCAACCAGGTTGGTGCAATAAACCTGTCGCAGGGATTTCCGGATTACAACTGCTCGGCCAACCTAATCGGGCTGGTTAACAAGGCTATGACAGATGGCCATAACCAATATGCCCCTATGGCCGGCGTGATGAGCTTAAGGGAGCGAATTGCCGAAAAAACTGAGAAGCTTTACGGCGCCGTTTACAACCCCGAAACCGAAATAACCATCACCGCGGGCGGTACCCAGGCTATATTTACAGCTATTAGCGCAGTTATACATCCTAATGATGAGGTTATTATTTTTGAGCCTGCCTTTGATTGCTATGCCCCGGCAATAAAGCTGATGGGCGGCGTGGTAAAATCATTACCGCTTGAACCGCCAAATTACCGCATAGCCTGGGATATGGTAAAAAGGCTCATCAACCATAAAACCAAAATGATTATCCTTAATTCGCCGCACAACCCTACTGCTACTATATTGCACCAGGAGGATATTGACGAATTAAGCGCTCTGGTTAAAAACCAGGATATTTTAATATTAAGCGACGAGGTATACGAACACCTGATATACGATGGCCAAACTCACCACAGTATGGCCCGTTACCCCGATTTGCAGCAGCGCAGCTTTATAGTAGCATCATTTGGCAAGCCTTTTCACGCTACCGGCTGGAAAGTTGGTTACTGTATGGCGCCGGCCTACCTGATGCAGGAATTCAGAAAAATTCACCAGTTTTTGGTGTTCGCGGTTAATACGCCGATACAATATGCCATTGCCGAGTATTTAAAAAATGAAGAAACTTATGTGGGTTTACCGGAGTTTTTTCAGCAGAAAAGAGACTACTTTAGACAGGGGCTGGAACAAACGCGTTTTGAGTTACTTCCTTGCTACGGATCATACTTTCAATCAGTACGTTACAGCAACATCACCGACGAGAAAGATGCCGATTTTGTGCTGCGCCTTACTAAGGAGTTTGGGGTGGCTGCGATACCTGTTTCGGCCTTCTACAGTAAGGGGATTGATCATCATGTGTTAAGGTTTTGTTTCGCCAAAAGGCAAGAAACTTTAGATAAAGCCGTTGATAGGTTATTGAAAGTTTAGCTCCGGTTCATGGTTCATAGTTGATGGATCATGGCCGGAGGGATATTGTTTTAACTTCGGTTCATGGTTCATAGTTGATGGATCATGGCCGGAGGGATATTATTTCACAGGGGTTCAAGACCACGATAAAAAGTTCCATGAACCATGATCTATGAACCATCAACTATGAACTAAAAAGTATGGATAATCTTAAAATTACCGTTTTTCAAGGCTACCTTTTTTGGGAAAATACTGATAAAAATTTACAAAATATCACTTTACGCTTATCTGGCGGAATAAGGGAAAAAACAGACCTTATCATACTGCCCGAAATGTTTAGCACCGGCTTTACCATGAATGCCGCTGCACTTGCCGAGCCAATGGAAGGCAAAACCATGCAATGGATGCACCAGACTGCCAAACAGCACGATTGCGTGGTTACAGGCAGTATAATCATCAAAGAAAACGATCATTACTACAACCGCCTCATTTGGATGCGCACCGACGGCACTTATGAGTATTATGATAAACGCCACCTGTTTGCTTTAGGTAAAGAACACAATACCTACACTGCCGGCACCAAAAAAATTATGGTGGAGCTGAACGGCTGGAAAATATGCCCCATGATTTGCTACGACCTGCGTTTCCCGGTATGGCTGCGAAACCTTGCCAATAACCCCTACGACTTGTTGATTGTTGTAGCCAACTGGCCCGAACGCCGGGTGCTGCACTGGCGTACCCTATTGCCCGCACGCGCTGTTGAAAACCAGGCTTACGTGATAGGCGTGAACCGCGTTGGCCACGATGGTAACGAGGTTTACCATTCGGGCGATTCTACCTGTATCGATCCAAACGGCAACGTAGTTTATTACAAACGCGACGAGGATGACGTATATACCTTCTCGATTATTGCCGATGAGGTAAAAAAAGCCCGCAAGACTTTGCCGTTTTTAAAAGACGCCGACGAATTTGAAATTAACCTTTAGGTCATTGGTGGGAACTGGGTTTGGGCTGTCTGGTTTTAAAAATTGCAGCGTATTTTCTAATATAACGAACGTAACATTTTCGCTTTCGGATGGTTTTGAGCATCCGTTTTGTTAACCTTTGCCACCTAATTTATTTTTATAGATCGCCCCCCCCTGCTTTGTAGGTTATATTGTTAAGCCCAGAATGTTAAGGAGCAGAGTTTCTCCACAAGCCTTCAATACAGTAATAATCGTGGTATCAATTGGCCCGACAACGATTTTTCTTCCCCGTTATTTTATAGCGCATTTTATTTTCTAATTACTGCTTGATTCAAAACATTTTAAGTATTTTCGATTAAAAATTAACTATTCCTAAATAAGGCATACCAAACAGTTAAATCACGATGATATTTTACGGCTGTTTTTGGGGTTATATCTTTTTTAGGAACAGGGCATATCTGACCTTCACCTTATAAAAAAATTGAATCAAGCACCACGAACCAAAAGTCAAAAAAGCACAGGTAAAAGTTTACTCAATCCAGGCCGCAGGCTGCGCTTAACGGTGTAATGGGCATGGATTTATTTTTTATACCTGACTCCCGGTTTATATAAAGTGCCAGAGGTATAATTACCATTAAAGTTCTCGTTTTTAAACCAACGTTATGAAAAAAAACCTACACCGCCTGTTCACTGTGAGTATAATACTATTATTATCTGCCGTGTTCTCCAAAGTACAAGCACAAACTATTATTGCAGGTGCTGTTACCGGCAATATTTCTGCATATGTTGGTACAGCCTCGGCAAGCCCAAATATCCAGCAGTTTGTAGTAACAGGTAGTGGCTTGTCTGCAGATATCACCGCAACGGCGCCAACTGGATTTGAGGTATCGCTTGTCCCGACAGCTACCGGAAGCAGCGGTTATGGTAGTAGTGTAGTGCTTACGCAATCGGGGGGTACGGTAAACGGCGCCGTGGTATATGTTCGGTCGGCAGCGTCTGATCCATCAGGTAATATATCAGGCAATGTGGTGCTCACTTCAACAGGAGTTACCAGTCAGAGCGTTGCAGTGACTGGCATAGTAAATTCGCCTACAGTAAGCGCAGTAGCAAACCAAACCCTTTTAAATGGCACCACAACGATGCCTATTAATTTTACAGGGTTAGGAAATAGTATATACAAATGGGTTAATGATACACCGGGTATCGGCTTAGCTACGAGCGGCAACGGCAATATATCTTCGTTCACGGCCGTAAACACAGGCTCCACTCCGGTAACAGCGAATATTACTGTCACCCCGCTATCCGGAGGGTTTGCTTATATAGCAAATAGCCCCACGAATACCGTTTCGGTCGTCAGTACTGCAACCAATACGGTAGTAGCCACTATCCCGGTGGGGATATATCCCGGTCCAGTGGCGATAAGTTCCGATGGGAGCCGCGCATATGTGGCAAGCTTTACGGGCACTATTTCGGTGATAAATACTGCGACCAATACTGTTATTTCAACTATTTCTGCAGGTGCTCAAATTTCCGGAATAACAGTTAGCCCTGATGGTAGCAGGTTGTATGTAACAAATGTGCTTCCACAGACAGTAACGGTAATCAACACTGCAACAAATTTGATAGTAACTACTATACCTTTAACTACTCAACCATGGGCTATATCCGTAAGTCCTGATGGCACCCGTGTATACGTGATAGGGCAAAAGAGTTTTTGGGCAATCAGCACTGCTACCAATACGATAGTGGCTACTACTACAGCAAGTTCATGGCTATCTCAATTGGCAGTAAGCCCCGATGGCAGCCGGGTGTATGCATCAAGCGCCACGGGAAATTCGGTTTTTGTAATTAGTACCGCAACAAATGCTATTACATCTACTATCCCAATGAACGGGGCGGCGGCTTTAGCAATAAGCCCTGATGGCAGCCGGTTGTATGTGGCAAGTGTAGATCACAACGATGTTCTGGTGATCAATTCGGCTACCAACGGTACGGTAGCACGCGTGAGGGTAGGTGAGTCCGCAAGATGGATATTTGTTAGTCCGGATGGTACGACTGTGTATGTGGAAAATTCAAAAACTATTTCAGCAATTAATACCACAAACAATACTATAGTAGCTACGATCCCTATGGCCGGTTCCCCTGTTTCAAATGGCAATTTTATTACGCCAAATATTGGAAGCGGCGCGCCGGTTAGTTTTACTATTACGGTAAACCCAACACCACCCGCCATCCGGGCGGGTGCCACAACAGGCAATATTTTTGCCTGTTTGGGTACTGCTTCGGCAGATAATTTGCAGTTTAAGGTTACAGGAAATGGTTTGTCGGCAAATATCACCGCAGCTGCGCCCACGGGGTTCGAAGTATCGCTTGCAGCGGGTAGTGGGTATAGCGACAGTGTAATGCTTACACAATCGGGTGGTATAGTTAGCAGCACGGTAGTTTATGTACGGACGGCGGCTTCTGCACCGGTAGGCACCGTATCGGGCAATGTTGTGCTATCCTCTACTGGATTTACCAGCCAAACCGTGGCAGTAACCGGCACTGTAAAAGCGTTACCTGTTATAGCCCCGGTACCCAACCAAACCGTGGCAACCGGGTCCACTACAGCCGCTGTTATTTTTAGTGGTGGAAGCAATAGTTTCAAATGGGTTAATAATACACCAGGTATCGGTTTAGCAGCAAGCGGCACGGGCGATATCGCCTCCTTTACTGCCGTAAACTCAAGCACCAGCCCGGTTACGGCTACCATCACAGCCACTCCTGTACCCATAGGATTTGCATATATAGCCAATGAAATCTCTAACAACGTATCAGTGATAAACACCACAACCAATACAGTAGTGGCTACCATTCCTGTGGGTATTGATCCGCTCTGTATTGCAGTTAGCCCGGATGGCGCAAGGGTGTATGTAGGAAATAATTATTCTGGAAATATTTCGGTGATCGATGCAACAACTAATACAATAGTGGCCACCATCGGTAATATTCCTAATTGTACAAGTTTATTAATAAGTCCGGATGGCAGCGTCCTGTATGCCACCTTTTATAATTGGGGCCAGGAGGGAATCGGCGGTGTAGCAGCAATTAGCACTGCTACAAATGAGGTAATATCTAGTTATGCTGCGGGTAACTATCCTAATGGGATAGCGTTAAGCCCGGATGGCAGCCGGCTATATGTTTCAAGTCGCTGGGGGACTGTTACAGTAAATAATATTTTAACTAAAGCAGTAATAGCAACTATCCCGGCGGGCGATACCCCGTTTGGAATATCAATAACCCCGGATGGTAGCAGGTTGTATGTAGTAAATTCTAATTCTAATACGGTCTCAGTAATCAATACCTCAACCAATACAGTGGTATCCACTATTACGTCTCCTTTATATTCACCTAATGGCTTCGTTACCCCTAATGGGATATTGGTAAATCCTACGGGAGACCTGGCTTATGTTACAAACTTTGGTTCAGGCAGAGTATCTGTAATTGGTACCGCAGACAATCAGGTAGACCGAACTATCGACGCAGGTGGAAACTCTGCGGGACTGTCGCTAAGCCCTGACGGCAGCAAATTGTATGTTGTAAATTCCAATTCAAATACTGTATCTGTTATCGATGTTGCAACAAATACTATTGTGGCTACAGTTCCCGTAGGCGAATATCCAAGCTCTTTTGGTAATTTTGTTACAGCCGGTGCAGGCTGTAATGGCGCACCCATCACCTTTACCATCACCGTAAACCCATCCAATAATCCTTCGCTAAGTTCATTAACCATGAACCCGGGTTCTCCGCTGATCCTGGCAAGTTCGGCAGTTGGTGCGGTAAATTATACCACCGGGGTCGACGCAACAACCAGTAGCGTAACGCTTACCCCAACAGCAACATATCCAAATAGCACTATTACAGTAAACGGTGTACCGGTAGCCAGTGGTACAGCATCGGCTCCCATACCGCTTAATAGCGGCCCAACTTTAATAACTACCGTGGTAACTGCGCCGGATGGCATTGCTACAAAAACCTATACCGTAACGGTAAACAGAACTGGTTCAAACAGCGGTGCGTTAAGCACGTTGATCATGAGCCCTGCTTCTCCTCTGGTGCTGACAAGCGCCACTGTAAGCAATGTGGATTACAAAACGTCTGTAGATCCCTCCATAAACACCGTTACCTTTACACCAACAGTAGTTGAAGCTGGTGCAACAATAACCGTAAACGGGGTTGCCGTAAGCAGCGGCTCCGCCTCGGGTCCGATAACGCTGAACACCGGCCCTACCACCATAACTGTCCTGGTAACTGCCCCCGATGGAAGTACTATCAAAACTTATGCTGTAACGGTAATCAGGGCATCAAATAATGCCACCCTAAGCACCTTGATCATGAATCCGCCCGGCGCAATGTTTCCGGCATTTGGCCC